>NZ_PSRR01000146.1 GCF_004296405.1 Bradyrhizobium sp. Leo170
GCAGGCCCCGCCGGCGCCATGCCCGGGCATCCGCCCTCGGCGCTGACCATGTCCTCTGCGGTGACCGGCTTGGTCGGCGTCAGCGGCGGGGTCTCGATCGAAATGTTGCGGATGAACACCCGGCCAGGCCGCGAGAACCACTCGGCATCCCTCGAGAAAATATCCGAGCCCCCGAAAATATTCGAGCCGCCGGAACAGCCGGAGATGACCGGCGCAAGCAGCAGCAGGGCCACCAGCGGTTTCCGAATAAGTGTTCCATCTCGCACGATCGATTGGGCTCCCGTCTCTACCCTCTTGTCCCGCCGCGCTTTTTTGCGCGAAGCGATACCCCAAGCCTTACGCGCGGCGCGCGCCTTTGCCCTAAAATGTTTGTCCGAGCATCCCTTTGCGGCATGACCGTGGCTGGGCGCCGACTCCGGGACACAAAGTGCAAATTATCATTAATTCCGCAACCTTCTATTGCCGGCGCTGCCAGCGGCCCCGCTCATCGGTCTGCCAATAGGTCACATCGAATCCGCGCGCCTTGCAGGCGGTCCAGCTCGCACGCGCCGCCGCCACGGCTTCGGCGTCGTCGCCGTTGAACACCAGCACCAGCCGCTCATAGCTGCCGCTATCTTCGGGCATCGCCGCGTTGTCGACCAGGAAGCGCACATTGGCGCGGTTCGGATTACCGTCGTCGATCGAAAGGATGATCGGCTGATCCGATGCATCGGCAACACGCCAGGTGGCATGCGGCAGGAAGGAATCGTCGCTGTAGGTCCATAAGTGCGCGTCGAGCGCCTCGGCGCGCTCCGGTGACGTCGATTGCACGACCACGCGCCAGCCGCGCTCCAGCGATTTCTCGAGCAGCGGCGGCAGCACGCTCTCCAGCGACATCCCCTGCAGATGGTAGAACAGGACCTCGGTCATATCAGGCTATTTCTTGGCCTCGTAGTAGTCCGCGACCAGGCGTTCCACCAGGCGAACGCCATAGCCCGAGCCCCAGCTCTGGTTGATGTCGGTTTTTGGCGCGCCCATCGCGGTTCCCGCGATATCGAGGTGCGCCCAGGGCGTGCCGTCGACGAAACGTTGCAGGAACTGCGCCGCGGTGATCGAGCCGCCATGGCGGCCGCCGGTATTCTTCATGTCGGCGAACTGCGAATCGATCAGCTTGTCGTATTCGGAGCCGAGCGGCATGCGCCACACCCGCTCGCCGGTCTCCTGCCCGACCTTGATAAGCCGATCGGCCAGCTCGTCATTATTGGAGAACAGGCCGGCATGCTCGGTGCCGAGCGCGACCATGATCGCTCCGGTCAGCGTCGCGAGATCAACCATGAACTTCGGCTTGAATTTCTTCGCCACATACCAGAGCACGTCGGCAAGCACGAGCCGGCCTTCGGCGTCGGTGTTGATGATCTCGATGGTCTGGCCCGACATCGACTTGACGATATCGCCGGGACGCTGCGCGTTGCCGTCGGGCATGTTCTCGACAAGGCCGATGGCGCCGACCGCGTTGACCTTGGCTTTGCGCGCGGCCAGCGCATGCATCAGCCCGACCACGCAGGCCGCGCCGCCCATGTCGCCCTTCATGTCCTCCATGCTTCCGGCCGGCTTGATCGAGATACCGCCGGTGTCGAAGCAGACGCCCTTGCCGACGAAAGCCACCGGTTGCTCGCTCTTCTTGCCGCCGTTCCAGCGCATGATCACCACGCGGCCTGGCCGCGCCGAACCCTGCGCGACGCCGAGCAGCGCGCCCATTCCGAGCTTGGTCATCGCCTTGACGTCGAGCACTTCGACGTCGACGCCGATCTTGCGGAGTTGGCTGGCGCGGCGTGCGAACTCCTCCGGATAGAGCACGTTCGGCGGCTCGTTCACGAGGTCGCGCGCAATGACGACGCCCTCGACAATGGAGGCATCAGGCGCAAACGCCTTCCTCGCGGCGGCGACATCGTCGACCGCGATCGAGACATCGGCGCGCACCTGCTCGTTCTCGCCGTCCTTCTTCTTGGTCTTGTAGCGATCGAATTTATAGGCCCGGAGCCGGATACCGGAGGCGATCGCCGCCGCCTGCTCCGCCTTCATCGCGCCCTCGGGCAACTCGGCCATCACTGTGACGGTATCGGTCGCCACGTTCAGCTTGCCGGCAGCGACGCCACCGAATTTGAGAAAATCCTTCTCCTTTAGCGCCGACGCCTTGCCGGTTCCGACAACGATCAGGCGCTCGACCTTGATTCCCTCCGGCGCCAGGATGTCGAGAATCGCGCCGCTCTTGCCCTTGAACTGGTTGGCCGCGGCGCCCGCTTGACCGTCTCCGCCGCCTTCCCAAGCGCCTTGTCGGTCGCCGCGCCGAACTTCAGTGCCTCGTCGCAAAACACCACCATCAGGCCCCTGACGGGCGCGGAAAACGGGACAAAGCCGACCTTTACGGCGTCGGACATAGGCAAATTCCTCCAGAATCAGAGCTGTCGCAGGCAGGAGCCGGCTGGCGTGGGTAGTAGGTGGAATGTCGGTTCGCGGCCGTCCAGATCGGTCAGCCCCGGGGTTGATCAACACTATGGCCTGCCAGCCGCCGCACTGCCAAGCGCGGCGTGGCTGGAACGCCACAAAGGGGAATAATTAACCATATGGAAGACGTGCCTTGGCTCAGCCATTTTGTTGACGGATCAAAGGGATGGTAATGAGAGAGTGACGGCTGGACGGATAAGCGGCACGGCCAAAAGGGGAGCCCTTGGAAGGGATTGGTCGGGAAGCCGTGCGTTTTGGCGTGCCAAGTGGGATCTTGCGGTAACGGGATGGGGTCGATTGACAGGTATATTTTCCGCACGACGCTCGCGTCGTTTGCGGTAGTCCTGATCAGCCTCACCGGCGTGATCTGGATTACTCAGGCGTTGCGCGGCATCGACCTGATGACCAGCCAGGGTCAGACCATCATCACCTTCCTCGGCATCACTAGCCTGGTGATTCCGGCACTCGTCCTGATCATCGCGCCGATCGCGCTGATGATCGCGGTCTCGCACACGCTGAACAAGCTCGCGACCGATTCCGAGATCATCGTGATGAACGCCGCGGGCTTTTCGCCATTCCGGCTGTTCCGTCCCTTCTTCTATGCCACCTGCGTGGTCGCCGCGCTGGTCGCCTTCATCGGCGCCTATCTCGCGCCCGACGGCATGCGGCGCATCAAGCAATGGGACGCGGAGATCACCGCCGACGTACTCACCAACATCCTCCAGCCGGGCCGCTTCGCCCAGCTCGACCAGAACCTGACGATTCGGATTCGTGAACGCCTGCCGGGCGGCGTGCTCGGCGGCATCTTTGTCGACGATCGCCGCGATCCCAAGGAGCGCGTCACGATCATCGCCGACCATGGCACGGTGCTGAAGAACGAGAATGGTTCGTATCTGGTGCTGGAGGACGGCAATCTGCAGCGATTCGAAGCCGGCAAGCGCGACCCTGCCCTCGTCGCCTTCGGCCGCTACGCGTTCGACATGTCGAAATTCTCCAACCAGCGCGACGTCACGCTGGGGATTCGCGAGCGATATCTGTGGGAATTGATCTGGCCCGCGGCTGATGATCCGACCTTTGATCAACTATCCGGCCAGTTCCGCGCCGAATTGCACGACCGCTTCATGGCGCCGATCTATCCGTTCGCATTTGCCGCACTCACATTCGCCTTTCTGGGCGCGCCGCGCACGACGCGCCAGAGTCGCAATTTCTCGATCGGCGGCTCGGTTCTCGCGGTGCTTGGCCTGCGCATGGCTGGATTCGCCTGCTCGGTGATGGCGGTGAAATCGTCGCTTGCGGTCGGCGCACAATATCTGATGCTGCTCGCTGGCATCGGCGTCGGGCTCTGGATGATCATCGGCGGCGTGGTGGTGGAGCCGCCGCCCGGATTGATCGAGGCCATCAACAAGTCGAATGCGCGGATCGCCCGCCTGTTCGGAAGGCCGGCCACCGCATGAGCATGGTCACCAACACACTCGGGCGCTATTTCGCCGGCCGCTTCGTGATCTCGGCCGTCGGCGTGTTCGTCGGCATCTTCGTGCTGCTCGTCCTCGTCGACTACATCGAGATGGTGCGCAAGACCTCCGGACTGGTCACGGCCTCCGCGATCACGGTCGCCGAGACCTCGCTGTTCCGCGTCCCGCAGCTACTCGAGAAGCTGATGCCGTTCTGCGTGCTGATCGGGGCCATGACCTGCTATCTCGCGCTGTCGCGCCGGCTCGAGCTCGTGGTCGCGCGCGCCGCCGGCGTTTCGGCCTGGCAGTTCATCTCCCCCGCGCTGGCGAGCGCGATCGTGCTGGGGATCGCGGCGACCACCGCTTACAATCCGATGTCGGCAAACCTGCGCGAGCTCTCCAAGCAGATGGAAGCTGAGCTGTTCGGCTCGGCGCCCGGCGGCGGCATCCAGGACGCCTCTGGCTTCTGGCTCAACCAGGTCAACAGCGATGGCCAGTCGATCATCAACGCCGCCCGCAGCGAGCAGCAGGGCGTGCGCCTGACCGGGCTGACCGTATTCCGATTCGACACCAGCCTGCAGTTCAAGGAGCGAATCGAAGCTCGCGAAGCCTCGCTCGAAGAGGGCCGCTGGGTGTTCAAAGGAGTACGTCGATACTCCCTCGACAAGCCTCCGATCGACCAGGAGAGCTTCTACCTGGCCACGACGCTGACCCCGGCCCAGGTCCGCAACAGCTTTTCCACCCCGGAAACTGTGTCGTTTTGGCAACTACCGAACTACATCCGCTCGTCGGAGAGCTCGGGCTTCGCGACCGCCGGCTACCGGCTGCAGTATCACAAGCTCATTGCACAGCCGTTTTTGCTGGCTGCGATGGTGCTTTTGGCCGCTTCGGTCAGCTTGCGCTTCTTCCGGTTCGGCGGCGTGCAAAAGATGGTTTTAAGTGGCGTGGGTGCGGGCTTTCTGCTCTACGTGCTTTCGAAAGTAACTGAAGATTTGAGCAAGGCTGAGTTGATGCATCCCATCGCTGCGGCGTGGTTGCCTGTGTGCGTGGGTGGCCTCACCGGTTTCTTGGCCTTGCTATATCAGGAGGACGGGTAGTGGCCGTTGTCGCCGCCCGCCAGTTGGAGTCGCCTGCGTTCAGGCGGCGCAGTACCGTGCGCCGTCAGCGGACTCGCTTGGCCGGCTTCCTACTAACCTTGACCGTTGGATTCATTCTTACGGCGACGATCGGCGCTGGCCTGACGACGCCCGCCGCCGCGCAGAGCTTCACCTACAATCCGCGGCCGCCGAAACCGACTCCGGCCCCGCCCCGGAATGACGGGCAGATGCTTGTGCAGGCGACCGAAGTCGATTACGACTACAACAATCAGCGCGTCTCCGCGGTCGGCAACGTGCAGATGTTCTACAACGGCACCAGCGTCGAGGCCGACAAGGTCATCTACGACCAGAAGACCAAGCGTCTGCATGCCGAGGGCAACATCCGCTTCACGGATGCGCAGGGCAAGATCACCTACGCCAACATCATGGATCTCAGCGACGATTACCGGGATGGTTTCGTCGATTCGCTGCGCGTCGACACCGAGGATCAGACGCGCATGGCGGCGACCCGTGCCGACCGCTCCGCTGGCAACTACACGGTGTTCGAGAATGGCGTCTATACGGCCTGCGCGCCGTGCAAGGACGACCCGAAGAAGCCGCCGCTATGGCAGGTCAAGGGCGCCCGCATCATCCATAACCAGACCGAGAAGATGCTCTATTTCGAGAACGCCCAGCTCGAATTCTTCGGCGTTCCGTTGGCGTACATGCCCTACTTCTCGACTCCGGACCCGACGGTGAAGCGCAAGAGCGGCTTCCTGATGGCGAGCCCCAGCCAGGCGACGGCCTATGGCTACGGCGTCGAGATCCCCTATTATTTCGCGCTCGCGCCCGACTATGACGCGACGTTCAACCCGCGCTTTACGACGCGCCAGGGCGTCCTGTTGCAGGGTGAATTCCGCCAGCGCCTGCTGGACGGCTCCTACTCGATCCGCGCCTATGGCATCGACCAGCTCGACCCCGGCGCCTTCGCCAACCAGCCGGGCGACCGCCAGTTCCGCGGCGGCATCGATACCAGGGGCCAGTTCGCGATCAACGACAAGTGGGTCTGGGGCTGGGACGGCGTACTCCTCTCCGACTACTTCTTCTTCCAGGACTATCGGCTTGGCCAGTACCGGGACCCCTACGCGTCGTTCCTGAGCCTGCCGACGGAAGCGATCTCGCAGCTCTACTTGACCGGCGTCGGCAATCGCAGCTTCTTCGATGCGCGCACGATCTATTACCTGAGCTACTCTGGCAACCAGAGCCAGGTGCCAGTGGTCCATCCGGTGATCGACTATAACAATGTGATCAACAGCCCGATCTTCGGCGGCGAGTTCGGCTACAAGGTGAACTTCACCAGCCTGACGCGCGACCAGGCGGTCTTCGACCCGATCACGACGCTCGCCAACACCGCCGGCCTGTGCACCACGGCATCCGCCGATCCGCTGGCCCGGATGCCCTCGCAGTGCCTGCTGCGCGGCTTCCCCGGCACCTACACGCGCCTGACGGCCGAAGCTCAATGGCGGCGATCGTACACCGACCCGATCGGCCAGATCTGGACACCGTTCGCGATCCTTCGCGCCGACGCGATCGATGCCTCGATCTCGAACCAGCCTGGTGTCTCGAACTTCCTTCCCGTCGGCGAGACGCAGGCGCTGCGCGCGATGCCGACCATCGGCCTTGAATATCGGTACCCGTTCATCAACGTGCAGCCGTGGGGCACCACCACGCTCGAGCCGATGGCGCAGGTCATCATCCGCCCGAACGAGACCTATGCCGGCAAGCTGCCGAACGAGGACGCGCAGAGCCTCGTGTTCGACACCAGCAACCTGTTCTCCGTCGACAAGTTCTCCGGCTACGACCGTGTCGAGGGCGGCGGCCGTGCCAACGTCGGCGTGCAGGCGACCACCCAGTTCGATCGGGGCGGTGCCGTCAAGGTGCTGTTCGGACAGTCCTACCAGTTGTTCGGCCTGAACTCGTTCGCGGTCGCCGATGCGACCAATACCGGCCTCGATTCGGGCCTGCAGCATGCCGCATCCGACTATGTCGGCAGCGTCAGCTATTCGCCCAACCGGACCTACACGTTCAGCGTCCGCTCGCGGATGGACGAGGCGACCTGGAACATCAACCGCTTCGAGGCCGAGGGACGCGCAAACTTCGATCGTTGGTCGGTCAGCCTGCTCTACGGCAACTACGCGGCCCAACCGGAACTCGGCTATCTCACCCGTCGCGAAGGCATCCTGACCAGCGCCTCGGTCAAGGTCGCCTCGAACTGGGTGGTGTCCGGCTCGGCGCGTTGGGACCTTGAAGCGAACAAGATCAACCAGTACGTCATCGGCGCCGGCTATGTGGACGACTGTTTCGTGCTGGCCGCAAACATTGTCAGGTCATACAACTACTCCACCCCCTCGTCGCCGCCAATCCTCAGCACCACGTACATGTTCCAAATCGGGCTGCGGACGATCGCGACGACGACGACGACGAACAGCGGAAGCGGCTATTAGTAGAGCGTGATCCGCAGCGCCGAAATTCGGTGCGGATCGGTTGATATGGCTGACATGACCATATAGCTGAGATGACCATGACGACCTTGCCCCATCGCCTTTCGGCCCTCGCTCCCGCTTGCGCCATCGCGCTCGCGTTGATGCTCTGCGGCACTTCGCCGCTGAAAGCGCAGACCGTAGCCGTCATGGTCAATGGCGAGCCGATCACCAATTACGACATCGAGCAGCGCACCAAGCTGAACTTCCTGACCACCCACAAGCAGTCGACGCGGCAGGACGTGATCGAGGAACTGATCGACGAAAAGGTGAAGATCAAGGAAGCCAAGAAATTCGGCGTCGACCCCTCCTCCTCCGACATCGAGCAATCCTATTCCGCGATGAGCGCGCGCATGCGGATCTCGTCGGAGCAACTGACGAGGTCGCTGGAGAGCCAGGGCATTCGCGCCGACACGCTCAAGTCCCGCATCAGGGCCGACATGGTTTGGACCAGCCTCGTGCGTGGCCGCTACAAGGAAAGCCTCCAGGTCGGCGAGAAGGATGTCGCGGCCGCCGCGCAGGAAGGCGGCGAAAAGACCGAGGTCGAAGCGTTCGAATACAAGATGCAGCCGATCGTGTTGATCGTGCCGCGCGGCTCCACGCCGGCATTGATCGAGGCGCGCAAGAAGGAAGCCGAGGGGCTGCGCGAGCGCATCACGAGCTGCGACGAGGCCAACTCCTATTTCAAGACCATACCGAACGCGGCGATCCGCGACACCGTGACCAAGACTTCCGGCGATATCCCGCCGAGCATTCGCGAGGTGCTCGACAAGACGCCGATCGGCCATCTGACCCCGCCGGAGATCACCAAGCAGGGCGTGGAGATGGTCGTGCTGTGCGGTCGCAAGACCACCATGATCGACTCGCCGAAGAAGAGGGAAATCCGCGAGAAGATGTACGCCCAGAAATATGAGGCGAAATCGAAATCCTATCTGCAGGAAGTCCGCAAAGCGGCCATGATCGAATATCGCTGATGATGTCGAAGCCCCTCGCGCTGACATCCGGCGAACCCGCAGGTATTGGCCCCGACATTGCGCTTGCCGCGTGGTTGCGGCGTGATGAACTGAAGCTTCCGCCGTTTTACCTGCTCGGCGACCGCGATTTTCTCGCTGAGCGTGCTCACCGTCTTGGCCTTGCGGTCGAGCTTGCCGACGCCTCCCCCGAAGAGGCGCTTAGCACGTTCGCGCGAGCCTTGCCTGTCGTTCCGGCCGGCAAGCCGGCGACGGCGCGGCCCGGCACGCCGGATGCGACCAGCGCGGATGCCGCGCTGTCCTCGATCCGGCGCGCGGTCGCCGACGTCATGGCCGGCAAGGCCGCCGCTGTCGTCACCAACCCGATCGCCAAGAACGTGCTCTATCGCGCTGGCTTCGGTCACCCCGGCCATACCGAATTCCTGGCCGAGCTCGCGGCCAAGGACGGGGTCGCGCCGCAGCCCGTGATGATGCTGTGGTCGCCCGAACTCGCCGTCGTGCCCGTGACGATCCACCTTTCGCTGCGCGAAGCGCTTGCATTGCTCACGACGGACTTGATCGTCTCGACGGCCCGCATCGTGGTGGCCGACATGAAGGCACGCTTCGGGCTTTCCCGCCCGCGCCTCGCAATGTCGGGCCTCAATCCGCATGCCGGCGAAGACGGCACGCTCGGCACCGAAGATATCGAGATCGTGGCGCCGGCTGTCGAGATTCTGCGCAGCGAAGGTATCGACGTCCGCGGACCGCTGCCGGCGGACACGCTATTCCACAAGGCGCGCGCGCCACCTATGACTGCGCGATCTGCATGTATCACGACCAGGCGCTGATCCCGATCAAGACCATTGCGTTTGATGACGCGGTCAATGTCACGCTCGGCCTACCGTTCATCCGGACCTCGCCGGATCACGGCACGGCATTCGACATCGCCGGCACCGGTCGCGCCAATCCGTCGAGCCTGATCGCGGCGCTGCGGCTGGCCGCGAGGATGGCCGCGACAACGCCTGAATGAGCGCGATCGACGATCTGCCGCCGCTGCGCGACATCATTCGCGAACACTCCTTGTCGGCGCGCAAGTCACTGGGCCAGAATTTCCTGCTCGACCTCAATCTCACCGCGCGGATCGCCAGCGCCGCGGGTCCGCTCGAGGACTCGACCGTGATCGAGGTCGGCCCCGGCCCAGGCGGATTGACCCGGGCGCTGCTCGCGCTCGGCGCCAAACGCGTGATTGCCATCGAGCGCGACGAACGGGCGCTGGCTGCGCTCGACTACATCGTCAAGCGATACCCGGGACGACTCGAGATCGTGCATGCCGACGCGCAGCAGTTCGATCCCCGCCCCCTGCTCGATGGCGGCAAGGCAAAGATCGTCGCCAACCTGCCCTACAACATCGCGACCCAGCTTCTGGTCGACTGGCTGTCGATCGAACCTTGGCCGCCCTGGTACGACATGATGGTGCTGATGTTCCAGCGCGAGGTCGCCGAGCGGATCGTCGCGCAGGAGAACGGCGAGGCCTATGGCCGGCTTGCCGTGCTCGCCAACTGGCGCGCCGAAACAAAGCTCCTGTTCGACATTTCGCCGTCGGCCTTCGTGCCGCAGCCGAAGGTCACCTCGTCGCTGGTACGACTGATACCACGCGCCGCGCCCGAGCCTTGCGAACGGCGCGCGCTGGAACAGGTGGCGGCCGCAGCCTTCGGCCAGCGTCGCAAGATGCTGCGCCAGAGCCTGAAGTCGCTTTCGGTCGATCCAGCCCGGCTCGCTGCGGCGGCAAATATCGATACCACCCGCCGCGCCGAAACTATTCCCATCTCCGGCTTTGTTGCCATGGCTCGTGAATTGGCCAATATACGAAACACAACATCGAACATTGCCTAAGGAGTGAACGCCATGGCGCAAATGGTACGCCAGTCCCTCGTCAAATTTGATGCGCCGTTGTGCGAGACCATCGTCGAGACGCCGAAGCCGCAAGGACGCGAAGTCCTGGTCCGCATCGAGCGTTGCGGTCTCTGCCATTCCGACCTGCACATCCAGGATGGTTACGCCGATCTCGGCGGCGGCAAGAAGCTCGACACCACACGCGGCATGACCCTGCCCTTCACGCTCGGCCACGAAATCGCGGGTGTCGTCGCGGAAGCCGGTCCCGATGTTCCGGCTGACCTGATCGGGAAAAAGAAGGCCGTTTTTCCGTGGATCGGCTGCGGCCAGTGCCGCGATTGCCTGAACGGCGACGAGAACCTCTGCGTCAAGCAGCGTTTCCTGGGCGTGTCCATCGATGGCGGCTTCGCTAGCCATGTGCTGGTGCCCGATGCAAAATACCTGCTCGACTACGATCCGCTGCCGATCAATCAGGCGGCCACGCTGATGTGCTCAGGCATCACCGCCTACGGTGCGCTGAAACGATTGGTGGATCGCCCGCGGAAGCGCAACCTGCTGCTGATCGGCCTCGGCGGCGTCGGCATGATGGGGCTCTCGTTCGCGCAGGCGATGTTCAAGCAACCGATCTCGGTTGCCGACCTCAGCCCGGCCGCGCGCGAGACTGCGCTGCAGAACGGTGCAGCAGTCGCCTACGACCCGGCCGAGCCCGATGTCTTCAAGCGTATCCTGAAAGAGACCGAAGGCGGATTTGACGAAGTCGTCGATTTCGCCGGCAACGAGAAGTCCATGGCGTTCGCAGTCTCCGTGCTGGCGCGCGGCGGCAAGATCGTGGTCTCCGGCCTGATGGGCGGTACTTTCAGCCTGCCGATGGTGCAATGGGTCTACAAGCGCATGACCATCGAGGGCTTCATGGTGGGAACGCTGGCCGAGGCCCAGGAATTGATGGCGCTCGCGCGCGCCGGCAAGATCAAGCCGACGCCGATGCGGGAAGAACCGATGGCCGACGTCCAGAAGTGGATCGACCAGTTGCGCGCGGGCAAGGTCGTCGGACGCATCGTCCTGAAGAACTAGATCACGATATAGGCCAGAACGGCAGCATCGGTCCGAACTGTGCTGCCAACTGGATCACCTTGATCAGCACCGGCCGCATCTCAAGCCGTTCCGGCTCGGGAAGTTTTCGCCAGTCCGACTGCTGGGTCGGCCGCTGGACCGCTTCAAAGCAATAGCTGTCGGTGCATCCCCGAGTGCCCCGATCTGCCGCAATTGAGGCGGCCGGCGAGCCGCAATTAAGCCCCACCCGCTCCGGATTTGCGGCGCATTGCCACCCAACTTCCTACCGAGAGTTAGGGGTTAAGGGGTAGCCGGTGTTATCGGGGATGTAGATGTCAAAGCGTACCGCCCAATTCATTTCAGCACTTGTTGCTACGATGCTGGCGGGTGCCAGCTTCACCGCCGGAGCGGAAAACGGTACCGAGAGTGCCGACAGCGCCAAGACTGCCGACAGTTGCCTGTCGGCTCCACAGGGGACCGCGCCTGCAGGAAGCCATTGGTATTATCGCCTTGAGCGCTCCACCAAGCGCAAATGCTGGTATGTCCGCGAAGGGAGCAGCAAGGCGGCGAAGGCCGCGCCTGTACAGCAGGAATCCCCGCCGCCGGCCGAAGCCGGCAACCCGCCCCAGCCGGCGGCCAGCATCAGCCCGTCGGTCGCAGATGCGCGCGCTGAGCTGACTTCATCGCAGGCGGACACCAAACAGAAGCCCGCCTCCGCCCTCGACAACGCGCCCCCCTCCGTCGGCGCACCCGCCTCCGGCTCGCTGGTTTCGGCACGCTGGCTTGACCAATCGAGCATGGCCGCATCTGGTGGCAGCAAGGTCGCCGCCGCCGATACGGCCGTGAGCCCACAGGAAGAGCCCGAGGCGGCGCCGCAACCCGCGCCGCCGCCGGCACCCGCCGCAACCGCGCATTCGACGGTTGAGAAGCAATCAACCTCGACGCTGTTGTTCATCATGGCAGGCACACTTGCGCTCGCCGGCCTGGTCGGCGGCCTCATCTTCCGGCTCAACCGTACGGGCGCACCGCCCTACGAGGTCGACAATGAATGGCGTGCGCCCTGGGACCGCGATCATGCCGAGCGCGCCCCGCAACTGGCCGCCCAGCACAAGGAGAGTTCGCCGCGTCCGGTCGAACCGCCGCGAGCGCCTCGCATCGAAGCGGAACAGCCAGAGCCCTCGTTTGAAGATACGCAGCGGGAGATCAAGGAAATGCTGGCGCGTCTGGCGAAAAGCGCGACCGCCTAATTGATTACTTCTCGAGCTGGCGCCGCAGGCTGCGCACGAACTCCGTTAGACCAATCTGTCGTTCGCGCTTGAGTTGCTCTGCTCGTAGGATCGATTTAACAGATTCGAAGGCGATCCCGATGTTATCATTGACGACGATGTAGTCGTAAGCGTCGAAACGACTCATCTCGTCGCCGGCCTTTTTCATTCGACCTCGAATGATTTCGTCAGAATCCTGTGCGCGTGTATGTAAGCGCTGCTCCAGCGCCGCCACCGAAGGTGGAAGGATAAACACGCTGACAACGTCGTTCGGCGAACGGCTGCGCAATTGCTGCGTGCCTTGCCAATCGATATCGAACAGCACATCCTTACCCGATGAAAGCGCAGCCTCGACCGGAGCACGCGGGGTTCCGTAGCAATTGCCGAACACCATCGCATATTCGAGCAATTCACCGTTTGCGACCATTTCATCGAAGCGGGTCTGATTGACAAAATAGTAGTCTCTGCCCTCGACCTCGCCTGGCCGTTTTTGACGCGTGGTCGCCGATACCGACATCTGCAGCGCAGGCGTCTCGGCAACTAGCATGCGCGACAGCGTGGTCTTGCCGGCGCCCGACGGCGACGACAGCACGAACATCAGGCCGCGCCGCTCGACCCCGTCAAACCCTTGAGCCTCTCCTTGGGCCTCACCTTGGGCCGCCGTCATGCCTCACTCCAGATTCTGAACCTGCTCGCGGAACTGCTCGACCACGTTCTTCATCTCGAGCCCGGTATTGGTGAGCTCGATATCGTTCGATTTCGAGCAGCAGGTATTGACCTCGCGATTGAATTCCTGCGCCAGGAAATCCAGCCGGCGCCCGATCGGCCCACCCTTGCCGATCATCTCACGCGCCTGCGCGATGTGGGAAGCGATGCGGTCGAGTTCCTCGCGGATATCGGCCTTGGTCGCGATCAGGATCGCTTCCTGGTTCAGCCGATCCGCATCGAATCGATCGGAGGCCTCCAGCAGTGCCGCGACCTGTTCGGCAAGTCGCGCGCGGATCGCCTCCGGCTTGCGGCCCGGTGCCGCTTCCGCCTTCTTGGCGAGCTGTTCGATCTCGTCCATCCGCTGCATCAGCACTTGCCCGAGCGCCGTACCCTCGCGGCGGCGCATCTCAACCAGATGGACCAGCGCCTGCTCGAAGGCCAGCGCGGCGGCCTCTCTTGCCGCCTTGTCCTCGGCCTCGTCGCTTTCCGGCTCGACCACCTCGATCACGCCCTTGATGCCGAGCAGCCCGTCAATGCTCGGCGCCACCGCGTCAATCTTCTGCGCCAGTTCGCCCGCGACCTTCACGATCGAGGCCAGCACGTCTTCGTTGATGCGCACCGCCGACACGGCGTTGGCGCGCTTGACATTGAGATTGGCATAGACAGTTCCACGCGACAGCACTTCGCTCGCGCGCTTCTTCACCACGGCCTCAAGCTCGTCCCAGCCTGGCGGCAGCCGCAGCCGCAAGTCAAAGCCCTTGGCATTGACCGACTTCAGTTCCCACTCGAAGGTGTAGGGGCCGCTCGCGCCATGGCTTCGGGCAAAACCGGTCATGCTCGATAGGGCCATCGCATAAAACTTTCTGACAAGAGATGTGAGACTCGCTGGAACGCGTGCGACCTTAGGCCGATTTCCCTGAAAGTGGAATTACGTTCGCGTGCCGGTGGCCGACGTCCAGACTCAGCGCTGGACCACGGGCGGCGACGTCGTCGACTGCGCCGCGCCCTGCCGTGCCGGCCTTGCCGGCTTCTTCGAGTTGGCCGGCGGCTTGGGCGGCGTGGTTGCAGTCGGGTTGGTGTCGGGCGGCGCGCTGGCGGCGGGCGGCGGCGGATCGTCTGCTGGCTCAACCGTGTCGTTCTGGATCTGCTTTTCCATCGAACGGAGCTTCGCCACGTTCTTTTGGTGCTGATCGTAGGTCTCGGTGAAGGCATGCCCGCCACTGCCGTCGGCAACGAAGAACAGATCTCGGGTCCGCGCCGGATTGGCTGCTGCTTCCAGCGACGCGCGGCCGGGATTGGCGATCGGGCCCGGCGGCAGGCCATCGATGACGTAGGTGTTGTAGGGCGACGGCTGGGTGATCTCGCTGCGCTTGATCGGCCGGCCCAGCGTTCCCTTGCCGCCGACCAGGCCGTAAATGATGGTCGGGTCCGACTGCAGCTTGATCTTCTGCCGCAGACGATTGACGAACACGGCCGAGACGCGGCTGCGCTCATCGGCCCTGCCGGTCTCCTTCTCGACGATCGACGCCAGCGTCACGAGTTGCTCCGGCGTTCTGACCGGAATGTCCGGATTGCGGCGTTCCCAGATTTCCGCAAGCACGCGCTTCTGGGTCTGCTGCATGCGCTGGATCACCTGCTCGCGCGTGGTGCCGCGCGGGAATTTGTAGGTCTCCGGCAACAGCGTGCCCTCGCGCGGTATCTCGCGCACCGAACCTGTGAAGATGTCGTTGTCCGACAGCCGCGCCACGATCTGTTCGGAGGTCAGGCCTTCGGGAATGGTAACCGCATGCTGCACCACCTTGCCTTCGACGATGGTGCCGATGACGTCGCGCAGGCTCGCGCTCTTCTGGAACGAATATTCGCCGGGCTTAAGATCGGAACTCGCCTTCATCGCAAACACGCTGCCGATGAAGACCCAGGGATTGACGTCGATCACGCCCTCACGCTGCAGGATGTCGGCGATATCGCGCTTGCCGGCCCGTTGCGGAATGTTGACGATCTTGTCCTCCTGCAGCGGTCCCGACGCTTCCAGGGTCTGCTTTCCGTAGTAATAGGCTATGCCCGCGCCAATCATCAGAAGGATCAGGAGGGTGATGATGGCGTTGCCGACCACGACGAAAGGATTGCGGGCACGGTCCGACCGTTTCGGCGGCGGCGGGACCTGTTCAGGCTCCAGCGCGGCGCGCGGGCTTCGCGGTGAAATGGGCGGCCTCTCACTCATCGATTCGACCTGAATCCTGCCGGTTCAATCGTGGCCTGACAAATCTAAAGTCCTGCCAATATAATCAATACTATACGAGTACGCGCCCGCGCCTGGAAGTCATCGGCGATTGCGGCAAAACGGTGAACTGGCTCCAATTCGCCTGCTGGGACAACGCGCAGCGTATTGCGCTGACATCATGCCCAAACAAAGAGGTTAGATCATGATCCGATTCGATCAATCGGATCATGATCTAGTTGATAACACGCTGCAGGATCACGGAAGCGTTAGTGCCTCCGAAGCCGAACGAATTGGACAACGCCACATTGATCTCGCGCTTGTGCGGCGTGTGCGGCACGAGATCGATCGCCGTCTCCACCGACGGATTGTCGAGATTGATCGTCGGCGGGGCGACGTTGTCGCGAATCGCTAGGATGCTGAAGATCGCCTCGATCGCGCCGGCGGCGCCGAGCAAATGTCCGGTCGACGACTTCGTCGACGACATCGAGACTTTCGACGCCGCATTGCCGAGCAGCCGCTCGACCGCGCCGAGTTCGATCTCGTCGCCGACCAGCGTCGAGGTGCCATGGGCGTTGATGTAGTCGATATCGGACGGCGTCATGCCGGCGCGCTTCAATGCCGCCGACATGCTGCGGAAGCCGCCGTCTCCGTCCGGCGACGGCGAGGTGATGTGATAGGCGTCGCCCGAGAGTCCGTAGCCGACGACCTCCGCATAGATCCTCGCGCCGCGCTTCTTTGCGTGCTCATATTCTTCGAGCACGACGATGCCGGCGCCCTCGCCCATCACGAAGCCGTCGCGGTCCTTGTCGTAGGGACGCGACGCCTTGGTCGGCGTCTCGTTGAAGCCGGTGGACAGCGCGCGCGCCGCGCAGAAGCCGGCCATGCCGATGCGGCAGATCGGCGATTCGGCGCCGCCGGCCACCATCACCTCGGCATCTCCAAGCGCGATCAGCCGCGCGGCGTCGCCGATCGCATGCGCGCCCGTCGAGCAGGCGGTGACGACCGCGTGGTTCGGCCCCTTCAGGCCGTGCTCGATCGAGACATAGCCGGATGCCAGATTGATCAGCCGGCCCGGAATGAAGAACGGCGACACTTTTCGCGGACCGCGTTCCTTGAGCAGCACCGCCGTGTCGGCGATTCCCGAGAGGCCGCCGATGCCGGAGCCGATCAACGTGCCGGTCGCGCACTTGTCCTCTTCGCTCTCCGGATGCCAGCCGGCATCGTCGAGCGCCTGCTTGGCCGCGCACATCGCGAAGATGATGAAGTCATCGACCTTGCGTTGGTCCTTCGGCTCCATCCACTGATCGGGATTAAAGGTGCCCTCGCTGCCATCGCCGCGCGGCACCACGCAGGCAACCTGGCTCGGCAGGTCGGAGACATCGAAGGTCTCGATCCTGCGCGCCCCACTGCGACCTTCAAGGATACGTGCCCAACTGGTGTCGACGCCACAGCCGAGTGGTGTAACCATGCCCAGCCCCGTGACGACAACACGTCTCATGTCAAGAACTCCGTCCTGAAATGCGCGGTCAACAACAAGAAACCGGGGGACCGCCTGATGACGGTCCGTCCGGCTTCGTCGGCACCGCGAAGGGCGTCAGCTTTTCGCGTTCTTCTCGAGAAACTTGGTCGCGTCGCCGACCGTCAGGATCGTCTCCGCGGCGTCGTCGGGAATCTCGCAACCAAATTCTTCTTCAAATGCCATCACGAGCTCGACGGTGTCGAGACTGTCAGCGCCGAGGTCATCAATGAAACTTGCGCTGTCGACCACCTTCTCCGGCTCGACGCCAAGGTGCTCGACCACTATCTTCTTTACCCGCTCGCCAATCTCACTCATCGTTCACCCTCGTGCTTGTTCCATTGGACCCGACCCCCAGACGATACGAGCCATCGTGGTCGTGTAGTTTCCCTAAGCTGTCGCGCATAGTCTTGATTCGGCGGTCGTGGCCGACTAAGTCCCGGCGAACGGCAGGCGTCGCCACGCCAATATACAGGGTTTCAACATCCTGCAATGGCGTTCTTTGCCCATCCGCGGCTGGTTCGGTTATCATAATTCCCTAGTCTTGACTATAAGCCCCGCCCGGTCGCCGGTAGGGCATTCCGCCACGCAAAAACGCTCCGGTAACCCGCTCAAAACATGGCCATTCCGCCATTGACGTGAATCGTCTGTCCGGTCACGTAGGCGGCCTCATTGGAAGCGAGGTAGACGGCTGCGGCGGCGATGTCTTCGGACGTTCCGAGTCGCGCCGCAGGAACCTTTGCCAGGATGGCCTCGCGCTGCTTGTCGTTCAGCGCATCCGTCATCGGCGTCTTGATGAAGCCGGGCGCAATGCAATTGGCGGTCACGCCGCGCTTGGCATATTCGGCGCCCAGCGTCTTGATCAGGCCGATGATACCGGCCTTCGACGCGGTGTAGTTGGCCTGGCCGGGATTACCGGTGACGCCGACGATCGAGGTGATGGCGATGATGCGGCCGAAGCGCTTGCGCATCATCAATTTGGTGGCGGCGCGCGCGAGGCGGAAGGTCGCCGTCAGGTTGATCGCGATCACCTCGTCCCAATCCTCGTCGCGCAACTGCACGAACAGATTGTCGCGTGTGATTCCCGCATTGGCGACGAGGATGTCGACCTGCCCCAGCGCGGTCTCCGCTGCGGGCACCAATGCCTCGACTTCGGCACTGTTGGAGAGATTGCACGGCAGGACATGAACACGCTCACCGAGCTTGGCTGCAAACGCATCCAGCACCTCGCGCCGCGTGCCCGAGATCGCAACGGTTGCGCCCTGCGCATGCAGCGCCTGTGCGATCGCGCCGCCAATGCCGCCGGTGGCGCCGGTGACCAGCGCGGTCCTGCCCGTCAAATCAAACATTACTATCTCCTCTCGGCTCTCTTAGAGCATGATCTGCGCGCAAACGCATCGCGTTTGTCGGAGGGAAAACCGGTACACACTTTTCCCGATCATGCTTCAGGCCGAAGCGGCCAATGCATCCTTGGCGGCCGCGATATCAACGGGACCGCCGACGGAAACTCCTACCGCGCCATCGGCGATGCGCTTGACCAGTCCGGTCAGGACCTTGCCGGCGCCGATCTCGAAGAAGCGCGTCACGCCCTTGCTTGCCATATAGGCGACCGACTCGCGCCAGCGCACCGTGCCGGTGACCTGTTCGATCAGCCGGCGGCGGATCTCGTCGGGATCGGTGATGGCGGTCGCCAGCACGTTCGAGACCAGCGGCGCGGCCGGCGCCTTGATGGTGACGCCGGACAACGCCTCGGCCATGGCGTCGGCCGCCGGCTGCATCAACTTGCAATGGAACGGAGCCGACACCGGCAGCAGCATCGCGCGCTTGGCGCCCTTGCCTTTGGCGATCTCGACCGCGCGATCGACGGCGGCCTTGTCGCCGGAAACCACAACCTGTCCGCCGCCATTGTCATTGGCAGCCTGGCACACTTGGCCCTGGGCAGCTTCCTCGGCGACCGCCATCGCCGCCTCATAGTCGAGGCCGAGCAGCGCGGCCATGGCGCCGACGCCGACGGGCACCGCCTTCTGCATCGCAAGGCCGCGGGTACGCAACAGGCGTGCGGTATCGCTGACGCTGAGG
>NZ_PSRR01000147.1 GCF_004296405.1 Bradyrhizobium sp. Leo170
GCGGCCGACAATGCCGCGCCAGATCACGCCCAGGGCCGGGGCCCGACGATGCCAAGCAGCGCCGTCCCTTCGGTCACCAGGGCGAGGTTGACCGTGAACTCGTTGCGGCCGGCGACGAATTCCTTGGTGCCGTCGAGCGGATCGACCAGGAAGAAGCTGTCTTTGTACGGCGGCCTTGCCAGACGCGTGCGCTCCTCGGAGAGCGACGGCACGTTTGGCGCAAGCCGCGCCAAGCCCTCGGCAATGATGCGGTCGGCTGCGAGATCGGCCTCGGTCACCGGCGAGCCGTCGCTCTTGCCCTCAACCTTCATGGCGCTGCGATTGACTGCAAGGATGGCCTCGCCGGCCCGGATCACCAGCTCCGTCAACGGTTCGATCAGCGCGGCCGCGGCATTGCCGTCGATCCGGGGCGAGCATGCCTCATTCATAAGCGGTTCTCATCGGCTAGAGCATGATCCGGAAAAGTGGAAACCGGTTTTCCGAAAAGATCATGCTCAAACAGAAAGATGAGATCATGATCCGATTCGGTCCAATCGGATCATGATCTAGTGTTCCCATCTCACTGCCGCCGCAAGCTGGCAGCATGCGCTTCCCCAGTGTATCAAACCCAAAAGCATGCGTGATTCGCTCCCGTCCGCGTGTATCGCGGCATTCCAGGAACACTTCATGTCTGGCACTTCGTCTCTCGGTCCCGCTCCCGATGCCCTCGAACTGGCGGCGCTGCTATGCTCGCGGGTCTGCCACGATCTCATCAGTCCTGTCGGCGCGATCGTCAATGGCCTTGAGGTCATCGACGACAATCCGAAACCCGAGGACCGCGATTTTGCACTCGACCTGATCCGCAAGAGCGCCAAGACCGCATCTGCCCGCCTGCAGTTCTGCCGGCTTGCCTTCGGTGCCGCCGGGTCGGCCGGCGCGCAGATCGATCTCGGCGACGCCCAGGCCATGGCGAAGGGGCATATCGAGGACGGCAAGGTGACGCTGACCTGGAATCTGCCGCGGCTGCTCTTGCCCAAGAACCGCGTCAAGCTGCTCCTGAATATGCTCGTGATCGCGCAGCAGACGATTCCGCGCGGCGGCGCGCTGACGATCGATCCGGTCGGCGAGGGCGAGACGATGAGCTTTCGCATCGCCTCGGCCGGGCTGAACGCCCGCGTGCCGCAGAACATCGTCGATATTCTCGGCAGCACGTCGGCCGCGGTCGATGCCCATGCAGTGCAGCCCTATTACACGAGGCTGTTGGCGCAGGCCTGCGGATTGACCGTCAAGCTCGCCCTCGAGGGCGAGACCGTGGTGGTCAGCGCGTCCTGACGATTGCTGCATGATCTCCTGGCGCGCAGGCGCTCAAGAGATCATGCGCAAACAACGACGTAGAGCGCGATCGGAGGCGCGAAGCGAGTACGCCGCGCGCGACGGCGGCCATAGCGTTAACCAATTGTTTGCAACTTGCCGTTGATTTCGATCTTTTCTTCTTATCTCTTTGTTGATCCCGTTCTTTTCCACATACTCAACCAAACTTAAACGCTTTGCATGGAAGCTGGTCCAAGTTCCGTAAGGCGCGTCGATGTCGCGTGCCGCTGCGTACGAAGGCCAGGTTCATGGACGATTTGATGCGAGAGTTTCTGACCGAGACCAGCGAAAGCCTGGATACGGTCGACAATCAGTTGGTGAAGTTCGAGCAAGAGCCGAACAACGCGAAGATTCTCGATAACATTTTTCGCCTGGTACACACCATCAAGGGTACCTGCGGCTTCCTGGGGCTTCCGCGACTGGAAGCGCTGGCGCATGCCGGCGAGACCTTGATGGGCAAATTCCGCGACGGCATGCCGGTCACGGCGGAAGCGGTGACGCTGATCCTGTCGAGCATCGACCGCATCAAGGAGATCCTCGCAGGACTGGAGGCAACCGAAGCCGAGCCGGAAGGATCGGACGAAGACCTCATCGTCAAGCTGCACGAGATGGCCGAGCGCAGTTTCGAATCGATGGCGGCGGAGGCCGGCGGCGAGCCTGCTGCTGAGGTAGCGGCGCCTGTCGTGGCCGCGCCGCCGCTGCAGCCCGCGGCGACGGAGGGCACGCTGGTGGTGCAGACGCTCGAACGTCCACTGCGCCCCGGTGAAGTCTCGCTCGACGAGCTCGAGCGCGCGTTCCGCGAAACCGCCACCGAAGTGACGCCGCCCGCACCGGCTGCCGCGCCCGCGGCCAAGCCCGCCGCGCATGAGCCGGCCGCAGAGGTTGCCAAGGAGAAGAAGGCGCCGAGGAAGACGGCCGCCGCCGAAGGCGACATGCACGAGTCCGACAAGGTCGCCAACCAGTCGATCCGCGTCAACGTGGATACGCTGGAGCACCTGATGACCATGGTCTCCGAGCTGGTGCTGACCCGCAACCAGCTCCTGGAGATCTCCCGCCGCAACGAGGACACCGAGTTCAAGGTGCCGTTGCAGCGTCTCTCGAACGTCACCGCCGAGCTGCAGGAAGGCGTCATGAAGACGCGCATGCAGCCGATCGGCAATGCGTGGCAGAAGCTGCCGCGCATCGTGCGCGACCTCTCGGGCGAACTCGGCAAGCAGATCGAACTGGAAATGCACGGCGCCGACACCGAGCTCGACCGCCAGGTGCTTGACCTGATCAAGGATCCCCTGACGCATATGGTGCGCAATTCCGCCGATCATGGTCTGGAGACCACGGCCGAGCGCGCGGCGGCCGGCAAGCCGGAGCAGGGCACCATTCGTCTCTCCGCCTATCACGAGGGCGGCCACATCATCATCTGCATCGCCGACAACGGCCGCGGCCTCAACACCGACCGGATCAAGGCGAAAGCTCTGGCCAACGGCCTCGTCACCGAGGCTGAGCTGGAGAAGATGACGGAAGCGCAGATCCACAAGTTCATCTTCGCGCCGGGCTTCTCGACCGCTGCGCAAGTCACTTCGGTTTCCGGCCGCGGCGTCGGCATGGACGTGGTGCGCACCAATATCGACCAGATCGGCGGCACCATCGACATCAAGTCGGTCGCGGGCGAGGGCTGCTCCGTCACCATCAAGATCCCGCTGACGCTCGCCATCGTGTCCGCGCTGATCGTAGAAGCAGCCGGCGACCGCTTTGCGATCCCCCAGCTCTCGGTCGTTGAACTGGTTCGCGCGCGGGCCAATTCCGAGCACCGCATCGAGCGCATCAAGGACACCGCCGTGCTGCGCCTGCGCAACAAGCTCTTGCCGCTGATGCATCTGAAGAAGCTGCTCAGGATCGATGACGGTTCGTCGAGCGATCCCGAGAACGGCTTCATCGTGGTGACGCAGGTCGGCAGCCAGACTTTCGGCATCGTGGTCGACGGCGTGTTCCACACCGAGGAAATCGTGGTCAAGCCGATGTCGACCAAGCTGCGTCACATCGACATGTTCTCCGGCAACACCATCCTCGGTGATGGCGCTGTCATCATGATCATCGACCCCAACGGCATCGCCAAGGCGCTCGGCGCTGCCGGCTCAGCCGCCCATGAGATGGCGGACGACAACGCCGCGGCCCATGTCAGCGGCGAGCAGCTCACCTCGCTCCTGGTGTTCCGTGCCGGCACCAGCCAGCCGAAGGCGGTGCCGCTCGGCCTCGTCACGCGCCTGGAGGAGATCGCCACCGACAAGATCGAGCTCTCCAACGGCCGCTACATGGTGCAGTACCGCGATCAGTTGATGCCGCTGGTGCAGATGGCTGATGTCAATGTGCAGAGCTCCGGCTCGCAGCCGATCCTGGTGTTCGCCGACGACGGCCGCTCGATGGGGCTCGTGGTGGACGAGATCATCGACATCGTGGAGGAGCGGCTGCACATCGAGGTCGCGGGCTCGCAGGATGGCATTCTCGGCTCTGCCGTGATCAAGGGCCAGGCGACCGAAGTGATCGACGTCGGCCACTTCCTGCCGATGGCCTTCTCCGACTGGTTCAGCCGCAAGGAGATGCGGCCGTCCTCCAACGCGCAATCGGTGCTTCTGGTCGACGACAGCGCGTTCTTCCGCAACATGCTGGCCCCGGTCCTGAAGGCCGCCGGCTACAAGGTGCGTACCGCGCCGAACGCACAGGAAGGGCTGGCCGCGCTGCGTTCGGGACAGGCGTTCGACGTGGTGCTGACCGACATCGAGATGCCCGAGATGAACGGCTTCGAGTTCGCCGAGAGCATCCGCTCCGATCAGCATTTGAGTAGCGTTCCGATCATCGCGCTGTCGGCGATGGTCTCGCCGGCCGCGATCGAGCGCGGGCGGCAAGCCGGCTTCCATGATTACGTGGCCAAATTTGACCGTCCCGGCCTGATCGCGGCGTTGAAGGAACAGACCGCCGAGATCAGGAAAGCGGCATAGTTGAGTCGGGCACAAGGAATTGAAACGATGACCAGCAAGACCGACACCATCGAAGGCACCATGGCCGAATACGTCACCGCCGTGATCGGCGGGCAACTGTTCGGCCTGCCGATCTCACGCGTGCAGGACGTGTTCATGCCGGAGCGGCTGACGCGTGTGCCGCTGTCCTCCAGCGAGATCGCTGGCGTGCTCAACCTGCGCGGTCGCATCGTCACCGTGGTCGACATGCGCGCGCGGCTCGGCCTGCCGAAGAACGACGATGGCAAGCCGCCGATGGCGGTCGGCGTTGATCTCCGCGGCGAATCCTATGGCCTCTTGATCGATCAGATCGGCGAGGTGCTGCGGCTGCCCGATGACAGCCGCGAAGAGAATCCGGTCAACCTCGACCCGCGGATGGCCAAGCTCGCCGGCGGCGTCCATCGCCTCGACGGCCAGCTTATGGTCGTTCTCGATGTCGACCGCGTGCTCGAACTGATGCCGGATGCGAAGGCGGCCTAGTCATCGCGCTCCAGGCGGGCACGCCTATTGAAGAACTGAAACGGAAACGTCCCTTGCGGGATGAGGAAGTAGAGGCCCAACATGAGAACCTGTCTTGTCGTCGATGACTCCAGCGTCATTCGCAAGGTCGCGCGTCGCATCCTGGAAGGCCTGGATTTCCAGATTGTCGAAGCCGAGGATGGCGAGAAGGCGCTCGAAGCCTGCAAGCGCGCCATGCCCGCCGCCGTGTTGCTCGATTGGAACATGCCGGTGATGGATGGCTACGAATTCCTCGGCAATCTGCGCCGCATGCCCGGCGGCGATCAGCCCAAGGTGGTGTTCTGCACCACCGAGAACGACGTCGCGCATATCGCCCGTGCGCTGCATGCCGGCGCCAATGAATACATCATGAAGCCGTTCGACCGGGACATCGTCACCGCGAAGTTCCAGGAGGTCGGCCTGATCTGAGTGTCGTGTTCGATCCGGCGGCTGAAAGCCATCGGCATGAGAGCATGATCCGGAGAAGGTGTGCCGTTGAGCCGTTGGTGAAGTGATGAGTGTTGCGTTGACAAATGCCCCGTCCCGGACTTCGACGCGGGAGGAGCCGTTGCGGGTGATGGTGGTCGACGACTCCGTCGTCATCCGCGGCATGATCTCGCGCTGGATCGGCGCGGAATCCGACATGGAGGTGACGGCCTCTTTCCGCACCGGTCTCGACGCCGTCAATCAGCTCGAGCGCGTCAATCCCGATGTCGCCGTGCTCGACATCGAAATGCCGGAGCTCGACGGCATCTCGGCGCTGCCGAAGCTGCTCGCCAAGAAGCGCGACCTCGTCATCATCATGGCCTCGACGCTGACCCGTCGCAACGCAGAGATCAGCCTGAAGGCGCTGTCGCTCGGCGCGGCCGATTACATTCCCAAGCCGGAGAGCACGCGCGAGGCGGGCGCCGCCGAAACCTTCCGGCACGACCTGATCCAGAAGATCCGCCATCTCGGTGCCAAGGTGCGCCGGCGCGGCGCCCGTCGCCGCAAGCCCGGCAATAGCCCCAGTGCAGGACAAGGCGCGGGAAGCCGCGATCCGCCCGGCGACTTCGCAGCAGGCAGTGGTGCGCCGCCCCTTCGGCATGCTGGCGCCGAAGGTGCTCTTGATCGGTTCGTCGACAGGTGGTCCGCAGGCGCTGATGGCGCTGGTCGCCGAGATCGGACCGGTGATCGACCGCTTTCCGGTGCTGATCACCCAGCACATGCCGCCGACCTTCACCACGATCCTGGCCGAGCATCTCGCGCGTGCCAGCCGCCGGCCGGCGCACGAGGCTGTTGACGGCGAGATCGTCAAGGCCGGCCAGATCTATCTCGCGCCGGGCGGCCGCCACATGCGCGTTGCGCGCCGCGGTGCCGAGATCGCGATCGCACTCGATGACGGGCCACCGGTGAATTTCTGCAAGCCCGCGGTTGATCCCATGTTCATGTCCGCGATCGATGTCTGGCAGGGCGGCATCATGTCGGTGATCCTGACCGGCATGGGGTCGGACGGCATGCGCGGCGGCAAGGATATCGTCGCCGCCGGCGGCAGCGTGATTGCCCAGGACGAGGCGACCAGTGTCGTGTGGGGCATGCCGGGCGCGGCGGCGAATGCGGGTATCTGCGCGGCCGTGCTGCCGCTCAAGGAGATCGGACCGAAGCTTAACCGGTTGTTTGCGGGAGATCGTTCGTGACGCCGTTGGATTATGACTATCTGCGCAAGCTCTTGAAGGAGCGGTCCGGCCTCGACCTGTCGTCCGACAAGCAATATCTGGTCGAGAGTCGGCTGGTGCCGCTCGCGCGCAAGTGGGGGTTGGCCGGCATTCCGGAACTGGTCCAGAAGATGAAGGGCGGCGGCGCCGAGGCGCTGACATCGGAAGTGGTCGAGGCGATGACCACCAACGAGACTTTCTTTTTCCGCGACAAGATTCCGTTCGATCATCTGAGGCAGGCGGTGCTGCCGGCGCTGATCCAGGCGCGCGCCGCGCGGCGTTCGCTGCGCATCTGGTGCGCGGCATCGTCGACCGGGCAGGAGCCTTACTCGATTGCGATGTGCCTGAAGGAAGTGGGCGCGGCGCTCGCGGGCTGGCGCACCGAGATCGTCGCGACCGACCTGTCGCAGGCGGTCCTGGAAAAATCCAAGGCCGGCATCTTCAGCCAGTTCGAGGTGCAGCGCGGCCTGCCTATCCAGTTCTTGGTGAAATACTTCACGCAGATCGGCGAGTTCTGGCAGCTCAATGCCGATATCCGCGCCATGGTGCAGCATCGCCAGCTCAACCTGCTGCAGGACTTTTCCCATCTCGGCATGTTCGACGTGATCTTCTGCCGCAACGTGCTGATCTATTTCGACCAGGAGACGAAGACGGACATCTTCGCGCGGCTTGCGAAAATGCTCGAGCCTGACGGCGTGCTGGCGCTGGGGGCGGCCGAATCCGTGGTTGGCATCACCAGCGTCTTTAAGCCCTATCCGGACCGCCGCGGTCTCTATTGCCTGGGCACCGCGCCGATCGCGCGCGCCGGCGCGCCGATCGGGCTAAAGGCGGTCGCTTCCGCCGCGCGGTAACGGCATTGCTCCCGTAGGATGGGTAGAGCGGAGCGAAACCCATCGCGACGAGAACGCGGCGCCAATAATGGGTTTCGCGCCGCTCTACCCATCCTACAACTCCATCGCCCTTGGCCGTCATTGCGAGCGTAGCGAAGCAATCCATCTCACCGCTTGCGGAGGCATGGATTGCTTCGCTTCGCTCGCAATTACGCAGGAGCCGCACTGTCAAAGGATCGCGTGCGGCAAAAAGCGCGACGTGTTGCCCGTGATCGGATTCTCGTCCTCGCGGATCGACAGTCCGCATGGGGTGTGATCGATCAGCCAGCTCCCGATCACCGGATATTGCCCTGCGAAATTCGGCAGCGGTGCCAGCGCCTGGCGGATGAAGCCTTCCGCGCCATAGGGCCCTTCCTGCTCGACCAGCGTGGCGCCGGCGCTGACCAGCGCGACATTGGCGCCCTCGCGCGAATAGATCGGCTTGCGGACGAACGAACTGCCGAGCGCTTGCGCGTTCGGATCATCCTCGAAATAGGCCGGCAGCAGATTGGGATGGTTCGGAAACATCTCCCATAGCAGCGGCAGGATGCCCTTGTTGGACAGGATCGCCTTCCACGGCGGCTCGATCCAGCGCGTCGGAGCGCTCGCGAGCCTGGCGCCGAAGCTGTCGTGGAACATCCATTCCCAGGGATAGAGCTTGAATGCGAGCTCGATTGCGCGGTTATCCAGGTCGACAAAGCGGCCGTCCTCGGTAAGGCCGATGTCTTCGATATCGAGCAGCGTGGTCGCAAGGCCGGCCTGCGACGCGGTATCCTCCAGATAGGCCAGCGTTGCGGCGTCCTCGGCATTGCCGGTCATGCCGGCAAGATGCAGGTGTCCGCCGGATGCCAATTTCTTCCAGGCGTCGATCAGCCGCTCGTGGATCGAATTGTACTGGTCGGCTCGCTCCGGGATGATGTTGCGCTCGATCGCCTGCTCGAGCCAGGTCCATTGGAACACCGCCGCTTCGAAGATCGAGGTCGGCGTGTCGGCGTTGTACTCCAGGAGCTTTGCCGATCCGTGCCCGTCGAAGCTGAGATCGAGCCGGCCATAGAGGCTGCCCTCGTTGCGGCGCCAGCTCTCCGCGATCAGCGGCCAGAACGCTTCGGGGATTTTCAATCGGCGCAGATATTTTTCGTCGTCGATGGCGCGACCGACCAGTTCGAGGCACATCGCATCGATCTCGCCGGTCGGCGCCTCGATCCCGCGCTCGATCTCGTCCAGCGTGAAGGCGTAATAGGCGCGTTCGTCCCAGTAGCGTTCGCCGTCGATGCTGTGGAAACTGAATCCGGCGCGCTCGGCGGTCGCCCGCCAGTCGTCACGCTCGGCACAAGGGATGCGGCGCATGGGATATCAGCTGCCGCCATACGATGGGTCGAAGTCACCCTCGGCATGGTCCTGGAAGCGGCGTGGCGTGCCGCCGAATCCACCGTAGACCGGGCCGCAATCGGGTTTGCCACCGGGGCGGGGCATGGCCGTGTTACCGGGGCCGCAATTGGTGCGCGGTACCAGCCCCATCGAGACGGCGCCGACCGCCGCACTTCCCATCAGAGTCAGTACGACGCGGCGCGAGCGTTTCATGACGGCAGTCCTGTCTTCCGCCGTTTGCGGTGTGACGCCAGTCTCCAACACCGACCGATGCCAAGGCAAGCAAAAGCGCGCATTTCACGGCGATGTGCGAAGGATATGCCGTTCTCAACCACCGGAGAAGCCGAAGGCGTGTGCGAACGAGCCGAAGCCGCCGCGGCTGACATGGTTCGATCCTGAATCGGATGCGCCTGAGGCCGAATGGCTCGAGGAGGAGGCGCTGCCGGAGTAGCGCGAACCGCCGCTGGAGCCGTGGCTGCTGGAGGACGAAGATCCGCGCTGCCGGCATTCGGCGTTGTTGCTCTGCAGCAGCGATGGTGCCGGGTCGTTCGGCGACCGCACGCAATCCTCGCTTGGCATCAGCGAATAGGCGGTGACGCCGACCGCCAGCGTGCCCATCAGGATCAGGACGATCTCGGCCGAACGTTTGGTCGGCGGGCGCGGCGGCACAGGGGCCGGCTTTCGCGTTCCGAACTCTTTGGACGGGTTGGTCGCCATTGGTCAGTAGATTTGGGTCAGGTGAGGTCAGTAGATCATGGAGGCGGCGTTGAGGGCGCCACCGGCGAGCGAGGAGAGCCCGAGCCAGATCGCAGGTGCGAGCTCGCCGTCGGCGATCCGTCCCGACAGGTTCGGTACGGGGACCTTGACGATGAAGTAGACGATGATCTGGACGATCAGCGCGACCACGCTCCAGATCAGGCAATCGATGACGTTGGCGGAATGCGCGATCGCGCTCACCACCGGCAGCACGAAGCCGCACAGGCTCAAGCCCAGCGCGATTGCAGCCGCGGTATTGTTCTCGCGGATGAGCTCGAATTCGTTATGCGCGGTGACGCGGGTATAGGCGAAGAGATAGGCCATGACGGCGACCAGCGCCGTGCAGAAATAGACCAGGAAAGCCGGAAGCCCGGCAAGCGATTGCAGGATCATTCAACGCGCCGTATCATTGTTTCGGCGCGGCGACGCAAAACCGAATGCTGGCCTTGCCGAGCGTGCCCCGATTCGTCCGACAACAGAATTGCACGATCCGTTGGTCGCCGGATGACAACGGCCGGTTCAATCGCATCTCGGTGGTGCCCATGGAAACAGGTCGGCAATCCCTGATGAAAGATCATCTGTTGACGCGGCGTCAGGCCATCGGTCGCTGGCTGGCCGCAACCTCGCTCGGCATTGCCGCTTCGGAGCTGTGGCAGCCCGATCCGGCACAAGCACAACTGCTGCCCGAAACGCCATCATGTGGTGCCGACAACGCGCCCACAGTTTCGCAAACCGAAGGGCCATTCTACACGCCGCGCACACCCCTGAAGCGCAACTTTCGGGCTGATGCAGCGGGCGAGGCCATCACGTTGACCGGCTTTGTCATCGACAAGCGCTGCCAACCTGTCGCGAACGCGGTCGTCGATCTCTGGCACGCCGACGCGCGCGGCGCCTACGACAATACCGGCTATAAGCTGCGCGGATACCAGGTCACGGATGCGCAGGGACGATATGTTTTCGAGACCGTCGTGCCGGGCATGTATCCCGGGCGCACACGCCACTTCCACGTCAAGATCGCGGCGCCGGGTCAGCGGGTCCTCACCACGCAGCTTTACTTCCCGGACGATGCACGTGCCAACAGCCGCGACGGCATCTTCGACCGCCGCTTGCTGATGCGCATCGACGACGCGTCCGACGGCAAGATCGGCCGTTATGATTTCGTCGTGAGCCTCGCTTGAGCCGATTGACGAAGGTCACAACCAGACGTGTGACCTCTCATGGTTCGTTCGGCTGGTGCGATCGCCGAGCCGATCCCCGAAGCAGGCGGAAGGCGAGCCAGAAAAACAGCACGACCAGCGCGAGCGCGGCGAGCGGCGCGGCCAGGGCCAGAAGTGAGATCAGCGAGGCGCTTCCGAGTTCGGTGGTTGCCACGACAGAATTTCCTAGGCCGCCAGTGAAGACGGTCGATTTTGCCCTGAGCACCGCGATCAAACCTTGCGTGATGCCGGCAATGCCGCCGCCCGCGATAACGGCCGCCGTCCATTTCAGCATCGGCGGTACGTCGGTCATCACAGCGGCGGAAATGATCGTCCCCGCGACGACGGCAGCGGGCGTCGCCACGGTGTCGAGCAGGTTGTCCACACCGGGAATGTAGAATGCGGCGATCTCGGCTATGGCCGCGGTGCCAAGCATGATGATCGCGGCGGGTGTGCCGAGCCATGCAAAGCCCTCATTCAGGTTCGCATGTCCGGTGTAGGCGGCCACGCTCAGGATCAGCAGTGGCAGGAATAGCCGGAAGCCGGTTGCGGCGGCCAGGCCGATGCCAAGGCCGACCGACAGTGCCAGATCGAAGTTCGACATGTGTCGCAAACTCCATCAGCCCAGTTCGGTTCATCGTAGCAGAAGTTTAGATCGTTCCCGCCAGGCTCAAATATGAGGTGATTGAACATTGGCAATCCGGATTGGTGCAAAGCAGAAACCCCGCCATTTCGGCGGGGTTTTCGTCGGAGCAGCGAGATCGGGGTAATCAGGCCGGGATGCGCTCGTCGGCTTCGTGCGGCTCCCGCAGCACATAGCCGCGGCCCCACACGGTCTCGATGAAGTTGCGGCCTTCGGAGGCGTTGGCGAGCTTCTTGCGCAGCTTGCAGATGAAGACGTCGATGATCTTCAATTCCGGCTCGTCCATGCCGCCATAGAGGTGGTTCAGGAACATTTCCTTCGTCAGCGTGGTGCCCTTGCGCAGCGAGAGCAGCTCCAGCATCTGGTATTCCTTGCCGGTCAGATGCACGCGCTGGCCGCCGACTTCCACCGTCTTGGTGTCGAGATTAACCACGAGGTCGCCGGTCTGGATGACGGACTGGGCATGGCCCTTGGAGCGGCGCACGATGGCGTGGATGCGCGCGACCAGCTCGTCCTTGTGGAAGGGCTTGGTCATGTAGTCGTCGGCGCCGACGCCGAGACCTTTGACCTTGTCCTCGATGCCGGCGAGGCCGGAGAGGATCAGAATGGGGGTTTTGATCTTGGAGACCCGGAGCTGCTTCAGCACGTCGTAGCCGGACATGTCGGGCAGGTTCAGGTCGAGAAGGATGATGTCGTAGTCATAGAGTTTGCCGAGATCAACGCCTTCTTCTCCGAGGTCCGTCGTATAGACGTTGAAACTCTCGGATTTGAGCATCAATTCGATCGACTGCGCGACGGCGCTGTCATCTTCTATCAGCAAAACGCGCATGCCAGTCCCCTTTAGTCGCCGCTCCTGGGCGTCAGGTCGGCCGCACTTGCGGCACTCACAAAACGCCTTTGCACAACTGATTCGGATCCTGACGAGACATGGTTAACAAAAACTGATTCCCGTTCGCAAGGTCCGCGGTGCAATTTTTTTCGAATCGCCCTAAGGTATTGCGTGGAAGTAGCTTTTCTCATCCGTTCTCGTTCAAGCTCCACATTAAGAGGCCGGACTAACCGACTCTTGCGACTCGCCCTTCTTCTGAACAGGCAAGCGACCTCAGTCACCCAAAGACAGTGACGTAATGATTAATGATGCGGGTAAACACGAAGTTAAGCGGATGCGCAGAAATCGGCGAAACTTAAGGTTTTCGCAATGAAGGCGCTCGCGGAACAGATCGGCGACATCGACGGCGTCAATATTTACGGCCGCGTGGTCGGCGTCCGCGGGCTCATGGTGGAGATCGCAGGCCCTATCCATGCGATGTCGGTCGGCGCCCGCATCGTGATCGACGTTGGCGGCAATCGCTTCATCCCGGCGGAGGTAATCGGCTTCTCCGGCAGCAACGCGGTGGTGATGCCGTTCGGTGGTCTCGAAGGCGTCAGGCGTGGCTGCCGTGCTGTCATCGCCAATGCCGCCGGCTTCGTGCGGCCGTCGCCGGCCTGGCTCGGCCGCGTCGTTAACGCGATGGGCGAGCCGATCGACGGCAAGGGTCCGCTGCCGCAGGGCGCCTCTCCCGTACCCTTCCGCAACTCGCCGCCGCCGGCGCATTCGCGCAAGCGGGTCGGCAGCCCGCTTGATCTCGGCATCCGCGCGCTCAACGCGTTCCTGACCTGCTGCCGCGGCCAACGGCTCGGCATCTTCGCCGGCTCCGGCGTCGGCAAGTCGGTGCTGCTGTCGATGCTGGCGCGGAACGTCGATGCCGACATCTCGGTGATCGGGCTGATCGGCGAACGCGGCCGCGAGGTGCAGGAATTCCTCCAGGAAGACCTCGGCGAGGAGGGCCTTGCGCGCTCGGTGGTCGTGGTCGCGACCTCCGACGAGCCGGCCTTGATGCGGCGGCAGGCCGCCTATCTCACGCTCGCGATCGCGGAGTATTTTCGCGATGAGGACAAGGAGGTGCTGTGCCTGATGGATTCGGTGACGCGCTTTGCCATGGCGCAGCGCGAGATCGGCCTGTCCGCCGGCGAGCCGCCGACGGCCAAGGGCTACACGCCGACCGTGTTCACCGAACTGCCGAAGCTTCTGGAGCGGGCAGGGCCGGGGACCGGGGTCGGCGCCATCACCGCGATCTTCACGGTGCTGGTCGATGGCGACGACCACAATGAGCCGATCGCCGATGCCGTGCGCGGCATCCTCGATGGTCACATCGTGATGCAGCGCTCGATCGCCGAGCGCGGGCGCTATCCTGCGATCAACATCCTCAAATCGGTCTCCCGCACGATGCCGCGTTCGGCCGATCCGGCATTTCTCCCCGTTATCACCAGGGCGCGCCAGGTGATGGCGACATATGCCGATATGGAGGAGTTGATCCGGCTCGGCGCCTACCGGGCCGGTTCCAGCCCGGAAGTGGACGAGGCGATCCGCCTGCATGAGCCTTTGGAGGCCTTCCTGCGCCAGGCCAAGGGCGAGTCGGTCAGTTTGGCCGACGGCTACCGGCAACTGGCGCAAATCCTCTCGAATTTGGAAACGGAACGCTAACTTTGTCGGGCCATCATCCGCGGCAGGTCATTAACTGCGCCGGCGGGGTCCAGGGGGAGCCGGCCTTGTCCCGCGTTCAAAATCGGGACTTCTGGGGAGTATGAGTCGATGAAGTCACGTGACACGCTGATCCGCCTGAAGAAGTTTCAGGTCGACGAGAAGCGCCGCAGGGTCACCCAGATCGAAGGCATGATCGCCGATTTCCACCGCATGTCGGTGGAGCTTGAACGCGAGATTCAGGTCGAGCAGGAGCGGGCCGGGATCAACGATCCCGCTCACTTTGCCTATCCGACCTATGCCAAGGCTGCGATCCAGCGCCGCGAAAACCTGACCCGCTCCGCCGATGAACTGCGCATCCAGCTCGAAGAGGCCAAGGCGCAGCTCGGCGAAGCCTTTGAGGAACTCAAGAAGGTCGAGCTCCTGGACGAGCGCGACCAGGCCCGCGAGCGCGCGGAAGAGAGCGCCCGCGAGCAGGCCGACATGGACTCGATCGGCTTGATGCGCGCGCGCCTCGGCGTCGCCTGATCCTGAACCTCCGCACGTTGGACGGGAACCGAACCCGGGCTGCGAAGCCCGGGTTTTGCTTTGGAAAGGTCCCGAATCCGATCGGCTGGTGGACCGCGGCCTGCCGAACTATGCTACGAAAGGATAGGATTAATTCCCGGCATCAGGCGAACAGGGATCGCGATTTGGGGAATGCTGAATGCTGACGCCGGCTGAACTGGTCTGGCTGATCGCTGCTGTTGCGAAGGGGGATGAGGCCGCTTTCGAGCGATTGTACGTGGCCACACGGGCGAAACTCTTCGGGGTCGTCCTGCGTATCTTGCGGCGACAGGATCTTGCCGAGGAGGTCATTCAGGATACTTACGTCAAGATCTGGAACAGCGCGGGACAATTCGACCCGGCGCTGGCGTCGCCGATCACCTGGATGGCATCCATTGCCCGTAACCGTGCCATCGACCTGGTCCGCAAGAAGGGCGAAATCTCGCTGGAGGAAGAGCCAGCGGCGATGGAGGTCGCGGCCGAGACGCCAGATCCGCTGGCGCGACGCGAGATGACGGAGGAGCTGCGCCGGCTGTTGGAATGCGTCGGCCGTCTGGAGCCGGACCGGCAGAAGCTCGTGCTGCTTGCCTATTACAACGGCTGGAGCCGCGAACAGCTCGCCGTCAAATTCGAGACGCCGGTGAACACGGTGAAGACATGGCTGCGCCGCAGCCTGCTGGAGATCAGGGAGTGTCTTGGGTTTTGAAGGCTTGGGGTTTGAAGGCCCCGATATCACGTGATGGCCCATAACGAGGACCATATCGCGCTCGCCGCGGAGTATGCGCTCGGCACGCTCGATGCGGAGGAGCGCGCGCAGGTTGAGACCATGATGGCGATGGACAAGGAGTTCACCGCCCTCGTGCAGGCCTGGGAATTCAGGCTCGGTCCGCTCAACCAGATGGTCGGCCTGGTCGAGCCGCGGCCGATCGTGTGGGAGAACATCAAAAGCGCGATCGCGCAGTCGTCCGCGCCGCAGGCGCCGATGGCACTGCCGCCGGAAGCGCCGTCCCCTCCGCCCCCGCCGATCGAGCCCAGAGTCGTCGAGGCGGCACCTATCCAGCAGGCACCGGTCGTCGATGACGGCCGGGTCATCCAACTCACAAGCCGGCTCCGGCGCTGGCGCAGCGTGGCGTCGGCGGTGAGCGCGATCGCGGCGGCGCTCCTGGTGGTGCTGGGGCTTCAGGTCTACCGGCCCGATGCCCTGCCTGACGCCATCCGTCCGGAGCCCCGCACAGAGATCGTGGAGGTGAAGACACCGCCCGCGCCCCCATCGGGACAATTTGTCGCCGTGCTGCAGCAGGACGGCAACTCGCCGGCTTTCATCCTGACCGTCGATGCCGCCACCAGGAACTTCACGGTGCGCCGGGTCGGTGCGACGCCGGAGCCCGGGAAGAGCTTCGAGCTGTGGCTGATCTCCGACAAGCTGCCGCAGCCGCGCTCGCTTGGCGTGATCGGCGCTGACGATTTCACCGAGCGCCCGGTGCTGTCGTCCTTCGACGCCGCCACGGTCAGTGACGCGACCTACGCAGTCACCGTCGAGCCGGAGGGCGGGTCGCCGACGGGCAGTCCGACCTCGGCGCCGATCTTTTCCGGCAGGCTGATCGAGAGCGTGCCGCCGGGCGCGCCGGCGCCGAACCGCTGATTCAAATAAAAAGAAAACGCCCGTGGGGAGCGGGCGTTTTCGATAGTCAACTTGGGGGTAGTTGGGGGTCTTAATATCCACGTGGCCTTTGGGGGGCTGTAAAGAACCACGTGAATTCCGTAAATTCCTCTCCTGCTCTAGCGTACGAGCGAATTGTTCGATGAGGTGATGGCCACCGGCTTGCCGGCTTTCATCACCCGCGCGGTCTGGTACTCGTCCACGCTGTTACGCGCCATGATGCCAAGGCCGGCCACAACCACACCCGCTACGAGTGCAACGACCACAATCTTCAGGTGGGTCGTCCGATCCGCGCTGTAGATCGAGTGGTTCATGGAAGTCTCCTGCCGCCTTCCCTGTCGCTTACTTGTGTCGGATAGCTCTTCCGACAGGTTCAACATCCTTGCGCCCTACCAACATAGGAATCGCGGATTCCGTTCCGTAGAGGCGATCACAAGCCCGTGAACAGACGTGATCCTACGCGATTGGAATCGGCGTTGGAGTTCATATTCTCTAGTTATTGCAATGCATTAGGTCGAAATCGCTGCACGCGGACGATAAGCCGTTGAAATTAAGCCATTTTCGACAAACCAGTTGCATGTGACGAAAATGCTGCGCCGCTAAACAGCTGATTTGCGCGCCGGTCAGACGCTACCGACGGTCTTCAAGCGTGCCCGCGGATGGATCTCCGCCTGCGACAAAACGGTCGTCTGCGAGCGGAAGCGTTCAACCAGCGAGCGAACGAAGGGCCGGATCGCGGCCGAGGTCACCAGCACCGGCGCCTCACCTTCGCGCGCGGCCTGCTCGAAGGCGTTGCGGGTCGCGGTCATGAATTCCGACAGTTTCGACGGCTGCATCGCGAGGCTCCTGTCCTCGCCGGTGCCCACGATCGATTCCGCAAACGCCTGCTCCCAGCGCGCCGACAGCGCGATCAGCGGCAGATAGCCGTTGTAGGAGGTGTTCTGCGCGCAGATCTGGCGGGCCAGGCGGGCGCGGACATGCTCGACCATGGTCGCCGGATTGCGCGAGAAGGCGAGCGCGTCCGCAATGCCTTCGAGGATGGTCGAGAGGTCGCGGATCGAGACGCGCTCGGCCAGCAGCAATTGCAGCACGCGCTGGATGCCGGAGATTGTGACCTGGCTCGGCACGATGTCCTTGATCAGCTCGCCCTGCTCCTTCGGCAGCTCCTTGAGCAGCTTCTGCACCTCGCCGTAGGACAGCAAGTCCGACATGTTGTTCTTGAGCAGCTCGGTCAGGTGCGTCGACAGCACGGTCGCGGCATCGACCACGGTATAGCCCTTCAGCGAGGCCTCTTCCTTCAGCGCGGCGTCGACCCAGGTCGCAGGCAGACCAAATGTCGGCTCGACGGTGTGGATGCCGGGGATCGCGACCTGGTTGCCGCCGGGGTCCATCACCATGAACTGGTTCGGCCAGATCCGCCCCGTGCCGGCGTCGACCTCCTTGATCTTGATGACGTAGGTGTTGGCCTCGAGCTGGACGTTGTCGAGGATGCGCACTGCCGGCATCACGAAGCCCATCTCGACGGCGAGCGAGCGGCGCAGCGCCTTGATCTGCTCGGTCAACCGATCAGTGCCGTCGGGGCCGTTGACGAGCGGCAGCAGCGCATAGCCGAGCTCGATCTTGAGGTCGTCGATCTTGAGTGCGCTCGAGATCGGCTCCTCGGCGGCCGCCGCGGCTGCCGCAGCCGCAGCCGTAGGGGCGGCCGCAGCGGCGGCCTGGGCAGCCTTGGCGGCATGCTTCTGCTTGCGTGCGGTCCAGGCCAGCGCGGCGGCGCCGGAGCCGAGCGCGAGGAACGGGATCATCGGAATGCCCGGGAGCAGCGACAGCACGATCATCACGCCGGCCGACATGCCGAGCGCCTGCGGATAGCCCGAGAGCTGTTTCATCAGCGCCTTGTCGGCGGCGCCGGAGACGCCGGCCTTCGAGACCAGGAGGCCCGCGGCGGTCGAGACGATCAGCGCCGGGACCTGCGTCACCAGGCCATCGCCGACGGTCAGCACGGTGTAGGTGCGCGCGGCCTCGGCAAAGCCCAGGCCCTGCTGGGCGACGCCAATGATAATGCCGCCGACGACGTTGATGAACACCACGAGCAGGCCCGCGATGGCGTCACCACGGACGAATTTCGAGGCACCGTCCATGGCGCCGAAGAAGCCGCTTTCGTCCTCCAGTTCCTTGCGCCGTTCCTTGGCGACCTTCTCGTCGATCAGGCCGGCCGAAAGGTCGGCATCGATCGCCATCTGCTTGCCCGGCATCGAATCGAGGTGAAAGCGTGCCGCGACTTCGGCGATGCGGCCCGAACCTTTGGTGATGACGACGAAGTTGACGATGACCAGGATCGCGAACACGATGATCCCGATCACGAAATTGCCGCCCATCACGAAATTGCCGAAGGCCTCGATGACGTGGCCGGCGGCCGCCGTGCCCTCATGCCCGTGCGACAGGATCAACCGGGTGGAGGCCAGGTTGAGCGACAGCCGCAGCATGGTCGAGATCAAGAGGATGGTCGGGAACGAGGAGAATTCCAGCGGCGCCTGGATGAACAGGGCGGTCATCAGGATCAGGACCGACAGCGTGATCGAGATCGCCAGGAACAGGTCGAGCACGATCGCGGGCAGCGGCAGGATCAGCACCACCAGGATGGTGAGGATGCCGAACGCCAGCGCGATATCGCCGCGCTTCAGGACGTTGGTGATGTCGGCGAAAGAGAAGCCGCCGGATGCCGTGCCCTGACCCGCCGTCACGTCGACCATGGTAGCCCGATCCCCCCGCGCCTGCCGGGCGCGGCCGCCCAATGTCTGCGCGGCGGCTTGCGGGCCGCCGCTCCGAAAGTGAGGCACCGCGCTGGCGTCCACGGGGGATCCCCTCCCGTCATACGCGACCGACGACACTCGACTTCACCCGGCAATTTTTGCCCAGCGTATGGTTAGTAAAGGGTTAACGGCACTGTCCTTTCCCGGCCGGACGAAGGATGAGCCCCGGCCTATGGCCTCGCCCTTCGAGACGCCTGCTTCGCAGGCTCCTCAGGGTGAGGGGATAGAGCGGAGCGCGTTGCTCTCCATCTCATTCTCGGTGTCGTCCCGTCGAAAGACGGGA
>NZ_PSRR01000148.1 GCF_004296405.1 Bradyrhizobium sp. Leo170
AGCCTCGCCAAGGCGATCCGCATGCCGGTGCTGGCCTCGGCGCAGCCGCAGGCGTGGCAACAGGCGCAGCGGCGCTGGCTGGTGTTTCAGAGCGCTGCCGCGCTGGCCGCCTTTGCCGTGGCCGGCGGCTTTCTCTGGTTCGGCGATTCCCTGCTTTCGGGCTTTGCCGTGCTCGCCGCGCTGATGCTCGGCGCGGCGCTGATCCTGCCGATGATCCTGGAGATCGCGCTCGCGCTCGGCCAGCGCAGCGCCGGGCGGCCGGTCAGCATCTGGTTCTGGGCCGACAGCCGTCAGCAGCTCTCGGGATTGTCACTGGCGCTGATGGCGCTGTTGCTTGCGCTCGCGGTCAATGTCGGCGTCGGCACCATGGTGGAGAGTTTCAGCCGCACCTTCCTCGTCTGGCTCGACGGACGGCTCGCCGCCGACGTCTATGTCAACGCAGCCAGCGATACGCAGGCGACTGAGATCAAGGCCTGGCTGCGCGGGCGGAGCGAGGTTCAGGCGATCTTGCCCGGTGGCCGCGCGGATGCGCAGCTTGCGGGCATGCCGATCGAGGTGCTCGGCCTGCCCGATCAGGCCACTTTTCGCGACAACTGGCCGCTGCTGGAAGCAAGGTCGGATGGATGGGACCGCCTGCGCGGCGGCGACACCTGCTTTGCCAGCGAGCAATTGTCGCGGCGGCTGAAACTTGCGATCGGCGACCGGATCGAGGTGCCCGCGCCCGGCGGCAACTGGCCGCTCGAGATCGTCGGCATCTATGCCGATTACGGCAATCCCAAGGGCCAGGTCGCGGTGAACTTTGCCGCGCTAACGCGGCATTTTCCGCAAGTGCCGCAGACGCGGTTCGGGCTGCGCGTAGCGCCACCGGCCGTGCCCGCGCTGATCGCGGAGCTGCAGCAGAAGTTCGGCCTGGATGACCGCAGCGTCGCTGATCAGACGACGGTCAAGGCGGAGTCGAAACGCATTTTCAACCGGACGTTCTCGGTCACGTCGGCGCTCAACACCTTCACGCTGGGCGTCGCCGGCGTCGCACTACTCACGAGCCTCCTGACGCTGGCCAATTCCCGCCTGCCGCAGCTTGCGCCGCTGTGGGCGATCGGGCTCACGCGGCAGAGGCTCGCGAGGATCGAACTATTGAAGACGATGGCGGTGGCGCTGATCACATCGCTGTTCGCGCTGCCGCTCGGCCTGCTGGTGGCGTGGTGCCTGCTCGCGGTCGTGAATGTGAAGGCCTTTGGCTGGCGGTTGCCGTTCCAGGTGTTTCCGTTGCAACTGGTGGAGCTGCTCGGCGTTGCCCTGGCAGCGGCGCTGTTGGCTGCGCTATTGCCGGTCATCCGGCTGGCGCGGATGCAGCCGGCGAGCCTGATACGGATATTTGTCAATGAACGCTAGCCCGATATCGCGCCGCGCGCTCGTCGGTGGCGCGCTCGCAGCCGGCCTTGGAGGCCAGGCGCATGCGCAAGGGTTCGCGGGACTCGGCGAGACCGCTGACGGTTTCGGGCCGGTCTGCCTGGCAAGAGTTTCGTCTTTCCCCTCGATCACGGTCCGCATCCGGAATTCCGCATCGAATGGTGGTATGTGACCGCGAACCTCGCCGATGCAGCCGGCGCAGCCCATGGCGTACAATGGACGCTGTTCCGGCAGGCGATGCGCGCCGGTGCGCAGCTCGAAGGCTGGGCCAATCAGCAGATCTGGATGGGACATGCCGCGGTCACGCGCGCCGACACGCATCGCTATGCCGAGACATTTGCGCGCGGCGGCGTCGGGCAGGCCGGCGTCGAGACGAGTCCATTTGTCGGCTGGATCGATGCCTGGGAGATGCGCGCCCTCGACGGATTCAATGCGCAAAGAGTGGCGCCGCTGAAACTCAGCGCGACGGGTGCGGATTTCAGCTACGAGCTCCGCCTCTATGCGGAGCGGGCGCTGGTGCTGCAGGGCGACCGCGGCTACAGCAGGAAGTCCGATCGCGGACAGGCCTCCTATTACTACAGCCAGCCCTTCTTCAAGGCGGCCGGCCGCATCGTCATCGACGACAAGCCTGTTGAGGTCACGGGGCAAGCCTGGATGGACCGCGAATGGAGCAGCCAGCCACTCGCTTCTGACCAAACCGGCTGGGACTGGTTCTCGCTGCATTTGCCAAACGATGAGAAGCTGATGCTCTACCGGCTGCGCCAGAAGGACGGCCGCAACAACCTGTTCGGCAACTGGATCGAACCGGACGGCCGTTCCAGCGAGATCGCTTCAAGCGACAACAGCATCACGCCGACCGCATTCACCGAGATCGGCGACCGCAAGGTGCCGACGGCGTGGCGTGTCGAACTCCCTGCGCGCGGGGTAAAAATCGAAACCAGGCCGCTCAACGCCCGAAGCTGGATGGGAACGGGTTTTTCCTACTGGGAGGGCCCGATCAGCTTTGCCGGCAGCCACGCCGGCGTCGGCTATCTCGAGCTGACGGGGTATTGAGATCACCGCGGCTCAAATGCTGCCGTCGTCCCGGGCTTGACCCGGGACGACAGCGAGATCACTTCGTCAGCGGACAGCCGCTTTCCTTGGCGGTGAAGAAGGCCTTGTCGCCCGGCACGACGGCGAGCTGCTTGTAGTAGTCCCATGGCTTCTTCGATTCCGAGGGCTTCTTGACCTCGAACAGATAGAGGTCGTGCACCATGCGGCCGTTCTCCAGCACCTTGCCCTTCGCGAAGGCGTCATCGACCGGCAGTTCCTTCAATTTCTTTGCCACCGCATCGCTATCCTTGGTTCCGGCGGCCTTCACGGCCTTCAGATAGGAGAGCGTCGCCGAATAGGTGCCGGCATGGATCATGCTCGGCATGTGTCCGGTGCGCTTGATGAAGCGTTCGCTGAAGGCGCGCGAGGCGTCATCGTGGTCCCAATAAAACCCTTCCGTGAGCACAAGACCCTGCGCGGCCTCGAGCCCGAGCCCGTGCACCTCGGACAGCGTCATCAGCAGGCCGGCGAGCTTCTGGCCGCTCTTCACGATGCCGAACTCGGCCGCCTGCTTGATCGAGTTGGTGGTATCGAGGCCGGCATTGGCGAGGCCTACGATCTTCGCCTTCGAGCTCTGCGCCTGCAGCAGGAAGGACGAGAAATCCGATGAGTTCAGGGGAACGCGGACCGAGCCCAGCACCTTGCCGCCCTTCTCCTTGACGATGTCGCTGGTGTCCTTTTCCAGCGCGTAGCCGAAGGCGTAGTCGGCGGTCAGGAAGAACCAGGTGTCGCCGCCCGCTTGCACCAGCGCGCCGCCGGTGCCCACCGCTAGCGCGCGGGTGTCGTAGGCCCAGTGGAAGCCGTAGGGCGTGCAGGCATCGCCTGTGATCCGCGAGGTCGCCGCGCCGACCACGATGTCGATCTTCTTCTTTTCCTTGGACAGCTCCTGGATCGCGAGCGCGACCGAGGAGGTCGTGAGCTCGGTGATCATGTCGACGCCTTCGGCGTCATACCAGCGGCGCGCGATCGCTGCCGCAAGATCCGGCTTGTTCTGGTGATCGGCGGTGACGAGCTCGATCTTCTGTCCCAGCACCTCGCCGCCGAAATCCTCGATCGCCATCCGCGCGGCTTCGAGCGAATATTTGCCGCCGTAATCGGCGTAGACGCCGGACTGGTCGTTCAGGATGCCGATCTTGACGCCCTGGGCAAAACCTGGAGTTGACAGCAAAAGGCCGCCAAGAGCGACGGCGGCGAGCAATCCCGATTTCATAAATGATCTCCCTGCAGTTTCTGTTCGGAATATAAGCGAATGATATTTTATAACCCTGCGGCTGCCCATCACTTTCGGCTCAGCCATTAGTGGGGCTTGCGTCTACCTCTCTCCTGGTCATTCCGGGGCGCGCGCAGCGCGAGCCCGGAATCCATTTCCCCGCAGGCGTATGCGGCCCGATGGATTCCGGGCTCATCGCTTCGCGATGCCCCGGAATGACGGCGGTGGTGTGGGGCGGGCCCAGCTCAAGCTTCCACCGGCTTCTTCGGATGCCTGGGGTCGGCGAGCCCACGCACCACCATGTAGAAGATCGGCGTGAAGATCAGGCCGAACAGGGTGACGCCGAGCATGCCGAAGAACACGGCAACCCCGACCGCCTGGCGCATTTCCGATCCCGAGCCGGTCGAGACCACCAGCGGCAGCACGCCGAGGATGAAGGCGAACGACGTCATCAGGATCGGCCGCAGCCGCAGGCGGCAGGCCTCGATTACCGCCTCCAGCCGCGGCTTGCCCTCGGCCTCGATATCGCGCGCGAATTCGACGATCAGGATCGCGTTCTTGGCGGCGAGTCCGACCAGCACCACGAAGCCGATCTGGGTCAGGATGTTGACGTCCTGCCCCATGATGCGCACGCCGATGGTCGCGGCCAGCAGGCACATCGGCACGATCAGGATCACCGCAAACGGCAGGCTCCAACTGCCATACTGCGCGGCGAGCACGAGATAGACGAACAGCACGCAGATCGGGAACACGTAGAGCCCGGCATTGCCGCCGGTGACCTGCTGGTACGACAGATCGGTCCACTCGAACGCAAAACCGCTCGGCAGCGTTGCATCGGCGAGCTGTTTGATGGTGTCGAGCGCAGTCTGCGAACTCGTGCCGGGCGCCGGCTCGCCCTGCAGTTCGGATGCCGAATAGAGGTTGTAGCGCGCGACGCGGTCGGGCCCGGAGACGTCGCGGAATTCGACCACGCTGCCGAGCAGCACCATGTCGCCCGCCGCATTGCGTGTCCGCAGCCGCGCGAGATCAGAGGTTTCCATGCGGAACGGCAGGTCAGCCTGCGCGGTGACGTGATAGGTGCGGCCGAACAGGTTGAAGTCGTTGACATAGGTCGAGCCGAAATAGGTCTGGATGGTGTCGTTGATGTTTGCGATCGGCACGCCGAGCTTCTGCGCCTTGACGCGGTCGATGTCGACGAACACTTGCGGCGTATTCGCGGTGAACGGCGAGAACACCGAGGTGAGATATGGCGATTTGCGCGCGGCAGCGACAAGCTCGTCGGTCGCGGCGGCCAGCAGCTCGGGGCCGCGGCCCTGGCGATCCTGGACGCGGATGGTGAAGCCGCCGCCGGTGCCGATACCCGGCACCGCAGGCGGCGGGATCACGATGATGAAGGCCCCCTGGATCGCAGACAGGCGCTTGCGCAGCTCGGCCGCGATCGCGGCCGCCGACAACCCCTTCTTCAGGCGCGCCTCCGGCTCATCGAACACGGGGAACAGCGCCGCGGCATTACCCTGCTGCGTGCGGGTCGCGCCCGAGAAGCCGGCAAAGACCGCGACGCGAACGATGCCCGGCGTATCGAGCGCGATCCGCTCGATCTCGCGCACCACCGCCGTCGTGCGAGCCAGCGATGCCGCCCCCGGCAATTGCACCGATATGATGATGTAGCCCCGATCCTGCGCCGGAATGAAGCCCTGCGCCGTGGTCGCGAGCAACCAGCCGGCGCCGCCGATCAGCGCGACATAGATCAGCAGCATCACCGCCGTATGGCGGATCACGAAGTCGGCCGCTGCGGCATAGCCATGCGACAACCGGTCGAAGACGCGGTTGAACAGGCCGGTGAACTTCTCCCAGCCACGGGCAATGATGTTCCAGCGCGCCGCCGGCCGCTTCTCTTCATGCGGCACCAGGATCAGCGAGGCCAGCGCCGGCGACAGCGTCAGCGAGCAGAAGCAGGAGATCGCGGTCGCGACCGCGATGGTGACGGCGAATTGCTGGAAGAACTGGCCGGAGATGCCGCCGAGGAATGCGGTCGGCACGAACACCGCACACAGCACCAGCGCGATCGAGACCAGCGCTCCACCGACCTCCTCCATCGTCTTGAGCGCGGCATCGCGCCGGCTCATTCCGTGCGCGAGATGTCGCTCGACATTCTCGACCACCACGATAGCGTCGTCGACCACGATGCCGACGGCCAGCACCAGGCCGAACAGCGTCAGATTATTGATCGAGAAGCCGAGCGCAGCCATCACCGCGAAGGTGCCGACCAGCGACACCGGGATTGCGATGATCGGAATCAGCGCCGGCCGCCAGCCCTGCAGGAACACCAGCACCACGATGACGACGAGCACCATCGCCTCGTAGATGGTCTTGATCAGCTCTTTGATGGATTGTGCGATGAATTCAGTCGGGTTGTAGCCGATATTGTAGTCGAGCCCTTTCGGGAAGCTCGCCTTGAGCTTGACCATCGTATCGGAGATCTCCTTGGCGGTGGCGAGCGCGTTCGAGCCGGGCCGCTGCGTCACCAGCATGCCAACCGCCGATTTCTTGAGCAGGAAGCTGTTGGTGGTGTAGGACAGCGCTCCAAGCTCGACGCGGGCGACGTCGCGCAGGCGCACGGTGCGGCCGTCGGCGCCGGCCCTGACCACGATATCCTCGAACTGCCTGGGATCCTTGAGACGGCCGGTAAAGACAAGGTTGGGCTGGAACGCGCGATCCGCAATCGGCGGCTCCGCGATCTGTCCGCCGGCGATCTGCAGGTTCTGCGCGCGGATCGCCGCCAGCACCTCGGTTGAGGTCAAGCCGAGATTGGCGAGGCGGTCGGGATCCAGCCACAGCCGCATCGAGTAATCGCGCGCGCCGAAGATCTGGATGTCGCCGACGCCGTCGAGCCGGAGCAACTGGTCGCGGACCTGCAGCAGCGCGTAGTTGGAGATGTAGAGCTGGTCGAAGCTGTCATCGGGCGACAGCATGAACACGACCATCAGGATGTCCGGGCTGTTCTTGCGCGTGGTCACGCCGTTGCGCTGCACCTCCTCGGGCAATCGCGGCTGCGCGATCGCAACGCGGTTCTGCACCAGAACCTGGGCGGTATCGAGGTTGGTGCCAAGCTTGAAGGTGACAGTGATCGTGAGTTGCCCGTTCGAGGTGGCCTGGCTGTAGAGATACAGCATGTCCTCGACGCCGTTGATCTCCTGCTCGATCGGGGCAGCGACGGTGTCGGAGACGGTCTGCGCGGAGGCGCCGGGATAGTTCGTGGTGACCACCACGGTCGGCGGCACCACTTGCGGATATTCGGCGACCGGCAGCGTGGTGTAGGCGATCGCCCCGACGATCAGGAGCACGATCGACAGCACCATCGCCAGGATGGGCTGGTTGATGGAGAGCCGCCCGAGATTCATGATTTGCCACCAGCCGCGGCTGGGGCGGGATGCGGGCTCACCTTGGCGCCGACGCGGGCGCGCTGCAGGCCATCGACGATCACGCGGTCTTCCGCCTTGAGGCCTTCACGGATCACGCGCAGGCCTTCGTCGAGCGGGCCGAGCACCACGGGCTTCGCTTCCACCGTGTCGTCATCCTTGACCACGAACACGATCTTGCGCGACTGGTCGGTGGCAACAGCCGTGTCGGGCAGGAGCAGCGCTTCATACGGCGCGCTGCCGATGAGCCGCACGCGGCCGAACTGTCCGGGCAGGATCGAGAGATCCTTGTTCGGAACCACCGCGCGGCTGCGCAAAGTGGCGGTCGAGACGTCCAGCCGGTTGTCGAGGAAATCCATCTTGCCTTCGTGCGAGGGCTTGGTTTCGCCGGTCAACGTCACCTGGACCGGATTGGCCGTATCGCGCGAACTCGGCCGCCTGCCCTCGAACCAGAGCCGGTTGTTCCGCAAATAGGTCGCCTCGTCGACGTCGAAATAGATGTAGATCGGGTCGAGCGACACGATCGAGGTGAGCAGGGTCGCGCCGCCCTCGCTGCCCTGCACAAGATTGCCGACGCTGACGAGATGGCGGCTGACGCGGCCGGTGAGCGGCGCCAGCACATGGGAGAATTCGATGTTGAGCTGCGCCGCCTTCAGCGCGCCCTCGGCCTGCATCTCGGCGGCGTGGGCCGCCTGCAAGGCCTGACGGCGCTGGTCGACGACCTGTTCGGAGACTGCACTGGTCTGAACCAGGTTCAGGCCGCGGTCGAGCTCGCGCTTGGCGAGCTCCGCCTTGGCGCGCGCGTCCGCAAGTTGTCCCTCGGCCTGCTTGGCGACGGCCTCAAACGGGCGCGGATCGATCACGTAAAGCAGGTCGCCGGTGCGGACGATGGCGCCATCGCGAAACTCGACGCTGGTGACGAAGCCGCCGACGCGGGCGCGAACCTGGACCTCCTCGATCGCTTCGAACCGCCCGGTGAATTCGTCCCAATCCGTGACCGTACGCTTGGTCGGCTGAGCCACGGTGACCGCAGGGGCCGGCGCCGCCGCCTGTGGCTGCTGCTTGTCACCACAACCGGTCAATGCCAGGGCTGACGTTGCCAAGGCAATGAGCAGGCCAAGCGCGCTGACGCCGCGCCGTGAGTGGGCCGTCAAGCTTCCCGTCCTATCGGTCGCGCCCAAGTCGATCTCCCCCTGAACAGCACAGCCGGCGCGCGCATTGCGCCGCTCGGATGCGCACCTTACACGCCGCGGAGGTCAAAGATGTGACCGGAGGCCAGTCTGTTCAAGAGAGGGGCGGGATCAAGCAAAATCATTGTCCTTTTTCGTGGCCGCACGCCGACGCAGACGGTGATCGCCTCCAAGAAGCCGGGACCGGGGACGCCAACGGCGCATCTTCGGGCATGACGAGCCGTTCCGGCTCCGTTAGATTGTCGTCAAAGAAAATAAATCTTTCAGGGAGGGTCGGCTCGTGCACCGAGGACGTGTCGTATTTGGCGCGATGGAGGAGGTCGTGTTCGGCCGCCAGGCGGCTGAGGCGATCGTCGAGCAGGTGGCGCGGGTGGCCGCGCAACGCGCTTTCCTGATGGTCAGCGGAACGCTCAACCGCGCGACCGACGAAATCGAGCGTATCCGCGCCGCACTGGGCGCGGCCTGCGTCGGCACCTTCGATGCGATGCCGCCGCATACGCCGCGCACCGCCGTGGTCGCGGCAGCCGAGCAGGCGCGCGCCGCGAAAGCCGACCTTATCGTCACCATCGGCGGCGGCTCGATCACCGACGGCGCCAAGGCGGTGCAGCTCTGCCTCGCCAACGATATCCGCAGCGCCGACGACATCGACAAAGTCCGCACCAGCCACGGCGTAACGCCTCAAATCAATGCACCCAACGTACGCCAGATCAGCGTGCCGACGACGATCGCAGGCGGCGAGTTCACGGCGATCGCCGGCGTCACCAACGAGAAGAAGCGGGTCAAGGAACTGCTGACCCATCCCCAGGTGATGCCGCGCGTGGTGATCCTCGATCCCTGGCTGTCCACTCACACGCCGGAATGGCTGTGGCTCTCGACCGGCATCCGCGCGGTCGATCATTGCGTCGAGGGCATCTGCTCGAACGAATCGCACCCCTATGCCGATGCACAGGCGCTGAAGGGGCTGTCGATGCTGGCGCAGGCGCTGCCGCGGGCCAAAGCCGACGCAACCGACATCGACGCACGGCTGGACTGCCAGATCGGCACCTGGCTGTCGACGGGACCGCTCGCCTCCGGCGTGCCGATGGGTGCGAGCCATGGCATCGGCTATGTGCTCGGCGCCGAATTCGACCTGCCGCACGGCTACACCTCCTGTGTGATGCTGCCGGCGGTGATGCGCTGGAACAAGTCCGCCAATGCCGAGCGGCAGGCGCAGGTCGCCGCCGCCATGGGCCATCCCGGTCGGGACGCCGGCGACGTGCTCGACAACTTCATCCGCGGACTGGGCCTGCCGCGCAGCCTCCAGGACGTGCGGATCGGCCCCGAACATTTCGACCATATCGCGGCGCAGGCGATGAAGACGCCGTGGGTTCCGCGCAATCCGCGCACCATCGCTAGCGCCGAGCAGGTCCGCGAGATTCTTCTGTTGGCAGCATGAGGGAAATTTTCCACCGATGTATACCGGAAAGCACGCTTATCTGCGCCCGTTGCAACCCGCCTTCATCATGGCTGCGACGGGCGAGACCGTCACCTATCGCGAGCTCGAGGCGCGCAGCAACCGGCTGGCGCATCTGTTTCGAAAGTGCGGCCTGAAGCGGCAGGAGCACTATGCGATCTTCATGGAGAACAACAATCGTTATCTGGAGGCCTGCGGCGCCGGCGAGCGGTCCGGCCTCTATTTCACCTGCGTGAACTCCTATCTGACCCCAAGCGAGCTCGCCTACATCCTCACCAACAGCCAGTCGCGCATCCTGATCACGTCAAAAGCGAAACTCGACGTCGCGCGCGAGGCGCTGAAGGAGTGTCCGCAGGTCGAGCTCTGCATCGTCGCCGACGGCGACGGGGAAAGCGATCGCATCGTCGGCCTGCAACAGGTGACCGGGGGCCTGCCGGCGACGCCGATCGAGGATGAAGCGATCGGCACCGCGATGCTCTATTCGTCCGGGACCACAGGGCGCCCCAAGGGCATCCTGCGGCCGCTGCCGGAGCAACCGCCATCACGGCAACTGCCGCTGTTCGATTTCCTGCAGAAACTCTGGCACTACCGCGAAGGGATGATCTATCTGTCGCCCGCGCCGCTCTATCATTCGGCGCCGCAGGCGGCCGTCAACCTCACCATCCGCGTCGGCGGCACGGTCGTGATCATGGAGAGCTTCGATCCCGAGCGCTATCTGCAGCTCGTCGAGCAATGGGGCATCACGCACACGCAGTTGGTCCCGACGATGTTCTCGCGCATGCTGAAGCTGCCGGAAGATGTGCGGAACCGCTACGATCTGTCGTCGCTGGAGATCGCAATCCACGCCGCCGCTCCCTGCCCTGCCCTCGTCAAGGAAGACATCATCAACTGGTGGGGGCCGATCATCCACGAATATTACGGCGCGACCGAGGGTCTCGGCTTCACCGCCTGCAACAGCGAGGAGTGGCTTTCCCATCGCGGCACCGTGGGCAAGGTGCTGCTCGGCGACCTGCATATCCTCGACGAGAACATGCAGCCGAGCCCAAAGGGGACGCCGGGCACGGTGTGGTTCAAGACCGCCTCGCCCTTCGAATATTTCAACGATCCCGGCAGGACCAGGGAGGCACGCTCGCCGGACGGCAGCATGAGCACGGTCGGCGACGTCGGCTATGTCGACGATGACGGCTATCTCTATCTCACCGACCGGTCGACCTTCATGATCATCTCCGGCGGCGTCAACATCTACCCGCAGGAATGCGAAAACCTCCTAATCACCCATCCCAAGGTCGCGGACGCCGCGGTGTTCGGCGTGCCCAATGCCGATCTCGGCGAGGAGGTGAAGGCGGTGGTGCAGCCGATGCATGACGTGACGCCGGGTCCTGACCTTGCGGAGGAACTGATCGCCTTTTGCGCGCAATCGCTGTCGCGCCAGAAAGTGCCGCGCTCGATCGATTTCGAGGCGGAACTGCCGCGGCTGCCGACCGGCAAGCTCTACAAGCGCCTGTTGCGCGACCGCTATTGGGGCAACAAGACCTCGCGCATCGTGTGACGTGGCGCATCCGCGCTCGCGCTGCGACGCAGAGCATCTTCACGGCCGCCCGGCAGAGATAGAGCGTGATCTCTGCGCAAGCGCTTTTGCGTTTGTCGCGAGTAAAAACCGGTGTCCACTTTTCCGGATCATGCTCTATAGTGCCTGATTGTCTGCCAGCTTCGTCGGGAGGCACGCCATGGCACTGCCCGAGCCACGCGAGCCCACGCCGCTACCGGCCCCAAGGCTCGAATTCACTGCCGCAGAGATTGGCGCCCTCGCCCACCTCTACCGGGGCGAGGTTTACCGAAGCACGGTCTGGCGTACGCGCCTCGACAGCTCAACCAACTGGGCGGTGGTCACGACGGGCATTGCCTTGTCGGCAACCTACAGCAGCGCCGAAGCCTCGCCTTTGCCGATGGTCCTTGTCGGCCTGCTTGTCACCGTGTTCCTGCTGTTCGAGGCCCGGCGCTACCGTTACTTCAATGTGTGGCGGGCCCGCGCGCGCCTGCTCGAAACCGATTTCTACGCACCGATGATCCGCGGCGAACGGCTTGACCCGAATTCGGCCTGGACCGAGTTGCTCGCCAATGATTATCGCAATCCGAGCTACCACATCAGCTATGTGCGCGCGGTTGGCCGAAGGTTGCGCCGCACCTATGGCTGGATCTTCGCGATCCAGGCCATTGCCTATTACGGCAAGCTCGCGATCCATCCGGTGCCGCTGACCAGCCTTGCCGAGGTTTGGGAGCGCGCCGCGATCGGCCCCATTCCGGGCACCCTGGTCGTTCTTGCGGGAGTCCTCTTTCACACAAGCTGGGCAATTTTCGCGCTTGTCACGCATCACATCGAAACCACCAACCGACGCGAGCGGCAAAGCCTGATCGCGATGGGGTGATTACGGCTGCGTTGCCCGGCTGCAGCTTTTACCCTAAATCTTGAGCAACAAGAAAATCAGGGAGGATGGCCGATGGACGTGGTCCGGGTGGGTCCGGGATTCGTTGCGGAAATTCGCGGCGTGACGCTCAACGATGTCGTCAGGAGCAAAGCCGCCTATGCTGCAGTGCGTGCGGCTTTTGAAGCGCATTCCGTGCTGGTGTTTCGCGACCAGGACGTGTCAGATGAAAAGCAATTGGCATTCTCGCGCCGTTTCGGCCCGCCGGAAGTGACAAAAGTCGGTTCCATGGGAACGGGATCGCATTTCGTGATCCTCACGACCATCGGTCCCGACGGCAAGGTGGTGCCAACAGATCATCGCCAGGCGCTGCGCAGCAAGGCCAACCAGCTCTGGCACACCGATTCCTCCTTCAAGCGCGTGCCGGCGCTGACCTCGATCCTGTCTGCACGAGTGATTCCCGGTCATGGCGGCGAAACCGAATTCGTCTCCACCCGCGTCGCGTTCGAGCTGCTCGACGAGGGCCTCGCAAAGCAGCTCGAAAACTCCTTCGCCTGGCATTCCTACGCGCATTCGCGCGACCAGATCGCGCCCGGCCTTGCGACACCTGAGGAGACGGCGGTGCTGCCGCCGGTGTGCTGGCGCATGGTGTGGCGCAACCCCGTCAATGGCCGCGGCGCACTCTATCTCGCATCGCACGCCTATGCAGTCGAAGGCATGGCTGCTGCCGCCGGCAAGAAGCTGATCGATGAACTCATGGCGGCAGCCACCGCGCCGGGAACGGCCTACTTGCACAAATGGCGGCAGGGCGATGTCGTGATGTGGGACAACCGCGCCACCATGCATCGCGGGCGGCCGTGGCCGGCGCATGAGCCGCGGCTGATGATCCGCACCACGATCTCGGCGACCGAGGCCGACGGTCTCGCCACCATGGGCCTGCCGTCGCCGCAAGCCGCGGAATAGCGTCCGCACTGCAGCGCCAATTGTCGCAGGCTCGGCATTCATCCGAATTGCCGATCCTCGTGCACACGACGCTGGTTGCTCAGACGTCCCACCATGGTATCCTCGATACCAAATCGGCCATAGAGACCGAACGTCGGGAGGAAATGATGCGGAGCGTGCGAGCGCTGGCCGTGGCGGTGCTGTGTTGGCTTTCGGCTTACGATGTTTCGCTGGCGGAGCAACCGAAGTCCGGCGGCATCCTGAAGATGTATCACCGCGACAGTCCGGGGAGCGCCTCGATCCACGAAGGCGCGAGCTATTCGTTCAATGTTCCCTTCATGCCGGTCTTCAACAACCTGGTGATTTTCAACCAGCATGTTGCGCAGAACAGCGTCGATACGATCGTGCCGGAACTCGCGGAGAGCTGGGCCTGGAGCGACGACAAGAAGAAATTGACATTCAAGCTTCGCAACGACGTCAAATGGCATGACGGCAAGCCGTTCACCTCAGCCGACGTCAAATGCACCTTCGACCTCTTGATGGGCAAGTCGCAGCAGAAGTTCCGCCAGAACCCGCGCAAATCCTGGTACGACCAGGTCAACGACGTCACCATCAACGGTGATTACGAGGCCTCCTTCAATCTGAAGCGCCCGCAACCGGCGCTGCTGTCGCTGCTCGCCTCCGGCTATAGCCCGATCTATCCCTGCCATGTCTCGCCGGCGGAAATGCGCACCAAGCCTGTTGGCACCGGTCCGTTCAAGTTCGTCGAATTCAAGGCCAACGAGTCGATCAAGCTGACGAAGAACCCGGACTACTTCAGGAAGGGCCTGCCCTATCTCGACGGCATCGAATTCACCATCGTCACGAACCGCTCGACGGCGATCCTGGGCTTCGTCTCCGGCAAGTTCGATATGACATTCCCGACCGAAGTGTCGATTCCGCTCTTGAAGGACGTCAAATCGCAGGCGCCCAATGCGGTCTGCGTGGTGGAACCGAGCAATGTCTCCACCAACATCATCATCAATTCGTCGGCGCCGCCGTTCGACAATCTCGACATCCGCCGCGCCCTGGCGCTCGCCATTGACCGCAAGGCGTTCATCTCAATCCTGTTCGAGGGACAGGCTGATATCGGCGGCACCATGCAGCCCGCGCCGGCAGGATTGTGGGCGATGCCCAAGGAGATTCTGGAGACGATCCCGGGCTATGGGCCCGACGTCAACGCCAACCGCGAGCATGCGCGCAAGCTGATGCAGAAGGCGGGCTACGGCCCCGACAAGCATCTGCAGATCAAGGTGTCGACCCGCAACATCCCGATCTACCGCGACCCGGCCATCATCCTGATCGACCAGCTCAAGACCATCTATATCGACGCCGAACTCGACGTCGTCGACACCGCGCAGTGGTTCCCGAAGGTCGCGCGCAAGGACTATTCGCTGGGCCTGAACCTCACCGGCAACGCGGTCGACGAGCCGGATCAGTCCTTCTACGAGAACTATTCCTGCGACTCCGAGCGGAACTACACCAACTACTGCAACCGCGAGATCGAAAAGCTGTTCGACCAGCAGTCGGCCGAGACCGACGCCGACAAGCGCAAGAAGCTGGTCTGGGAGATCGACAAGAAACTGCAGGAAGACGTGGCGCGGCCCATCATCCTGCACAGCCGCACCGGAACCTGCTGGCAGCCCTACGTCAAGAACGTGACGGTGATGTCCAACAGCTCCTACAACGGCTACCGCTACGAGGACGTCTGGATGGATAAGTAGCGTGTATCCACGGTGGGGCTGCTCCCTGCTCCCCCTCTCCCGCTTGCGGGGGAGGGCTGGGGTGGGGGTCTCTCCACGAGTCGTTGAGCGGAGAGAGCCCTCACCCGGCGCTTTGCGCCGACCTCTCCCGCAAGCGGGAGAGGTGAAGAGAGTTTAAAAAGGAGCGTGGCCAGGTGCTAGCCTATATCGTCAGGCGCCTCTTCCTGATGCTCGTGACCCTGTTCGGGATCTCGGTCATCATCTTCGTGCTGCTGCGCGTCGTGCCCGGCAACATCGTGGATATCCTGTTCGACGCCGCCGGCTATGTCGATCCCGCCGACAAGGCCAATCTGGAGAAGGAACTCGGCCTCAGCGACCCGATCGTGGTGCAGTATCTCAAGTGGATCGGCGGCCTCCTGCACGGCGATCTCGGCTATTCCTACGTCTCGGAAAAGCCGGCGCTGCAGGAGATCCTGCCGCGGATCCCGATCACGGCGAAGCTCGCCGGCCTAGCACTGTTGTTCTCCGCCTCGATCGGCATTCCCTTGGGCGTGCTGAGCGCGGTGCATCAGGGCACGCGACTCGACTACGCCTTACGCGTGGTCAGCCTGAGCGGGCTGTCGCTGCCGTCATTCTGGCTGGGACTGCTGATCCTGATGGCGTCGGTCTCGATGCTCGGCTGGATGCCGATCTACAACCCGAATCCGCAGACCTGGGCCGAGGCGTTCGCGATCTACTGTATTCCGGCGATGGCGGTCGGCTTCCGCAGCGCGGCACTGACCATGCGCATCACCCGTTCCTCGATGCTGGAGATCCTGCGGCAGGATTTTATCCGCACCGCCCGCGCCAAAGGCGCCTCCGAGGCTTCCGTCAACTATCACCACGCGCTGAAGAACGCGGTGCTGCCTGTCATCACCGTGATCGGCATCGAGGCGGCGTTCCTGATCGGCGGATTGATCGTCACCGAGACGGTGTTCAACATTCCCGGCATCGCGCGCTTCCTGGTCGAGGCGCTGCGCTGGCGCGACTACCCCATCGTGCAGAATCTCGTGATGTTCATCGCGGTCGTCGTGGTCGTCGTCAACTTCGCGGTGGACATGCTCTACGCCGCGATCGACCCGCGCATTCGCTTCGGAGATTAGCTCTTGGCTGTCATCAACTTTGATGCCGAACTGAAACGAGCCGGCGCTGACGCCACTCACGGCTGGCGGCGGCTGACGTTCCTTGCGCAGCGTTATCTGCTCGGCACGATCGGCCTCGTCATCATGGTGCTGTTCGTCGCGATGGCGCTCTCGGCCGACCTGATCAGCCGGTATGATCCGCTTGCCGTGGATTCGGCGCACCGCCTGGCGGCGCCCGACGCGCTGCACTGGTTCGGAACCGATTCGTTCGGCCGCGACGTCTGGAGCCGCATCATCCATGGCGCGCGCATCTCGCTCGCGGTCGGTCTTGGCTCCACTGCGCTCGGGGCGTCGATCGGCGTCATCGTCGGGCTCGCCTCCGGCTATCTCTCCGGCTGGGTCGATCTGTTGTTCCAGCGCATCACCGACATCCTGCAATCGCTGCCGCTGCTGGTGCTGGCGCTGGTGATGACGGCTGCACTCGGCCCGTCGCTGCCGAACGTCATCATCGCGATCGCGATTCCCCTGATCCCGACGGTGGCGCGCGTGATCCGCGCCAACACGCTGGCGCTGCGCGAACTGCCGTTCGTGGAAGCGGCCAAATCGATCGGCATGAGCGAGATGCGGATCGCGTTCCGCCACGTGCTGCCGAACACGCTGGCCCCCCTGATCGTGCTCGCGACGGCGCAGCTCGGCTCCACCATCCTGACGGAGGCGTCCTTGTCGTTTCTCGGCCTCGGCATTCCCGAACCCTACCCGTCCTGGGGACGCATGCTTTCGGAATCTGCCGCAGAATATGTGCGCGTTGCGCCATGGCTCGTGATCTTCCCGGGGATCGCGATCAGCCTCGCCGTGTTCGGCACCAATCTGTTCGGCGACGCCTTACGCGACATCCTCGATCCGAGGCAGCGCGGCTGATGAACGCGATGAACAAGGAACAACCTGTGCTCGAGGTGAAGAACCTGAAAACGGTCTTCTTCACCAATTCGGGATTGTTCAGGGCGGTCGACGACGTCTCCTTCAGCGTCCGCCGCGGCGAGACGCTGGCGATCGTCGGCGAATCCGGCTGCGGCAAGAGCGTCACCGCGCTCTCGGTGATGCGGCTGGTGCCGGATCCGCCCGGCAAGATCGTTGGTGGCGAGATCGTGCTCGAAGGCAAGAACCTGCTCGCGCTCGATGACGAAGCGATGCGCAAGATCCGCGGCAACCGCATCTCGATGATCTTCCAGGAGCCGATGACCTCGCTCAATCCGGTGATGCGGATCGGCGACCAGATCACCGAAGCCTTGCGTCTGCACCAGGATATCAGCGGCAAGGAGGCCTGGAAGCAGGCGGTCGACATGCTGCGCCTGGTCCGCATTCCCGAGCCGGAGCGGCGCGCGCAGGAATATCCACACCAGCTTTCGGGCGGCATGCGCCAGCGCGCGATGATCGCGATGGCGCTGGCCTGCCGGCCGGCGCTGTTGATCGCGGACGAGCCGACGACGGCGCTGGATGTGACGATCCAGGCGCAGATCCTGGCGCTGATGGTCGATCTGCAGAAGAAGCTCGGCACCGGGCTGATCCTGATCACGCATGATCTCGGCGTGGTCGCGCAGACCGCGCAGCGCGTGATCGTGATGTATGCCGGCCGGAAGGTCGAGGAAGCGAGCGTCGAGGCGCTGTTCGAGAACCCGCTGCATCCCTATACGCGCGGCCTGATGGCCTCGATCCCGGCCGTGCCCTCGCTCGACGCAAAAGCCGATGTGCGGCTGGTCGAAATCCCGGGCATGGTGCCGTCGCTGACAAAACTGCCGCCGGGCTGCCCGTTCGCGCCGCGCTGCCGGTTCGCGATCCCGCGCTGCCGCGAGGAATATCCGCCGCTCGGCGATTTCGGCGGCCGGCACTTTGCCGCCTGCTGGCGCGCAGGCGAGATGGCGGAGGCGTCATGACCGAAGCGCAGCCGCTCCTGGAGGTCACCGACCTCGTGAAACATTACCCGGTGCGCGGCGGCGTGCTGCGGCGGCAGGTCGGCACCGTGCATGCGGTCGATGGTGTGAGTTTTTCGCTGGCTCCCGGCGAGACGCTCGGACTCGTCGGCGAATCCGGCTGCGGCAAGTCGACGGTGGCGCGCAGCGTATTGCGATTGGTCGAGCCATCGAGCGGCGAGATCCGGCTGAACGGCGAGGCGATCACGCGCTTGAGCAAATCGGAGCTGCGGCCCTACCGCCGCTCGATGCAGATCGTGTTCCAGGACCCGTTTGCGTCGCTCAACCCGCGCATGACCGCGGGCGACATCGTCGGCGAACCCCTGAGCGTGCACGGACTGGCCTCGGGCGAGCGGAAGCAGGAGCGCGTCGCGGAACTGTTCCAGCAGGTCGGCCTGCGGCCCGACCAGATGAAGAACTATCCGCACCAGTTCTCCGGAGGCCAGCGCCAGCGCATCTGCATCGCACGCGCGCTGTCGCTCGGGCCAAGCCTGATCGTCTGCGACGAGCCGGTCTCCGCGCTCGACGTCTCGATCCAGGCGCAGGTGATCAACCTGCTGATCGACCTGCAGCGCCAGCGCAACTTCTCCTACCTCTTCATCGCGCATGATCTCGCCGTCGTCGCCCATATCAGCCACCGCGTCGCCGTGATGTATCTCGGCCGCATCGTCGAGATCGCAGACAAGGCCGAGCTGTTCGCCAATCCACGCCATCCCTACACACAGGCGCTGCTGGCCTCGGTGCCGGTCGCCAATCCCCGGATCAAACGGCTGACGCCTTTGGTCGAAGGCGACGTGCCGAGCCCGATCAACCCGCCCTCCGGCTGCGCGTTTCACACCCGCTGCCGCTACGCGATGGATCGCTGCAAGCTCGAGCGCCCGCCGCTGGTGGACGCGGGCGCCAGACATCAGGTGGCGTGCTGGCTGAATGAGGGAACGGGGCGGGCCGATTAACTCCGCCGTCGTCCCGGCGAACGCCGGGACCCATAACCACAGGGAGACATTGTGGCGCGAGCGAGTGGTTGCAGCGGAGCACACCACAGAGGCCTGTGGTTGATGGGGTGG
>NZ_PSRR01000149.1 GCF_004296405.1 Bradyrhizobium sp. Leo170
CGATCGCGCGCGGCGGCCTCGTGATACCAGGGCGGCGGGGTCGCACCAGCCGCCGCCGGTACCACCGGCTCGCCGTCCCCAGAACCTTCTGCCGCTGGTTGACCGCGCCTGAACGGGAATCCACCCTCGGACGCAGCCGCGGCACGCGGTGCAACGGGTGCGTCCGGCGGCAGCGAAAATTCGTGGGGCTCCTCTGCAGGCATCCCGGTACCCAGGCGCCGGGCGAGATTCCGCAGCTCCCGGACATTGAGCCAAAGGCCGAACATGATCAGGCCGGTGCAGAAGCCGAATACACCGGAGAGGATCAGCGTGCTGCCGACGCTGAATTCCTTGTATTGAATGCCATAGCCGATCGCCAGCAGGCCTGCCAAAAGCAGGCCAAAACCCGCGACCAACATCCCGACCATCATCAAACTCACCCCCGAAAACCGCGCCAAATCTATGCGCCGGCCCCTTATTCCACGATACCGTCATATTATGTGCATCGCCAACCAACAATTCCGGAGACGGTTCCTATCCGGATCTTGAACAGGATTACCGCTCCGTTCGCTTCTCAGGGCAGCCGCCGCCAACGCGTCCCCCCGTAGATCTACCGGCTACGAATTGATGCCAAATTGCTGCGACGCATCAGTAAATTACGCCACAATTCCCAATTACTCGTTAGTGGAACTGCGCTATATGGATGCCGGGGAATGAGGCCCTAAAGCGCCATCAGGGCCGAGGGACGCCGGGTCACCAATAGCCATGTCATCCATTACGACTTCTGCCATCGAAACGCCCGCGCGGCGCTCGGTGGAAAAGACTTGCGACGATCTTGCGATCGTCGTGCTAAGCGCGGTCGCCCTGATCGCAGGCCTCACGTTCCGCGATTACGGGCTGGGCTGGGACGATTACACCCACGCCGAATACGCCGACCTGCTGCTGCGAATGTACGGTTCCGGCTTCAAGGACACCGGCGCGCTGTCATTCGCCAATCTCTACATGTATGGCGGCGGTTTCGACATGGCCGCGGCGCTCCTGCACAAGGTCATCCCGCTCGAATTGTTCGAAACCCGCCGGCTGCTCGGCGCCGTCGTTGGCGTGATCGGGCTTGCGGTGAGCTGGCGGCTCGGCCGCCGCGTGGGCGGCCCGCTGGCCGGCCTTGCCGCGCTGCTGTTGCTCGCGCTGTGCCCGACCTTCTACGGCCACATGTTCATGAACCCGAAGGATGCGCCATTCGCAGTGGCGATGATGATCCTGCTGATGGGTCTTGTGCGCCTTGCCGAGGAATATCCGGCGCCTTCGCCGCGCACCATCCTGATCGTCGGGTTTGGCGCCGGGCTTTCGCTCGGCTGCCGGGTTCTCGGCGGTCTGGCATTGATCTACGCTGCGGTGGGTTTCGTGCCGTTGCTGCTTGAAGAAGTCCGCAAGCAAGGCCCGCGCGAGGCGGCGTATCGCTTCGTCCATGTGGTCTACGTGCTGCTGCCCGGGCTGATCTTCGGCTATCTGGTGATGGGCCTGATCTGGCCGTGGTCGATCATGGAACCGGGCCACCCGCTCGAGGCCGTCACCTATTTCTCGCACTTCTTCGAGAAGCCCTGGAAGGAGATGTTCGACGGCGCGCTGGTCTCGGTGCCGGACATGCCGTGGTCCTATCTGCCGACGTTGTTCGCGCTGCAGCTTCCCGAGGTGCTGCTGGGCCTCCTGGTCGCAGCGGTTGTCATGAGCTTGATGTCGCTGTCGCGCGCCGACGTCGCCGCGCGGCGCAAGACCGTCCTGCTGATGCTGACGCTGGCGGCAACGCTGCCGCTGGTCATCGCAATGGTGAAGCGGCCGGCGCTTTATAACGGCATCCGCCATTTCATTTTCGTGATCCCGCCGATGGCGGTGCTGGCGGGCTTTGCCTTCGCCCGCACCATGGACTGGCTCGGCGAAAAGCGTCGGAGCTGGCAGCCGGTGGCGCTCGCCGTCTTCACCTTCGGCCTGCTGCTGCCGCTCAGCGAGATGATCCGGCTGCATCCTTACCAATATACCCACTTCAACCACATTGCCGGCACGGTCCGCGGTGCCGACGACCTGTTCATGCTCGACTACTGGGGCCTGGCCCTGAAGCAGGCTTCCGATGGCCTGCGCGAGCAATTGATCGAGCGGCAGGAAATTCCGCCGCTTAACGGAAAATGGAAGGTCGCCGTCTGCGGCCCGCAGCGCCCGGCGCAGGTTGCGCTCGGCCCGGACTTCACCATCGGCTGGGACAGCCAGTCCGCCGATTTCGCCATGACGCTCGGCGAGTTCTACTGCAAGGGCCTGACCGCGCCCGTGCTGGTCGAGATCAAGCGCGACGATGTCGTGTTCGCCCGCGTCTACGACATCCGCGGCCGCAGCATCTCGAGCCTGCTCGCGATCCCCGCCCCGTAGTCTGGCTTTCGCCGGCACCGCATATCAGGCACCCCGAACTTGCCTTGCTGCCGGCTGGCGGCAAGGTTACGCTTCCCGTTGACAAATCGACACATGGGAGAAGCCGGTCATGTCGCCAGCGGAAGCTCGCTTGAAGGAAGTGCCGTCGGATATGACGGATGCCGAGTGGCAACAGCGCGTCAACCTCGCCGCCTGCTACCGCCTCGTGGCGCTGTACGGCTGGGACGATCTGGTCGACACCCACATCTCCGCGCGCGTGCCGGGGCCGGAGCATCATTTCCTGATCAATCCGTATGGCCTGATGTTCGAGGAGATCACGGCCTCCAGCCTGGTCAAGGTCGATCTCAACGGCAATCTGCTGTCCAAGACCGACTACAACATCAACCCCGCCGGCTTCACCATCCATTCCGCCATCCACGAGGTGCGCGAGGACGCCGGCTGCGTGCTCCATCTGCACACGCCTGACGGCACCGCGGTCTCGAGCTGCCCGGAAGGGCTGCTGCCGCTGAACCAGACCGCCCAGCTCGTCACCCATGATCTCGCCTATCACGACTATGAGGGCATCGCGCTCGATCATGACGAGCGCCCGCGGCTGCAGCGGGACATCGGCAACAGGAACCACATGCTGTTGCGCAACCACGGCACGCTGACGGTCGGCCGCTCCGTCGCCTCCGCCTTCGAGCGCATGTACCATTTGGAGAGGGCCTGCACCATGCAGGTGCGCACCCGCATGCTGGGCCCGACCGTCTACCCGGTCGAGCAGTCCGTGATCGACAAGAACACCACGCTGCTCTCCAATCCAGACCGCGCCGAACTGCGCTCGACGACGCTGGTGTGGCCACCCCTGCTCCGCAAGCTCGACCGCATCGACCCGAGCTTCCGCAATTGAATTTTCGGGATTTTGGTGTAAGGTTGCTTCCAACAACCTCTGCACGACCGAATAAAAACGCCGCCCAATTCCGGGCGGCGTTTTAGCTTTTAAGGGTGATGCCGGTAGGGTGGGCAAAGCGACTTCTTGCGCCGCCGTTCAAACGAACGCCGGCGGAAGCGTGCCCACCATCAGCACTCCGCTCGCAATGGTGGGCACGCTTCCGCCTGTGCTCGTCTATACATTGGCGCGTGTAGGCGCTTTGCCCACCCTACGCCTACGCCGTGCTGAAACTATTTCTGCTCCGCAAGCGCGGCCAGGATGCGGGCCCAGGAGCGGATGCCCTTGTGGAAGCTCTTGAGGTCGTATTTCTCGTTCGGCGAATGGATATTGTCGTCGTCGAGCCCGAAGCCGACCAGAAGCGAAGCGAGGCCGAGTGTGCGCTTGAAATCGGCGACGATCGGGATCGATGCGCCTGATCCCATGAGAACCGCTTCCTTGCCCCACTCTTCCGTCAGCGCGCGCCGGGCGCCGGCGAGCGGCTTCATGTTCCAGTCAAGCGCGATCGCGGGCGCGCTGGAATGGTCGCCGAACTCGACCGAACAATCGGCCGGGATCCGCGAGGTCACGTAATCGCGGAACGCCTTTCGGATCTTGGCGGGATCCTGCCCTTCGACCAGGCGGAACGAGATCTTGGCCGAGGCGAGCGACGGGATCACCGTCTTCGAACCCTCGCCGATATAGCCGCCGACGATGCCATTGATGTCGCAGGTCGGGCGCGAGGAGATCTGCTCGATCAATAGACGATCCTTCTCGCCGGCCGGCACCGAGAGCCCGATCGGCTTCAGGAAACTCTCGGGCGTCAGATTGAGCTTCTTCCACTGCGCGAGCACATCCGCCGGCAGGTCCTTCACGCCGTCATAGAAGCCGGGAATGGTGATGCGGCCATTGTCGTCGAACAGGCCGCCGAGAATGCGGGTCAGCACGCGGATCGGATTCTGCGCGCCGCCACCGAATACGCCGGAATGCAGATCGCGGTTGGCAGCCTTGATCTTGACCTCGTCATAAACGAGGCCACGCAGCGAGGTGGTGATCGCCGGCGTGTTCGGATCCCACATGCCGGTGTCGCAGACCAGCGCGAAATCGGCCTTGAACTCCGACTTGTTGGCTTCCAGGAAGGGCACGAAGTTCTTCGAGCCGACCTCTTCTTCGCCCTCGATCAGGATGGTGATGTCAATCGGCAGCGAACCCGCCACCTGCTTCCAGGCGCGGCAGGCTTCGATGAAGGTCATCAACTGGCCCTTGTCGTCCTCCGCGCCGCGCGCAACGATGATCTTGCGGCCGTCGGCATGGTCGGTGACGACGGGCTCGAACGGCGGACGGTGCCAGAGATCGAGCGGATCGACCGGCTGCACGTCGTAGTGGCCGTAGAACAGCACATGCGGCCGGCCATCCGTGCTGCCGTTGGCCTTGGCGACGATGGCCGGATGGCCCGCGGTCGGCCTGACCTCGGCCGCGAAGCCAAGCGTCGCGATATCCTTGGCGAGATGCTCGGCTGCCGCCTTGCAGTCAGCCGCAAAGGCCGGATCGGCCGAGATCGATTTGATCCGCAGCAGCGAGAACAGCCGCTCCAGGCTGTTGTCGAAATCGGCGTCGATGCGGTCGAGGACGGCTTGAAGCTTTGGACTGGACATCGCTGAATTCCCTAGCTGTGGGCGCTGTTGTCACCGAGTTTTAGCCCGCCTGCCGCCGGAGGCAAAGCGCCGGCGGCATCGGCCGCAGGCGAATGCCGCATATGCCAGACCAATCCACCCGCGAGCACGATGGTCGCCACGAGATTGTTACCGTAGGCCTGCACATCGATCGGAAACAGCGGCAGCGACAACAGGAGCAGGCAGCCGGCGACGGCCAGCAGGATCCACGTCCCGGTCCGGACCGCCGGCCGCGGATCAAAGGCGGCGCGGTGCATCAGGACCGTCATCGGGAAGAACAGCCAGAGGAAGTAGTATTGCCGCGCCAGTGGCGAGGCGACCGTCATCAGGCAGAACAGGATGCCGATCTCCTCCGCATCGGACTTTTCAGTCCGGCGCGACGCCGGCGGCATCACCGCGATGTAGCCGAGACCGAGCGCGAGCGAGATCGCCAGCACGATGAGGTTCGACGTCTTGAAGTCGAGATCGACGATGTTCATGTACCGCGCCGGCTTGGCCTTGAACGGATCGTCCTGGTTGTAGTTGACCGGACGCGTCAGCCGATGCGTCATCGCGATGATCGACTGGTTCACCCAGGACCAGTTCTGCTCGTCGCGTTGGCCGAAGCCCTTTTCCGAGCTCGAGCCGACCATGCCCTGATACCAGGTCTTCAATTCCGTGACGTTGTGCTGGAAGCCGCGGAACGGCGCCGGCAGCACGAACAAGAACACGGCGAGAAACACCAACGTACTCGCAACCGCCGTCCAGTGCCTGCGCCAGATCAGATAGGGCAATACTGCTATCGGAAACACCTTGATCGCGGTCGCCAGCGCAAACATGCTTCCCGCGAACCACGGCCGGCTCAGCCGCAACAGCCAGAATCCGTACAGCATCATCGCCAGCAGGATCAGATTCGGCTGGCCGAGATCGAACATATCAAAGACAAATGTGAGCGTGACGAGGCCGGGCAGCGCCTCCAACAGCCAGCCCGGCTTGCGGCCCGATCCCGCCATCGCGTGCGATAGCTGCGCCGTCATCCACCAGGCGATGATGTTGAGCAGGGAGAGCGCGAGATAGAGCGCGACCTTGCCGAAATAGCTGGGCACAGCGAGCAGCACCGCCGGCAGCGGCGGGTAGATGAAATCAAAATAGGTATGGGGATCGGCGGGATAGAGATCCTTGCCCTGCAGCACCTGCTGCCCGGCCCAATACCACAATGGATAATCCTTGGTCTTGCCGTGCCCGAAAATCTCGGGAACGAGCACATCGGCGGTCAGCGCGATGCAGCCGAGGAAGAACAGGATGTCGAGCGGTGCCCGAAGCGATGGGTATCTCAGCACAAGCTCGTTCCAGACATCAGCAAGCCGTTGATCCTTTTCATTTCGTGATAACGCAGGGATTGCTTCGCGGAGCCTGTCATCCGGCGGCGCTTCGCGCCGACCGGGTGGCTCGCAATGACGGTGGTTGGAGCGGAGAGCAGTCCCCGTTCGTCATTGCGAGAAGCGGAGCGGACGAAGCAATCCATCCCTCGTCACAATCTGGTGTCGCAGCGAGACCCTACCGCCGCAACAGGCCGCCAAGCGCGCCGCGCACCAGTGCACGTCCGATCGAGCCGCCGACCTGACCGCCGACCGATTTGCCGACGTCGGCCACGATGCCGCCGATCACCTTGTTGGTGACCGAGCGCGTGACGTTGCGCGCGATGACCTGACCGGTCGACAGCCTGCCGCGCCTCACATTGGTGCCAAAGATCGTGGCGGCAATATCGCCGATCTGGCCCAGAATGCCACCGCCTCCGCCAGCTTCCGAGCCGTCCGCCGGCGGCGCCGTCCCCTCGATCCGCTTCTGCAGTATCTCGTAAGCGGATTCGGAATCGATCGCGGTATCGTATTTACCCTTGAACGGGCTTGCGTCGATGATCTTCTTGCGCTCCTCCGGCGTAACCGGCCCGATCCGTGCTGACGGCGGCCGGATCATCACGCGCTCGACCATCGACGGCGTACCGCTTCCTTCGAGGAAGGACACCAGCGCCTCGCCCTTGCCGAGTTCCATGATCACGCGGGCGGTATCGAGCTTCGGATTGGGCCGGAACGTTTGCGCGGCGGCCGCGACCGCCTTCTGGTCGCGCGGCGTGAAGGCACGCAACGCATGCTGCACGCGGTTGCCCAATTGCGCGAGCACCTTGTCCGGCACGTCGATCGGATTCTGGGTGACGAAGTAGACGCCGACGCCCTTGGAGCGGATCAGCCGCACCACTTGCTCGATCTTGTCCAGCAGCGCTTTCGGCGCATCGTTGAACAAGAGATGCGCCTCGTCGAAGAAGAACACCAGCTTCGGCTTCGGCAGGTCGCCGGCCTCCGGCAGTTCTTCGAACAATTCTGAAAGCATCCACAACAGGAAGGTTGCATAGAGCCGCGGGCTCTGCATCAACTTGTCGGCAGCGAGGATGTTGACGATGCCGCGGCCGTCGCTGTCGGTCTTCATGAAATCCTTCAGCGTCAAAGCCGGCTCGCCGAAGAATTTCGCGCCGCCCTGATTTTCCAGCACCAGGAGCTGGCGCTGGATGGTCCCAACGGTCGCCTTGCTGACATTGCCGAAGCTCTGCGCTGCTTTGCGGAGCGGCTCCAGCGGATCTTCCTCATCATCGGCGGCTTTCTTGCCGCCAGACGGCACAATCGCATCCAGAAGCGCGCGCAGATCCTTCATGTCGATCAGTGCAAGTCCGTTCTCGTCGGCGACGCGGAACGCGACGTTGAGAACACCTTCCTGGACGTCGTTGAGATCAAGCATCCGTGACAGCAACAGCGGTCCCATCTCGGTGACGGTCGCGCGCACCGGATGCCCCTGCTCGCCGAACACATCCCAGAACACCGTCGAAAACTGGTCCGGCTGGAATTTCAGCCCCATCTCGCTGGCGCGCTTGACAATGAAGTCCTTGGCCTCGCCGACTTCAGCGATCCCGGACAGATCTCCCTTGATATCGGCGGCAAAGACCGGAACGCCAGCGCGCGCAAATCCTTCCGCCATCACCTGCAGTGTGACGGTCTTGCCAGTTCCCGTTGCGCCGGTAACAAGTCCGTGGCGATTGGCGAGCGCAAGTGTCAGCCACGCCGCTTGTTCGCCCTTACCGATAAAAATCTTCTCGTCCGTATCGGCAATCTTGTTGTCGGAAGTCGCCATCGCATCGCCTCTTCGCGCGTATCGGGAAGGCATCTTCGCCGAACACACCCATCATATTGCATCTTGCCCGTCGATTAAAACTGTCAAGCGCCGCCAGCGCTTTTTTGCCGCCCGGACGTCACACTTCTCATCTTCTCTTTCGCTTGCGAGCCGTTCAAAAAACGATGACGCAACGCGATAGAACAGCGCGATTAGCATAGGTACTCTTGTATTACTGCAACACTTCGCCTGTGATGAGGACGAAAAGTGGGATCATCTGCGCTCGTCGCTTGTAATTCGCAACACAGGCGCTCAAGATCAATTCCCAAGCAAGGTCCGGCGGCAAGCCGGCAGAGGCGGGGCAAGATGGACGAACTGGTTGGACGGCTGGCCGCCGAGGCCGGCATCGATAGCGCTGTCGCCGAAAAGACCGTCGGCATCGTTCTGGGTTTCCTCCGTCGGGAGGGGCCATCCAGCCAGGTTGAAGCGCTGATCGGCCAGATTCCGGGCGCGGAAGCGGCGATTGCGGCCGCGGACAACAGTGCAGGTCTCGTGCGATTGATGGGCGGCGGATTGATGGCTGTCGGCACCAGGCTGATGGCGCTCGGCCTCAGCATGAATGAGGTTCAGAAGATTGCGCGTGAACTTTTCCGGTTCGGGCGCGACAAACTCGGAGCGGATCAGATGGGCGAGATCGTCGCGGGGACGCCAGGACTCAGCCAATTTGCTTGAACGCACCCTCAGGTTGAGTCATTCAATACCAGACATCATGACATATCCACTTTCCGAGATCGATGGTCTGAGCGCCTATTGCGCCTCGAAATTGAAGGCTCAGGGCATTCGCACCACGGACGCGCTGCTCGAAGCCGCCCGCACCGTCAAGGGACGCAAGGTGCTCGCGGCCAAGACCGGCATCAGCGAACAACAATTGCTCGAATGGGCCAACGTCTCCGACTACATGCGCATTCCCGGGATGGGTAAGGCAAAGGTCGGGTTGGTCCGCGCCGCCGGCGTCACCACCGTTCGCGAACTCGCGCTGCGCAATCCGGCGCGGCTTGCACAGAACATGAAGGACGTGAACACCAAGCGTAAGCTCGTCCGCGTCCTGCCCTCGGAGAAATCGGTCGAGCTCCTGATCGAGCGCGCACGCAAATTGCCGCCCAAGATCACTTACTAGATCATGATCCGATTAGACGGAATCGGATCATGATCTCATCTCTTTGTTTGAGCATGATCTTTTTGGAAAACCGGTTTCCACTTTTCCGGATCATGCTCTAAGCCCGTTCGCTATTCCCAGCTTGACTCGCCGGTGCGGGACGCGCAAATCGACCGGCATGATTGCTGCGATGCAAAGGGACGCCCATTCCGGCGGGACTGGGGTGCTGCCGACGCTGCTATCCCGGCCCTACCCGGCCGTGATGGGCGTGCTCAACGTCACCCCGGATTCCTTTTCCGACGGCGGCAGGTTTACCGCGCCCGAACAGGCGCTGGCGCAGGCGCGCAAGATGGTCGCCGACGGCGCCGACATCATCGACATCGGCGCCGAATCCACCCGCCCCTACGGTTCCCAGCCGGTCTCGGTAGAAGAGGAGTTGCGGCGGTTACAGCCCGTGCTGGCGGATGTCGTCTCGCTCGGCGTGCCCGTATCGATCGACAGCATGAAATCGGACGTCGTGGCCTGGGCGCTCGATCACGGCGCGCTCATCGCCAACGATGTCTGGGGCCTGCAGCGCGATGCCGGCATGGCGCCCTTGGTCGCGGCGCAGCACGTGCCTATCATCATCATGCATAACCGCGACCAGGCCGATCCCTCGATCGACATCATGAAGGATGTTTCGGCCTTCTTCGCCCGTTCGCTCGACATCGCCGCCAAGGCTGGCATTTCGGCCGACCAGATCGTGCTCGATCCCGGCATCGGCTTTGGCAAGACGCCGCAGCAGAGCATGATGGTGCTGGCGCGGCTCGCAGAGCTTCGCGCGTTCGGCCTGCCGCTTCTCGTCGGCGCCTCGCGCAAGCGCTTCATCAGCACCGTGACGCCGTCGGAGCCGCACCAGCGCATCGGCGGCTCGATCGCGGCGCATCTCATCGCTGCACAGAGCGGCGCGCAGATCATCCGCGCTCACGATGTCGCGGAAACAGTGCAGGCGTTGCGGGTGGCGGCAGCGATCAGGGAGCAGGAATGACCGATACGATCTTCATCACCGGCATCTTCATCCATGCCCGTCACGGCGTGATGGAACACGAGAGCGAAGTCGGGCAGCGCTTCGTCATCGATCTCGAACTCTCCGTCGACCTCTCCGAATCCTCGCGCACCGACAAGCTTGCCGACACCGTGTCCTATTCCAATGTGGTGGCGACCGCGACCGAGGCATTCAAGGATACCAATTACAAGCTCCTGGAGCGAGCCGCGGGCGCGGTGGCGGACGCGGTGCTGTCGACCTTCCCTCGCGTCAGCGCGGTCAAGGTCACCGTGCACAAGCCGCACGCGCCAATCGCCGCGATCTTCGAGGATGTCGGCGTGGTGCTGACGCGCACGCGGCAAACGGCCGCGCATGGCTAGCGCGCTGATTGCATTGGGCGGCAATCTCGGCGACGTCCGCGCGACGTTCAACAAGGCCATTCCGCAAGTTTGCGGCATGACGCAGGCCGCGCTGGTGGCCCGCTCGGCGGACTATGCCACGCCTCCCTGGGGCGACGAACAGCAACCAGGCTTCGTCAATGCCTGCATCGAGATCGAGACCAGCCTCGATCCCCACGCGCTCTTGTTCTGCCTGCAGAAGGTCGAGACCAAGTTCGGCCGCGACCGCTCCCCCGAACGCCGCTTCGGCCCGCGCACGCTCGATCTCGACCTGATCGCCTATGACGATGTCAGGATCGACCGGCCGGAATTGACGCTGCCGCACCCTCGCCTGTTCGAGCGCGCCTTCGTGCTGGTGCCGCTCGCGGAAATCGCGCCCGACCGTGTCATTGCGGGACGCAGGATCAGGGATGCGCTGGCGGCGGTTTCGACCGACGGTATCGTGCGGCTCCCGGATTTCGGTGAGTGACGCGTAGCCCGGGTGGAGCGGAACGCGCAACCCGGGATACCTGCATCAACGTTTGCGAGCGGCCCCGGGTTACGCTAGCGCTTCACCCGGGCTACGGTACCCCAAACTAGGGTTTGGCTTGGCGGCTTCGGCGTGGCAATTTCCGGTCAAACGGCGAGGAAGACTTGAGGAACGATAGGGCGGATGACGACCACGACTGACGATCTGCGATTGGCGGCCGATTTCGCGCCGGCGACTTACGAGGACTGGCGCAAGCTGGTGGACGGCGTCCTGAAGGGCGCGCCGTTCGAGAAGCTGGTCGGCAAGACCTATGACGGGATCAAAATCGAGCCGATCTATCGCCGCGCCACCAATGCCAGCCCGATCGCCGGCCGAGGCCAGGCTGCGCCCTGGCAGATCATGCAGCGGATCGACGATCCCGACCCGCGCCGCGCCAATGCGCAGGCGCTGCATGATCTCGAGAATGGCGCCACCGGCCTCGCGCTGGTCTTCGCCGGCGGCAGTGGCGCCTATGGTTTTGGACTAGAGCCAACGGCCGAAGCCGTCGACAAGGTGCTCGACGGCATCTACCTCGATGCCGGTATCGCGCTGGATCTCCAGATCGGCCCGCAATCACGGATGGCCGCGATCCACGTCGCGGAATATGTGAAGCGCAGGGGATTTGATCCCGCCAAGTGTGACATCCGTTTCGGGCTCGATCCGCTGGCGGCCTGTGCGGTCTGGGGCTTTAGCCCCTATGAGTGGAGCGAGATCGTGCCGGCGGTGACCGGCGCCGTCAAAGGCCTGGTGGCGCTCGGATTCAAGGGGCCTTTCGCCGCTGCAGATGGGCGGGTGATCCATGATGCCGGCGGATCGGAGGTGCAGGAACTCGCCTTCGTGCTGGCAAGCGGGGTCGCCTATCTGCGCGCCCTCGAACAAGCCGGTGTCGCGCTCGAGGATGCCCAAGGCATGGTCTATGCGCGGCTCAGCGCCGATACCGACCAGTTCCTGACGCTGGCGAAATTCCGCGCGCTGCGGCTCTTGTGGGCGCGGGTCGAACAGGCCTGCCGACTGACGCCACGACCACTGTTCATCGCCGCCGACACCGCCTGGCGGATGCTGACGGAGCGCGATGCCTATGTGAACATGCTGCGCGCCACCATGGCCGCCTTCTCGGCGGGGCTTGGCGGCGCCGACGCCGTCACCGTGCTGCCGCACACGCTGGCGCTCGGCCTGCCCGACGACTTTGCCCGGCGCGTTGCGCGCAACACGCAGCTCATTCTCTTGGAAGAGTCCAATCTCGCCAAAGTATCCGATCCGGCGGCGGGCTCCGGCGGCATCGAGGCGCTGACAAAGGAGCTTTGCGAAGCTGCCTGGTTGGCGTTCCAGGAGATCGAAAGAGCCGGCGGCATCTTTGCGGCGCTTCAACAGAACCTGATCCAGCGCAAGGTCGCCGCTACGCGTGCCGCGCGCGAGGCCAACATCGCCAAGCGTCGTGACGTGCTGACCGGCGCCAGCGAGTTTCCGAACCTGCACGAGGCCGATGCAACGGTGCTGGAAGCAAAGCCGGTTGTTCTGCCACCCTATGGCGAGGCCAAATTCAAGTTCGACGCGCTGTCGCCGATGCGGCTTGCCGAACCCTTCGAGGCACTGCGCGACAAATCCGACGCAAGGCTGAAGTCGAGCGGGGAGCGTCCAAAAATCTTCCTTGCCAATCTCGGCACGCCCGCCGACTTCACCGCGCGCGCCACCTTTGCGAAGAGCTTCTTCGAGACCGGCGGCATCGAGGCGGTCGACAGCCAGGGATTTTCCGATCCGACAGCACTTGCCGACGCCTTCAAGGCCTCGGGGGCCACGATCGTCTGCCTGTGTTCCTCGGACAAGGTCTGTGCGGAACACGCCGCCGCCGCGGCCAAGGCTCTTCAAGCCGCCGGCGCAAGGCATATCTATCTGGCTGGACGGCCGGGGGAGCTGGAAGCCGCACTGCGCGCGTCCGGCGTGACCGATTTCATCTTTGCCGGCTGCGACGCGCCGGCGACGCTGCAGGAAGCCTATAGGCGGATGGAGTGAGCATGACGTCGAGCCAAAAACCCGTTCTGACCGGCGGCTGCCAATGCGGCGCGATCCGCTTTGCGGTAACGGCGGCGCCGACGCGTATCAGCATCTGCCATTGCCGGATGTGCCAGAAGGCCTCCGGCGCGCCGTTCGCCTCCTTCGCCGACATCGAAAAGAACGACTTCGCCTGGACCCGCGGCAAGCCGGCCTCGTTCCGCTCCTCTTCGATCGCCGAGCGCGATTTCTGCGCCGCCTGCGGCACGCCGTTGAGCTTCCGCCGCATCGACGGCCCCCGCATCGAGATCATGACCGGCTCCTTCGACCGGCCCGACATGGTGGCGCCGACCCGGCAATACGGCACTGAATCCCGCCTCGGCTGGGTGGTCGGCATCGCCAACCTTCCCAGTCAGACCACGCAGCAGAACTACGGACCGGAGAAGATGGCGACCATCGTCAGCCACCAGCATCCGGACCATGATTGAGGTAGCCACCACTTTCGATCGCACATGCTATAGTTGATGACCATGAGCCGCATACCTGACTTCGCCGATATCGCGTTTGAGAAAACCGTGTCCGTCGCGCCCACCGGCAGTGCAGACCCTTGGCTGACGCCAGAGGGCATCCCGGTAAAGCCCAGCTATAGCGAGGCCGATCGTCAAGGCATCGACTTTCTCGAGACCTGGCCGGGCATCGCGCCCTATTTGCGCGGCCCCTACCCGACGATGTACGTCAACCAGCCCTGGACCATCAGGCAATATGCCGGCTTCTCCACGGCGGAGGACTCCAACGCCTTCTATCGCCGTAACCTCGCGGCAGGGCAGAAAGGCCTTTCGGTCGCCTTCGACCTTGCCACCCACCGCGGCTATGACTCGGATCATCCGCGCGTCTCCGGCGACGTCGGCATGGCCGGCGTTGCCATCGACTCGATCTACGACATGCGCACGCTGTTCGCTGGCATCCCGCTCGACCAGATGAGCGTGTCGATGACCATGAACGGCGCGGTGCTGCCGGTCCTTGCACTGTTCGTGGTGGCCGCCGAGGAACAGGGCGTGCCGCCGGAGAAACTGTCGGGCACCATTCAGAATGACATTCTGAAAGAGTTCATGGTGCGCAACACCTACATCTATCCGCCGGCACCCTCGATGCGGATCATCTCCGACATCTTCGCTTTCACCTCGCAGCGGATGCCGAAGTTCAACTCGATCTCGATCTCCGGCTATCACATGCAGGAGGCCGGGGCGACGCAGGATCTCGAGCTCGCCTATACGCTCGCCGACGGTGTCGAATATCTGCGCGCCGGCCTTGCCGCCGGCCTCGATGTCGACCGCTTCGCGCCGCGGCTGTCGTTCTTCTGGGCGATCGGCATGAACTTCTTCATGGAAGTCGCCAAGATGCGCGCCGCGCGGCTGCTCTGGGCCAAGCTCTTGAAGCCGTTCGACCCGAAGGACCCGCGCTCGCTGTCGCTGCGCACGCATTGCCAGACCTCGGGCTGGTCGCTGACCGCGCAAGACGTCTTCAATAACGTGATGCGCACGACCATCGAGGCGATGGCGGCAACGCAGGGACACACCCAGTCGCTGCACACCAATGCTCTCGATGAAGCGCTGGCGCTGCCGACCGACTTCTCCGCCCGCATTGCGCGCAACACCCAGCTCTTCCTGCAGCAGGAAAGCGGCACCAACCGGATCATCGATTCGTGGGGCGGCTCCTACTATGTCGAGCGGCTGACCCGCGATCTCGCCGCCAAAGCCTGGGGCCACATCCAGGAGGTTGAGGAACTGGGCGGCATGGCGAAGGCGATCGAAGCCGGCGTGCCGAAGCTGCGCATCGAGGAAGCGTCCGCCAAGACCCAGGCGCGGATCGATGCGGGTAAGCAGGCGGTGATCGGCGTCAATAAGTACAGGCCGGAGAACGAGGCGCCGATCGACGTCCTGAAGGTCGACAATACCAACGTGCGGCGGCTGCAGATCGACAAGCTGAAACGGCTGCGGCAGGAGCGCAATCAGAAGGACGTCGAGCAGGCGCTGATGGCGCTGAGCCGTTCGGCCTCCGAAGGCAACGGCAACCTGCTGGCGCTCGCCATCGACGCCGCGCGTGCCAAGGCGACCGTCGGCGAGATTTCGGACGCCATGGAAAGAGTGTTCGGCCGCCATCGCGCCGAGATCAAGTCCATCACCGGCGTCTACAAGCGGGAGGCAGCCGCCATGTCCAACCGGGTGGAAAAAGTGCAGGCGCTGATCGATGCCTTCGAGGAGGCCGAGGGCCGCCGGCCGCGCATCCTGGTGGCGAAGATCGGCCAGGACGGCCACGACCGCGGCCAGAAGGTGATCGCATCGGCCTTTGCCGACATCGGCTTCGACGTCGATATCGGGCCGTTGTTCGCCACCGCCGACGAAGCGGCGCGACAGGCGGTGGAAAACGACGTGCACATCCTGGGCGTCTCCTCACTCGCCGCCGCGCATCTGACGGCGGTGCCGGAACTGAAGGCCGCGCTGAAGAAATACGGCCGCGAGGACATCATGATCATCATCGGCGGCGTGGTGCCGCCGCAGGACTATGAGGCGCTGTACCAGGCGGGCGCGGAAGCGATCTTCCCGCCGGGCACCGTGATCTCCGACGCCGCCGAAGAGCTGATCCACAAGCTCAACGCCCGGCTCGGCCATAGCGAGGCGGCGGAGTAGTTGATAGACTACTAGCGAAGCCGCTGAGAGTTGTGCGATGACGCGTGACGAAATCATTGCTGCGATACGGAAGAACACCGACGCCATAAAGGCGACGGGTGTGTCGAAGCTTGCCATTTTTGGCTCTCGCGTACGCGGCGACAATCGGCCTGACAGCGACATCGATGTGCTTGTCGAGATCGAGCCAGACGCCTCGTTCTCGCTCCTTAACTTGATTAATGTTGAGCATATCATAGAGGATGCGACCGGATTGCAGGCGCAGGCTACCACGCGACGCTCCCTCACTCCCCGCTTCGCGCAGCGCATAGCGGACGATATCGTCGAAGTGTTTTGACGTGCGCCCAACCCTCGCTGATCGAATCGATCACATCGTCGCGGCGATCGACCATATTCGACACATGGTAGCTGGGCACACGCGCGAAAGCTTTGCCGCTGATCTGGTGGCACGACTAGCGACGGAAAGATTGCTTGAAATCATTAGCGAAGCGTCTCGGTCTATTCCGACGGAATTGAAGGCGAGAGAACCTGGTATCAATTGGCGAGGTTTGGCCGATCTTGGAAATTGGCTGCGCCACGCTTATCACCGAACTGACGCGGATTTGCTATGGAACATGGTCGAGCGCGATCTCGAACCTCTGAAGCGCTTCGCCGGACAAATTGCCAAGGAAGTCAAACCTTGACCTTACTGAGCAAATTAAGCATCGCGCTGGCATTGAGCGTCATATGTCTCCAGCCGGCCTTCGCCGATCCGAAGCCGGACGCTTTGGTCAAGAACAGGAGCATCGAAGCCACCGTCTATCTCGACGACAAGATCAAGGCCGATCCCGCGCTATCAGCCAATTGCCTTGCCGAAGGCAGGAAGTGGGTCGACAAGAGCGCGGCCGAAGCGGCATCGACACGGAAGCAGGATCCGCAACTGTTCGACCGTGGCGGCTGGACCTTCGAGCGCAAGTACAATGTCCGCTCGGTGGTCGGTGGCCGTTACGCGAGCATTGTCCGCAACGACTACATCAATACCCGCGGCGCGCATCCGAATTCGGACGTCAACACGATCCTGTGGGATTCCACCGACAAGAAGCGCATCAGCATCCGCCCCTTCTTCACGGAGACCGACGACGACGGACCGACCATGAAGGCGATGCTGGAGGCAGTCATCGCTTCGTTGAACACCGAGAAGAAGAAGCGCGGCGCCGACGAGACCGCGACCGCCGAGTGGTACAAAGAACTGAAGCCGACGCTGCTCAAGATCGGCGCGGTCACGCTGGCGCCTTCGAGCGAGGCGGGCAAGAGCTCCGGCCTGACCTTCCATTATCCGCCCTACGCGGTCGGCCCCTACGCCGAAGGCCAATACGTCGCCTTCGTGCCATGGGAAACGCTGAAGCCATATCTGACGGCGGAGGGTGCCAGGATTTTCGGGGGATCGCGGCCAAAAGCGGATGAAGACGATCAGCAATGAGCGGCACCAAAGCGCTCGACATCAACGCCCTCGCCCATAACCTGCGCGCCGGCAACCGCGCAGCGCTGGCGCGTGCGATCACGCTGATCGAAAGCCGTCGCGCCGACCACCAGGCGGCGGCGCGTGATCTGGTGCAGGCGCTGCTCCCGGAGACCGGCAAGGCTTTTCGTGTCGGCATCACCGGCTCGCCCGGGGTCGGCAAGTCGACCACCATCGACGCGCTCGGCATGTACCTGATCGAGCACGGGCACAAGGTCGCGGTGCTGGCGGTCGACCCGTCGTCGGCGCGCACCGGCGGCTCGATCCTTGGCGACAAGACGCGGATGGCGCGGCTCTCGGCGTCCGAGCAGGCCTATATCCGCCCCTCGCCTTCCTCCGGCACGCTCGGCGGCGTCGCGGCAAAGACGCGCGAGGCGATGCTGCTCTGCGAGGCGGCCGGCTTTGATGTGGTGCTGGTGGAGACCGTCGGCATCGGCCAGTCCGAGACCGCGGTCTCCGACATGACCGATTTCTTCCTTGCGCTGATGCTGCCCGGCGCCGGCGACGAGCTGCAGGGCATCAAGAAGGGCCTGGTCGAGCTCGCCGACATGATCGCGATCAACAAGGCCGACGGCGACAATCTCAAGCGGGCCAATGTCGCGGCGGCCGACTATCGCAGCGCGCTGCATATATTGGCACCGCGTTCGCAACACTGGCACCCACCGGTCGAAACCTATTCGGCGCTGACCGGTACGGGCATCGACAAGCTCTGGCAGAAGATCGTCGAGCATCGCACCGCGATGAACGCCTCCAGCGAGTTCGCGGCGCGACGGCGCGAGCAGCAAGTGAAATGGATGTGGTCGATGCTGGAGCAGCGGATCATGGCGCGCCTGCGCTCGGACCCCGCGATCCGCGCCAGGGTGAAGAAGACGGAGGCCGAGGTCGCCGACGGCCGCGTCTCGCCGGCGGTGGCTGCCGAGCAGATCGCGGAACTTCTGCGATGAGCGAAAGGCTCTCCGTGCTTGTCACCGGCTTTGGTCCGTTTCCCGGCGCGCCGTTTAATCCGACCATGCCGCTGGTGAAACGGCTGACGGAGCTGCGCCGTCCCGCCTTCGACGACGTCAAGTTGACGAGCCACATCTTCAAGGTCACTTACGACGCCGTCGATCGTGAATTGCCGGAGCTGATCGCGCGCGTCCGCCCGCGGGTGCTTCTGATGTTCGGGCTTGCCAGTCGCACCGCGCATCTGCGGATCGAGACCCGCGCCCGCAATGCGGTCACCACGCTGGTCGCCGACGCCGGCCGCCGCCGCGCGCGCAAGGGCTCGATCGTCGACGGCGCCGATGCGACAATGTTCGGACCGCACACCGCAAAACTGCTCCGCGCTGCGCTTATGACCGGCATCGACGCGCGCGCCTCTCGCGATGCCGGCAGCTATCTCTGCAACTACTTAAGCTGGCGCGCGATCGAAGCGGCAGACAAGACCGACGGCCTGCAGCTCGCCGCATTCGTCCATGTGCCGCTGATCCCGCGCCAGGGCACATCGCTGCGCAAGGGAACCGAGCGCATCACGCTGGAAGACCTCGTCGATGCCGGCGAGGCGCTGCTGATGGAAATGGTGAAGCTGGCGCGGCGGCCCGCGTAACTCTCTCGTCGTCCCGGGCTTGACCCGGGACCCATAACCACAGGGAGGTGTTATGGCGCGAGCAAGCAG
>NZ_PSRR01000150.1 GCF_004296405.1 Bradyrhizobium sp. Leo170
CGGCCTCGCAGCCCTGTGCCGCATGGGCGCAGCGCGCGCGAAAGCGGCAGCCGTTTGGCATGTCGACGATCGAGGGCACCCGGCCCGGGATCGACGGCAGCCGGCCATGGCGCGGGCTCAAGTGCGGCAGCGAACGCAGGAGGCCGGAGGTGTAGGGATGCAGCGGCCGCACCAGCGCCTCGTCGACCGGGGCGTCCTCGATCACCTCGCCGGCATACATCGTGATCATCCGCGTGCAGGTCTCGGCGACCACGCCGAGATCATGGGTAATCAGCATCATCGCGGTATTTGAGGTCTCGCTGAGCTCGCGCAACAGCTCGAGGATCTGCGCTTGCACGGTGACATCGAGCGCCGTGGTCGGCTCGTCCGCGATCAGAAGCTGCGGGCCGCAGATCAAGGCGGCTGCGATCATCACGCGCTGGCGCATGCCGCCGGAAAGCTGGTGCGGGTAGTCGTCGATCCGACGCTCGGGCGAGGCGATGCCAACCCGGCGTAGCATCTCGAGCGTCTTCGCCCTCGCCTCCTCCTTGCCGACGCCGGTATGAACGCGCAGCGTCTCGGCGATCTGGTGGCCGACGGTGAAGACGGGATCGAGCGCGCTCATCGGCTCCTGGAAGATCATGGCGATCCGACGTCCGCGGATCGCGCGCATCGCCCGCGCGCTGCAGGAGACGAGATCTGTGCCATCGAACAGGATCGAGCCGTCGAGGCCGGCGAGATTGCCCGGCAAAAGCCGCAAGATCGAAAGGCCGGTGATGGTCTTGCCGCAGCCGCTCTCGCCGACGATGCCGACGCGCTCGCCGGGCGCGATATCGAAATCGATCTTGCGCGTCGCCTGCCAGACGCCGAGCGAGGTCTTGAAGCGGATGCCGAGGCCGCGCACCGACATCAGCGGCGCAGAACCGCTGGCCGCGGCTTCCGATCGGCACTTTCTTGGTGCAGCCGCCGGCATCAACCCGCCGCCTGCTTCTTCTTCACAAGTTCTTCTTCCATCAGCATCTCGGTTCCGATGATGCCGTCGCGCTCAAGCTGGTCGATCTCGGCATCCGACAAGCCGAGCATGCCGGAAAGAATCTCGTAATTGTGCTCGCCGAGCGTCGGCGGTATCCGCCGGATCGGGAACGGGTGTGCGCTTTCACGAAACGGCATCGACGGCTGCGGATGCTTTCCGATGAAAGCGCGGTTGACCTCCTGGATGAAGCCGCGCGCCTGCAGTTGCGGATCGTGCAGGAGATCGATCGGCAGCCGCGCGACACCGGCGGCAACGCCCGCGGTCTGCAGCAGGTTCATCGCCTCTTCCGCATCGCGCCCGGCGGTCCAGGCTGCGATAGCCGCTTCGATTTCGCTTTCGACCCAGCGCCGGCCGGCGGCCGTCTTCAGCGTCTCGTCGCTGGCCCAGTCGGCGCGTCCGAGCAGCGTTGCGAGCCTCAGCCACATCGCATCGCTGGATACCGCGATCACGATCCAGTTGTCTTCGCCCGCAGAGCGGAAGCAGCCGTGCGGCACGAAATCCGGATGACGATTGCCGTATTTGGTCGGCGGCTTGCCGTCGATCGAGTGCGCGATGATCCAGGGCGCGGCGAACGGCATCATGCACTCGATCTGCGCGAGATCGATGAACTGGCCCTCGCCGGTCAACTTCGCATGGATCAAGGCGGTGAGCACGGCGGCGCAACCATTGAGACCGCCGACGGCGTCGCCAAAGGCGGTATGGCTCATGACCGGCGGCCCGCCAGCGTCGCCGACCACACTCGGCAGCCCCGAGCCTTGCTCCAAGGTCGAGCCATAGGCGCGGCAATCGCGATGGACGCTGCCCGCGCCGAAGGCTGACATCGACATCATCACTAGCTTCGGGTTGAGTTTTCTCAGGACGTCATAGCTGAGGCCGAGTTTCGGCAGCACTTCGACAGAGTAATTGTCGACGACGAGGTCCGCATCCGCCAGCAGGCGCTTGGCAAGATTGAGCCCTTGCGGCCGCGTCAAATCCAGCGTGATGGCGCGCTTGTTGCGGTTCATGATGCAATAGCGCACCGACTTCTCGTACATCTTTTCCAGCACATAGGCCGGCCGCCGGTCGACGCCGCGCCACCAATCCGGATATTGGATCGCCTCGATCTTGATGACGTCGGCACCGAGATCGGCGAGCGTGCGGGTGCAGATCGGGCCGGCCCAGCCCATCGAGAAGTCGACAACGCGAATGCCTTCGAGCGGCAGGCGATTCGGTCCGCTCTGCTCCGGCAGCGGCACGCGCAGCGGGCCCTCGATCTGTTGCTGCTCACCGATGGCGGGAACCTTGCCGCCACGACGCGGCGGCGTGCCGGTCAATCGCTGCATGGAGCCGGCGGAAAAACCGCGCTCCTCGCCGACCGTGACGGGAACGATCGCGCCGCGCGCCTGCTTCTCCTCATCGGCGATCAGCTCGGCGATTTCGGGCACCGGCACGATCGGGATCTTTCGCTTCAGCCCTTCGGCAAACCATTCCTGCGCGGTGCGCTGCTTCAGGCGCGGCAGGAACTTGGCTTCGATCGCCTCGACATGCTGCAGCCGGTCGACGCCGAGGAACAGCTTTGGATCGTCGCGCAGCTCGAGCAGTCCGAGCATCTCGCAGAACGAACGCCATTGCGCTGGTGTCACCGTGGTGACGCCGAGCCAGCCCTGCCTGGTCTCATAGATGCCCACGGGAAAGGTCGGCCAGAACCGGTTGACGCCGATCCGTCGCATGACGTCGCCGCGGGAAAACGACTCGAACATAATGTATTCGGTGACCGCGATGGTGGATTCGAAGATGCTGAGGCGGCTCGCGCGCCCGCGCCCGTCCTGCATTCGGGCCAGCACCGAGGATGACGCAGCGATAAAGCCCCAGAGCCCGGCCAGAATGCCGGTCTGGAAATCCGGCGCATGCATCGGCGGCCCTCCGATCGGCCCCACCAACTTGATCAGGCCGGTCAGCGCGCGAATGGTCGAGTCGGTCGCCGCAAAGCTGGCATAAGGGCCGACATCGCCAAACCAGTCAGCCTCGAGATGGATCAGGCCGGGATGCTTCTCCTTGATGGCGGCGAGATCGAGGGGCGGACAATCCGCCGCATCGATATCGCGGCCGTCGAGCAGGATGTCGCACGACTCGATCAGTTCCGTGAGGCGGGAGGATGCGCTGGTATCCCAGCGATCCAGCACAACGCTCGACTTGTTGAAGTTGAGGAACGCAAACCAGGCGCTCTCTCCTTTCGGCGTCAGCGGCGCCGCGCGGCGAAGCGGATCGCCCGCCGGCGGCTCGACCTTCTGCACGGTGGCGCCGAAATCGGCGAACAAACGCGCGCAATAGCTGATCGCAGCCGCGCTCCCGATCTCGACAATCCGCAGATGCGACAACGCACCCATCACGTTTCCTTAAGACCCCGCGTGGCCGGCGCGAACGATGCACCGGCTCAGTTTTTTGTTGCGAACATCAAACCTTGCGGGCGCGATGATGCAAGCGGAAAATTCTCCCGCGTTGCGGAATTCGCTTTGGCGTGCTTGCGTTTAGCGACAGTCGAATTGCGCTTCGAACCAGTTTTCGAGCGAAGTCGAAAGCGGCTGCCACACGCGCTGGAAGTGCGAGAGTTTCGCGGCGCTGCCGCGATAGATCGCGCGCAACTCCTGTTCAATCGCAGGAAGATCGACACCGGTGACACGACCTTCGCTGACGATCGTGCGTCCATCGACAACGACGTCCTTGAGCAGCGACGCATTGCCGCGCGCGAACAAAAGATCGAGCGGATCGACCGGCAGAATCTGGTCGCGATCGAGACGATCGAGATCGAGCGTGACGAAATCGGCCGGCGCACCCGGCTTGAGCTCACCGCTTCCCGGCGCGCCGGTCGCGCGGCGGCCGTTGCGGATGGCAAGCGCGAAGAACTCGGCCGGCGTCCAGGTCCGCTTGAAGCCTATGCCGCCGTGCATCATCTGCACCAGCCGCATCTCGCGCAGCACGTCGTCGTCCTCATCGAGCGCGAGCCCATCGACACCGACGGTGACCGCGCAGCCGCATTTGTGTGCGGCGGCGATCGGCGCAAGGCCGGAACGCAGATGCATGTTGGAACTGAAATTGGTGACAATGCGCGCACCGGAGGCTGCGATCATTCCCAGCTCGTCGAGGCGCGCATGGATGCAATGCGCGAGCGTCAAGCGTTCGGAGAGAAAGCCGATGTCACGGAGATAGCGGACGATGCCATCAGGAAAGTTCTGGTCCGCCCACGCGCGCTGGTAGATCGTCTCCAACAGATGCATGTGAATGCGGCGGCCGGTCAGCGCGGAATTCTCGGCGACGGCCTCCAGCAGCGGTTTGGAGCACCATTGCACGCCGGCCGGGCCAAGCTGCACATCGATCTTGGGGCCCGCAATCGCCGCGGCAATCGCGTCGGTCAGTTCGATGTAGGCGTTCGGCGACATCGGCGCGCGGACGAACAGTTCCTCGATCGTCTTGCGATCGTCGCAGGACAGATTTGAGAGCACCGGCTCGGCATCGCCATAGACGACCGGATTCTGGTCGCGCACGGCGATCGCAAAGGCGATGCGGATGCCGACGTCTGAGGCCGCGCGCGCGATCTGCTTTGCTTCCTCCACCAGCGGCATCGTTCCGCTCGGGCGGGTGTAGTGCACCATCATCGCCGCGCAGCCGGCACGCGCCGAGCGCGCCAGCGCGGAAGCCGCCGTGAGATAGGGATCGACCGGCGAGCCCAGTACGGAGCGCAACAGCCAGCTCTCCAGGGGCATGCCGAGCGCGCCGAACGACGATGCGGTCGGCCGCGCATGATCGTGGGCGTTGACGAAGGCGGGAAGCACGAAGGAGCGCGGCCCCGCCGGCGGCGCTCCCTGATCGATGGAGTTGATGATGCCGTCGTCGTGCCGGAGCACGACATCATCAAGCATACCGCGGTCACGACCGGCGAATAGGCTATGTGCCGGAACTTCGTTCGCCATGACCGCAGATTATCTCAGTTCGTGACGTAGACCAACTCACGCTCGGCCCGCGGCGGCAGGAACTCGCGGGTGAAGATTTCGGACGGCGTCGGCGTGCGCGTGAGCTGATAGCCTTCGACGATGATGCCGATGGCGCGGGCCATGCGGTCATCCTTGACGTCGCCGACGCCGATCTCCTTCATCTCCGGCGAGACGATCAGCTTGTCGAAGGAATATTGCAGGCGGCGCTTCTCGACGTCGACATTGATCAGATTGTCGAAATTCACCGCGGCCTTCATGCCGGCGTTCTGGTCTTTTGCCACTGCGATCAGGCCCTTGTTGATGGCGCGGATCAGGCCGGCGACGGCCTTCGGATTGGACGCGAGCAATTTGCGCGAGACCATCACGCCGTTGGAATAGAGATCCATTCCGTAATCGCCGAACGAGAACCATTTGAAGTCCTTGTCGGGATCCTGGCGGTTCAGCACCAGGTTGAAGTAGCTGGTGATGTTGAAGACGAGCGCGGCGTCGATGTCGCCCTTGATCAGCATCGGCTCTTGCAGGTTCGGCGCCATGTTGGAGATCTTGATCTTCTCGCCATCGAGCCCGTTCTTGTGCACGAACACCGGCAATAGCCGCGTGGTCGGCGTGCCCTGCGCGCCACCGAGGGTGTGGCCTTCGAAGTCCTTGATGGTGTTGATGCCGCTCGATTTCTTCGCGACGATCGCGAACGGCGGCTGGTTCCAGATCATGTAGACCATCACCGGCGCGTCCTGCGGCTTGGTCGCGGCATTCTGGATGATGGCATTGACGTCGCCGAAGCCGGCATCATAGGCGCCGGACATGATCCGCGTCACGGTCGCGCCGGAGCCTTCGCCCTGGTCGATGACGACATTGAGGCCTTCCTCTTTGAAGTAGCCATGGTCCTTGGCGTAGAAGAAGGCGGCATCCGAGCCTTGCGTCTTCCAGCCGAGCGTGAACTTGATCGTGGTTTCCTCGGCCGACGCTGTCCCTGCGAACAGGGCCAATCCCAACAGCGCGGCGCTCACTTTCTTCAGCATGACGACCTCATGAACGGTGGTTGATGAAACTTCTTCTCAGGTGGCAATCACGTCGTTCTTGCGCGTGGCCCAGCCGGTGACCTGGCCTTCGATCAGCGAGAACACGACGTAGAGTGCGACGCCGAGGCCGGCGAGCACGAACAGTCCGGCGAACACCAGCGGCACGTTGAAATTCGAGGACGCCGTCATCATCACGTTGCCGATGCCGCGGTTGGAGGCGACGGTCTCCGAGAGAACCGCGCCGACAAAGGCGTAGGAGATCGCGACCTTCAGCGAGGCAAAGAAGAACGGCATCGTCCGGGGCAAACCGACATTCCAGAGGATGTCGAACTTGCTGGCGCCCAGCGCCTTCAAGACGTCCTCGAGTTCGGGCTCGGTGGTGGCAAGCCCGGTGGCGATATTGACGACGATCGGAAAGAAGCAGATCGAGAGCGCGGTGAGAACCGCCGGCACCGTGCCGGAACCGAACCACAGCACGAAGATCGGCACCACCGCGACCTTCGGGATCGAGGAGAAGCCGATCAATAGCGGATAGGCGGTGTCATAAGCGGTCTTCGAGACCCCGATGACGGCACCGAGCACGACGCCAAGACCGACGCCGAGTACGAAGCCGAACATCGTGGTCGCCAGCGTTTGGATGATGTGCGGCCACAGCACCGGAAAACGCTCGACCAGCGTCACCAGGACCTGCGAAGGCCGCGGCAGCACCAGGTCGGACATGCCGGTCATCAGGCAGAACAATTCCCAGGCGACGAAGAACAGCACGATCAGCGCCGCTGACCACGCCTTCTGCCTGATATCGAGTGCAGACATTTCAGGCCGTTCCTTCCTGCACCGCACTGCGCGCATCGACGATCATCGCGCGCAGCTTCTGGTTCAGCGCGACGAAATCAGGCTCGAAGGTCATCGCCACCGTGCGCGGCCGGGCAAAGCCGACATGGCTGTCGTCGAGAATGCGACCGGGACGCGCGCTCATCACGCAGATGCGGCTGGCGAGAAAGCCGGCCTCGCGCAGATCGTGGGTGACCAGCAGCACCGTCGGTTTGTGCGTCATCCAGAGCCCTTGCAGGATCGACCACAACTCCTCGCGCGTGAACTGGTCGAGCGCGCCGAACGGCTCGTCGAGCAGCAAGAGGCGCGGCTCATGGATGAGCGCGCGGCATAGATTGGCGCGCTGGAGCATGCCGCCGGAGAGCTGCCAGGGAAAACGGCCGCCAAAACCTTTCAGGCCGACCTGCTCCAACAGCGCGTTGGCCTTGTCGCGGAATTCGGTCTTGCGCAATTTCCGGAATTTTGAGCGGAACGGCTCGACGATCTTGAGCGGCAGCATGATGTTCCGCTCGATCGTCATCCACGGCAGCATGGTCGGATTCTGAAAGGCCATGCCGACCCGCATCGCGCGTGCCGCCACCTCGCGGCCGCCGACGATGACGACACCGGTGGTCGGCTGCACCAGGCCGCTGGCCAACCGCAAGATCGTCGATTTGCCGCAGCCGGACGGGCCGACCAGCGCGACGAACTCGCCCTCGCTGATCCGCAGCGTCGTCTTCGATAGCGCCGGCACCGCGCGGTCGCCGCGGCCGAACGTCACCGAGGCATCGGACAGTTCAATGGCAATCGGCGCGCTGCCGGAGGAAACCGGCTCGCCCGAGAATTCGGAATTTGCTTGCATGCGCATCACGGCAAAAAGTGCATGCAAGCCAGATGCCAGCCGGACTTTTCGGCGGAATCAACGAGATCAGGGAAATCGACACCGCTCGAGCGGATTCAATTTAGGCAATCGGCCTATCAAAGTGCATGCAATTCCTGCGCACACTTATTGGACGCCTATGCTAAGAATGCGGCCGCAAGCACTTACGGGACCAACCGATGGCGCCGCGCGCGGCCAGCAAGACGGCAGAGACTTCCGACAAGGTCAGCGTGATCTGCCGTGCGCTCCGCCGCGCCATCATCGAGCAGGCGCTGGAGCCGGGCGCGAAATTGCCGGAGGATTCGCTCGGCGAGCGCTTCGGCGTCAGCCGCACGATCGCGCGCCACGCGCTCGGGCAATTGGCGGCCGAGGGGCTGGTCGAATTGCGCCGCAACCGCATCGCGGTGGTGGCGACGCCGAGCTGGCAGGATGCGCGCGACGCCTTCGATGTCCGCATTCAGTTGGAGCGCCTCGTGGTGCGCCAGCTCGCCGGCAAGCTCACCAAGGCGCAGATCGCGGAATTGAATGCCCATGTCGATGCCGAGGACCGCGCCCGCGGCGGCTCGGACCCGGTCTCGATCCGGCTCGCGACCGAATTCCACATCCTGCTCGCGCACATGACGAACAGCCCGATCCTGATCCGTTATGTCAGCGAGATCGCCTATCGCTGCTGCCTGACGCTGTCGCTGTTCAGCCGGCCGCATTCCTCGGAATGCGCGATCAACGAACATCGCGCGATCATCGCGGCGCTGGTCAGGGGCGACGAGAACAAGGTGATGAGCCTGATGCACAGCCATCTGGACTCGGTGGCGGGCCGCGCGCTGGTCGCTCCCGTCCCGCAGCGCGGCCGCGACCTGCTCGACATTCTCGCGCCCTATGCCGAAGAGGCGGAGAGTGGCCGCGTCGTGAAACTGCCGAAGGCGGCGCGCGGACGCTAGCGACGATGCGAACTGCCTTCGATCTCATCTTCCGTAACGCGCGCACGCGAAATGCGAGCACGCCGGTCGATATCGGCATCGCCGGCGGCCGGATCGCAGCGATCGAACCGCGCCTCATCTGCGAGGCGGCGGAAATCGATCTCGGCGGCAGACTGGTGCTGTCAGGATTCGTCGACACCCATATCCATCTCGACAAGGCGTGCCTGCTCGGCCGCTGCGCCCATGACCACGGCAGCGTCAGCGAAGCGATCCGCGCGGTGGCGGCGATGAAGCGCGATTTCACCGTCGAGGACATCTATGCCCGCGGCGCGCGTGTGATCGAGCGCGCGATCACCTTCGGCACAATGCGGATGCGCACGCATGTGGAGATCGATCCGCGCATCGGCCTGCGCGGCTTCGAGGCGATCGAGGCGTTGAAGCGCGATTATGCCTGGGCGATCGATATTTCCCCGTGCGTGTTCCCGCAGGAAGGGCTGACCAACGATCCCGGCGCCGAGGAATTGCTGATCGCGGCGCTCCGCGACGGCGGCGAGGCGATCGGCGGCTGTCCCTATGTGGACACCGATCCGAACGCGCATATCGAGAAGATCTTCGATCTGGCGCAGGAGTTCGACGTCGACGTCGACCTGCATCTCGACTTCGACCTCGATCCGTCCTGGTGGCACATGGAAGAAGTGTGCCGCCAGACCGAACGCCGGAATTATCAGGGACGTGTTGCCATCGGCCATGCGACCAAGTTATCGGCGCTGCCACCGGATCGGCTGAAGGCGGCGACCGAACGGCTGGCAAGGGCTGGCGTTGCGGTCACCGTGCTGCCCGCGACCGACCTCTATTTGCTGGGGCGCGACGCGACGCACAACGCGCCGCGTGGGCTCACCGTCGCGCACAAACTCGCCGCCGACGGTGTGCTGTGTTCAGTGGCGACCAATAATGTGCAGAACCCTTTCACGCCGTTCGGCGATGCCTCGCTGCTGCGGATGGCCAATTTTTACGCCAATATCGCCCATGCCGCCGTCAACGAGTTCGACGCCTGCCTCGATCTGGTGACGGACCTCCCTGCCCGCCTGATGAACCTGCGCGATTACGGCATCAGCGTCGGCAATCCCGCCGACATCATCGTGCTCGATACCGACAGCGGCCGCGGCGCGATCGCGGAATTGCCTGACGTCCTCATGGGTTTCAAGAGCGGACGCCAGACCTTCGCGCGGCAGCGGCCGATGCTGTTTCCGCCAAAGAGCTAGTCGCGACCTGCCGATCTGGATTGCCTCGACCGTGATTGACGCGCCGGCCGTTCCATTGTTGTTATCGGTCGCAACGAAACAACAGCGCCGGGCAGGAAACCATGAGCAAGACCTCCAACATCAGAAGCATCGAAACGCTCGCCTGCGATGCCGGCTGGCGGAATTACCACTTCGTCAAGGTGACGACTGAGGACGGCATCGTCGGCTGGAGCGAGTTCGACGAAGGTTTTGGCGCGCCCGGTGTCACCGCCGCGATCGAGCGGCTGTCGGCGCGGATCATCGGCAAGAACGCGCTGCAGCATGAACGCATCTATGCCGAATTGTTCTCCGCGACCCGGCCGGCCGCCGGCGGCGTGGTGGCGCTGGCGCTCGGCGCCATCGAGAATGCGCTGCTCGACGTCAAGGCAAAGGCGCTCGGCGTCCCCTGCTACGAGCTGCTCGGCGGCAAGATCCGCGACCGTATCCGGGTCTACTGGTCGCATTGCGCGACCTGGCGCATCAACCATCCCGACTGGTACAAGCCCGCCATCACCGATATCGACGGGGTGAAGGCGATCGGCCGCGAGGTGCGCGAGAAGCGCTTCACCGCGCTGAAGACCAACATCTTCGTCTATACCGACGGCAAGCCGCAGGGCTGGCGGCCGGGCTTCGGCTCGCCATTCGAGCCCGAGATCAATGTCGACCGCACGGTACTGCGTAATCTCTGCATGCACCTGGAGGCGATCCGCGACGGCGCCGGGCCCGATGTCGATCTCCTGCTCGACCTCAACTTCAATGCCAAGACCGAAGGCTATCTCAAGATCCTGCGGGCGATCGAGAAGATGGACATGTTCTGGGTCGAGATCGACACCTTCAACCCGCAGGCGCTCGGCTATATCCGCCGCCAGAGCCCGCATCCGATCTCATCCTGCGAGACGCTATTGGGCCTGCGCGAATTCCTGCCCTACTTCACCGAACAGGCGATGGACGTCGCGATCATCGACACGCCCTGGAACGGCGTCTGGCAATCGATGAAGATCGCGAACGCCGCCGAGCATTTCGAGGTCAACGTCGCCCCGCACAATTTCTACGGCCACCTCTGCACCATGATGAACGCGCATTTCTCCGCGGCAGTGCCGAATTTGCGGATCATGGAAACCGACATCGACCGGCTCGCCTGGGATCATGAGCTGTTCACTCATGTCCCTGAAATCGTCGACGGCCACCTCGTGATTCCGAACCGGCCGGGCTGGGGCACCGAGCCGAACGAAGAAGGCCTGCGCGCGCATCCGCCGAAGAGCAAGGGCGGATTGCTGAATTACGGACAGGCTGGGAAGAAATAGGCCGCCGCTCTTCGTGACCCGAGCAGCCGGCCTCTTTGGGTTCGATCGGAAGATCGGCCTCGAACAGGCGATTGAGATCACCGATCAATGCAAGACCATTTTCGCGCGCTCTAACCGCTGAATTGATCCGCTCTGACGCAGCCGCCTGGAACGCCATATAGCCATTGTATCGTGGCCGAACATATGATCCCTCGAGCGTCGCGCGTGTGCTCCGATAGAATTCCGCGGTCGCGCTGTTGACGACCGGATCGTCCCAGGCACTTGCATGTCCGGGCTGGCCGCCGGCTGCGGCGTAAGGTCCACGCTGTACCTCTGCGCTCGCGACCCAATAGGCAAAATCGATCGCGTGCATCGCGTGCGGCGTCTTGGCGGAAACGGCAATTCCGGTACCGCCAAGCGCGGCGCCAATCGGCTTGCGCGAGCCGATCGTCGGGATGTTGGCGAAACGGATCAGTCGTCGGCGAAAGGCAGTCTGGGCGTAGGACACGTAACCGTAGATGAACGGAACACAGTCGATTTCCGAGGCATCATCGACCATCCTTTCGAACACCGCGATCGGATCGCGGTCGAGGTCCGCGGGATCGATCAATTCGGCGAGTTCGCGGATCCTGCGCCACACTTCGAGGCCCGTCTCGGCATCCACGAACCGGGAACGTTCAATGCCGCATGGCTGGCCGAGATGCGCTGCGAGCGTATAGAACAGCATGAGGGAATGCGGCGGCCGGAGCGGGAGGGCCACTCGCCCGCGCCGCGCCAGTTCCATCACTTCGGTGAACTCCGACGGAGCTTGCGCCAGCCGGTCCGGTCGAAACGCCTGGACTTGGGTGGCCGCGTCGATCGGAAATGCCCATTGTCTTCCATTCCACCTATATGAAAGGTACGACGGGCCGACGGATGCGGCCTCGAGCACAGTCCGCTCCGTCGCGCGGCCCGTGACATCCAGCGGCAGCAGGCACTTCTCCTCGGTGACTTGCCCGACATGCGGATGATCGATCACAATCAGGTCATAGCGGTTGGCGAGCTCCATCACCGGGAAGCTTTCGAAGTCCTGAAGCGAACGCTGCTCCCAGGTGATGTTCACTCCGCTGCGCCGTCGCCATATCTCCGAGCACGCGACCAGCGGATCGTAGCCGCGCGGATGGCTCCACGTCATGCCCTTGAGATGGATCACAGCCCGAACTCCCGGCGAAGCGCGGCCGAATGCTCGCCGATCTTCGGCGCCGCCTGATCGCCCTTCGGCCTGAAGCCGTCGAGACGCAGCGGCACGCGCGTGGTCCGGATGCTGACATCCTCGCGCGACACGGTTTGCAGCATATCAAGCGACTTGAAGCCCTCACTCTCCAGCAATTCAGGCCAGGTCAGGACCTTCGCGCACCAGATGTCGGCGGGCTCGAGGATCGAGAGCCAGTCGTTACTGGTTCGCTCGGCCAGCCGAAGGGCGATGATGGTCTTGATAGCGTCCCGGTCATTGAACCAGCTCGCCGGGTCGTCGCGATAGGGAGCGAGCGCATCCAGGCCGAGCAAGTCGGCGAGCTTCGGGATCGGCGCCATCGCGATCGCCAGGAACCCGTCCTTGGTTGGATACACACCATATGGCGCGGCCAAATAGGCATGAGCGCTGCGACGCGCGGAGCGGCTGGGCAGTCGTCCGCCGTCATTCAGATGTACCGTAAGCACCTCGAGCTGGAAGTCGATGAGCGCTTCAAGCAAGCTTGTCTCCACATGAGCGCCCTCACCAGTCACGCCGCGTCGGACCAGGGCAGCAAGAACACCCTGGGCCATCGTCGCGCCAGCCATCATGTCGGCAACCGCAAGCCCGAAAGGGACCGGCCCTTGGGCATCGTCGCCATTCAGCCACATCACGCCGGACCGGGACTGTGCCAGCAGGTCCTGGCCCGGGCGTTGCACCCACGGCCCCTCCTTACCGTAACCCGTGATGGACGCGTAGACGATGCGCGGATTGAGCGCTCTCACGGCATTGTAGTCGAGCCCGATCCGCTCGATGACGCCGGGACGGAAATTCTGAACCACAACGTCCGCGCGCGCGAGGAGCGTGCGCAGCGCTGCCAAATCGTTCGGGTCCTTGAGATCGAGGGCCAGACTTTCCTTGCCGCGGTTGATCGCGTGGAAGATCGTGGAGTCACCGCCGATCTCTGCGTCGCTGAGATACAGGCGACGGGACAGGTCGCCGCTCTCCGGCCGTTCGACCTTGATCACCCGTGCTCCAAGGTCGAGCAGGCGGAGGCAGCAATAGGGACCGGATAGAAACTGGCTCAAGTCGACGACCAGAAGACCTTCGAGGGGGAGCGTCGTTTCGGACATCGGGCCACCTTCTGACGGACAAGTTCTCGCTCGCAGCGCCGGACTGCAGAAGCACCCCTGCGGTTGATCCGCTCCGGGGCTATCATTCTTATATGAATATGGTACTTATAAGTGAATGGCAAGCTCCGACGTGACGAATACCGGGTGGGCACCCGCAACCACTGGCAGGGCACTAGGTCGGCGGACTTCAGGCTACGCCCGCGGCAGCGGAAATCTCGCCTGCCGTCGTGAGCAGCATCGCGAGAATATCGTCTCGCAGTGGCGCATCGTCGCGGTCGAGACGACGAATATGCGGGCAGGTAAGCGCCGCGAGCGGGACTCCGGTCGAGCTGAGAATGGGAACGGAAATATTGGTGACTCCGGCCGTTTGCTGGCTTGGACGAACCTCGTAGCCTCGCTGTCGCACCTTTGCGATGATTTGCTCGAACCTTTCCGGTGAAGTCTCGCCGGGAATAGGCACTCGCTCGTCGAGCATCAGCTTGCGCTCTGTCTCAGTCACGAAGGCGAGTAAGACGTGGCCCGATCCGGTGTTCAGCAGGCTGATATGCGAACCCACCCGTATCGAGAGCCCCCAATATCCCGGAGCATCGGTCTGTGCGATCACCACTCCGCTGCCCCGGTCATAAACCACCATGTGGCAGGCCTGCTCCGCCTTGCGCGTGAAGCGGCGCATCGCAGGGAGCGCGAGACTTACGAGGCGCCGCATGGGTGGATGCCGATGAGCCAGCCCAAACAGCTTCAGGGACAGTTCGTAGCGATCTTCGCTGGTCCGCACGACGTAGTACCGCCGCACCAGCCGATCCAGCATCCGGTAGATCTCGTTGGGTGAACGGTCGAGTGCCTTTGCGATTTCGGCCTGCGAGAGCCCCTCATCGGTACTCGACAAGAGTTCGATGATGTCGAGGCCCTTGTCCAGCGCAGGCGCCTTGTAAAGCTCTTCCGTCGTCTCATGTGTCTTCGTCATCGCTCACCCGCGGCCCGTGATGGGCGGCGACAATAGCACACGACCGGATTGCCGCCGGACTGCGCCGCCGACGTTTTCGACGGCTTTTTCGGGACGCTTGACATTCTTCCATATATGAAAATACTTTCCATATTTGAATAATGGCGCGCAGGAGCCTTCGCGGCGTCGCTTGCTGCGTCGGGAGGACGTCAAGGAGTTTCACGCATGATCGTGAGCGAGCTTTTTTTCGAGGATTACCAGATCGGCTTCAGCCGCCGCACCCTCGGCCGCACGATCACGGAAGCCGACATTGTGATCCACGCCGGACAGACTGGCGACAATTTCCCGCATCATATGGACGCCGAATGGTGCGCCAAGCAGGATTTCAAGCAGCGGATCGCACACGGAACGCTGGTCTTCAGCGTCGGCATCGGCATGACGGCGTCCACGATCAACCCGCATGCAATGTCCTACGGCTACGACCGATTGCGGTTCATTCGCCCGGTCTTCATCGGTGACACCATCACCGTCAACGCAAGCATCACGACCAAGCGCGACCACGCCAAGCGCGCCGATGTGGGTGTGGTCGTCGAAACGGTTGAGATGCTGAATCAGTCCGACGAAACCGTGCTCGTCTGCGAGCACCTCTATCTCGTCAAGCGAAGGCGGCCCGGCGACGAGTGCCGCAAACCGCATTGAGACATTGCGGAAGACAACAAAGCTTAAACAATGGGAGGTCCGATGATGCTGCAGAATACCCAGGATTCGCCGCTAGAGAGCGCGATCCAGCGATCCGCATGGCGCTTGCTGCCGTTCCTCATGCTGATGCTTGTCCTCGCATTCCTCGATCGTGTCAATATAGGCTTCGTCAGGCTCGCCTATCAGGCCGATACGGGTATCGGGGACGCTGCCTATGCTTTCGGAGCAGGCATTTTCTTTATCGGTTATGCCCTGTTCGAGGTGCCCAGCAATCTCATCATGACGCGTGTCGGCGCACGCACCTGGCTCGCGCGCATCATGGTGAGCTGGGGACTGATCTCCGCCGCGATGATATTCGCGCGTTCGGACACCGTCTTTTATGTCCTGCGCTTTCTCCTCGGAGTCGCGGAGGCTGGCTTTTACCCGGGAGTGCTGCTCTATCTGACCTACTGGTTTCCGGCCAAGCAACGAGCGCGTGCGACCGGCCTGTTCTATCTCGGCGTCCCCCTCTCACTCGTATTCGGGAGCCCGCTCAGCGGTTTGTTGCTGCAATTCGATGGGGTGTTGGGTCTAAAGGACTGGCAGTCCGTTCTTGCAGTCGAGGGGATGGCCGCAGTCGTTGTTGGCTTTATTGCCTTCTTCTATCTTTGCGACCGGCCCGCGGAAGCGGCCTGGTTGACGCCGGCAGAGCGCAAGGCGCTGTCCGACGAAATCGCGCGGGAGGAAGCTCTCAAGGCGGGGCAGGTGAAACACTCAGCCCTCGGTGTGCTCAGGGATGTGCGGGTTATCGCCTTTATCGTGGTCTACTTCTGCTTCCAAATCGGCACCTCGCCGTTCTCTTTCTACTTCCCTTCAAAGCTCGCCTCGGCCATGGGGGGCAAAGTCGACTTTACGATCGGCCTCCTGCTGGCACTTCCCTGGCTGTGCTCGGCGATAGTCACGCTGCTTGCGACCGCATACGCCGATCAGCATGAGAATCACCGCCAAGTCGCTGCCGTGCTGATCATCGCCGGCGTTCTGGCATCGGCTGCCGTCGGATTCACCAACAATCCGGTTCTGCTGATGATCGCCTTCTGTATTGCCGTCCCGGGGCTGACCTCGTCGCAGCCGGTCTTTTGGAGTCTGCCGACGCAATATCTGAGCGGCATCGGCGCGGCGAGCGGGATCGCCTTCATCGTATCCCTGGGCAATCTGGGCGGGTTCTTTTCGCCACAGATCAAGACCTATGCCGAGCAGGCCCTTGGCAATAGCAGCGTCGGCTACTTGGTCCTGTCGGTGATTGCCGCCGGTGCCGCAGTCATCCTGCTGGGTCTACCGCAAAATGAACCGCGCACCCGCTTTGCGCCGCCGCTCGCCAAATTAGACGCCGCAGCGAGGAAGGATCCTGCCTAGAGCATTTTCGGTTCTGATGGAATCAGAACCGAAGCTCTAGATTCTTGTTGTGACGCGTTTTCTTCACGCGAACCGGTGTCCACTTCGCTCGAAAACGCTCTAACCGGTTCGGAGCAATGCGAAGGCAGATCGGGAAATCAAAGGATCGGCTGAGAATGCCGGCCGTTCGGAAGAGGGCAAGATGAGCAAACGTCTTGGTGGAAAGACCGCCGTTGTGACCGCGGCCGGAAATGGTATCGGGCGCGCGTCCGCAATGATGCTTGCCGCAGAAGGGGCGATGGTGTGGGCGACGGATATCGACCAAGTCGCGCTCGACGAGCTGAGAAGAGATGCAGATCCCGGCTTGCTTCTCCGAACTCATCGCCTGGATGTGCTCGATCCGGTCGAGGTAAGGCAATTCGCCGAATCGCTCAGACCGATCGACGTTTTGTTCAACTGTGCAGGCTACGTGCACGCAGGAGATATTCTGCATTGCGAGGAGAGCGCTTGGGATCTGAGCTTCGAATTGAACGTGAAAGCGATGTATCGCACCATCCGGGCGTTTCTTCCCGCGATGATCGAAGCTGGCCGCGGCGGCTCCATCATAAACATGGCGTCCGTTGCTTCGAGCGTGAAAGGTGTCTCGAGCCGTTGCGCCTACGGCGCCTCCAAGGCGGCCGTGATCGGTCTGACGAAATCCGTTGCGGCAGACTTCGTATCCCATCAGATTCGTTGCAACGCCATTTGCCCTGGCACTATCGAGTCACCTTCTCTGCAAGCGCGCATAAAGGCACAGGCGCTGAAGGATGGGCTGGACGATGCTGCAGCACGTCAGAGCTTTACGTCGCGGCAGCCGCTCGGGAGACTTGGTCGACCCGACGAGGTCGCGGCTCTCGTCACATATCTTGCTTCGGATGAGTCGGCGTTTACAACAGGAGCGATCCACATCATCGATGGCGGCTGGTCAACTTGAGTAGCTCGACTGGCTCAGAGGTTGGGCTCTGGCTCCAGACCGGGACGACGGAGCGGCATTTCGTCCCGCGCAATCACTTATCCCCCGGCCCGTTCAAGAATGCGCTTTCGACGACGTCGCCGATCGGTTGCCAGACATTGCCGTCGAACTGCACCAGTCGCATCTGCTTGATCGGGCGGAAATCGGTCGGGCCGGTGTTGATCGCGATGCCCGGCAGCGCGACCGGGCTGAGATAGTTCTTCAGGGACGCAGCCTGGCGCATGATGTTCTCGCGCGACAGATCATCGCCGCACTGGTTCAGCACCTGGACCAGGGTCTCCGCCGCGGCGTAGCCGAAGATGGCGTAGCTGTCCTCCTTGTCGCCGTCGGGATAGTACTTGTCCATGAAGGCCGACCATGCCTTGATCGGCGGGTCTTCCTTCCATGCAGCATCGTCGGCGTCCTTCAGGAACGATGTCGAGATCACGCCGAGCGCATTCTGCAGTCCCGCCGGCCGCAGCGCGCTGGCGATCGAGGCCGAGGCATTGTCGAGGATGAAGACCGGATGCCAATCCAGGTCGGCGGCAATGCGGATGGCGCGGGCGGCGATCGCCGGTGCCCCGTTGAAGACCAATATGTCGGCACCGGAATCCTTCAATATCTTGATCTGCACCTGGATCGAGGTCTCGGACGCATCAAAGGCGAGATCGGCGACGATCATGCCGGCGGTATCCCCGAGCCCTTCCTGCAATCCCCTGAACAGATCGCGCCCGAACTGATCGTTTTGCCAGAGCACGGCGATCTTGCGGTCGGGATAGGACGCCTGGATGTAATTCGCATAGATCTGGCCCTCGGCGCGGAAGGTCGGCTGCCAGCCCATGCTCCACGGAAATTTCTTCGGATTTGCCCATTCCTCGTCGCCCGAAGCGACGAACAATTGCGGGATCTTCTTGTCGTTGAGATAGGTCCGGGTCGCGAGATTGCTCGGCGTGCCGAATGAGCCGAACATCAGCAGCACGTTCTCCTTCTCGACCAGGTCGCGCGTCTGCTGAAGTGCAGTGCGCGGATTGGAGCTGTCGTCGACGGAGATGAACTTGATCTTCCGTCCGTTGATGCCGCCGCGCTCGTTGACCATGTCGAAATAGGCGGCCTCTGCCCTGCCGATCGTCGCGAAGGCCGCCAGCGGGCCGGTGTAGGGCATGACGTTGCCGATGCGGATTTCATTGTCCGCGGCGCCTCCCTCGGACGCCTGCTGTGCGATGGACGACGCCCACGCGAGAAGCAGTGCGGCGACGAGGGACAGCGACAATCTTGCTTTTGTTCGTTGCATCAGCATCGCCTCAAACCTGCTCTGATAGC
>NZ_PSRR01000151.1 GCF_004296405.1 Bradyrhizobium sp. Leo170
TCCCGGGTCAAGCCCGGGACGACAGCGTTATTTGCTGTGAGATATTGCAACATCTTTCGCATTTGAGCTGGCAGCCCTATGCGCTGAGCGCCTTGCGGATCATGATCGCCATGTCCGACTTGCGATAGGGCTTCGCCAGCAAGAGCACGCCTTCGTCCAGCCGGCCGTGATGGATGATGGCATTCTCGGTGTAGCCCGAGGTGAACAGCACCTTCACGTCGGGCTTCAGCTTGTGGATCTCCTCGGCGAGCTGGCGGCCGTTCATGCCGGGCATGATCACGTCGGTGAACAAGAGGTCGAACGGCCGGTCGGCGCGGGCGATGGCGAGCGCGTCTGCGGCGTTTGCGGCAGCCAGCGTGACATAGCCGAGCGAGTGCAATTGCGTCAGCACATAGTCGCGCACCAGCTTGTCGTCCTCGACGACGAGGATGGTCTCGTTCCCGCCCTCGAGCCTGGCCGCGAACGTCGGCTCGATCGAGGCCGTCGCGCGGGTCGCAGGCGGCAGGTACATCTTGACCGTGGTGCCGTGGCCTTCCTCGCTGTAGATCTTGATGTGCCCCGCTGACTGCTTGATGAAGCCGTAGACCATGCTCAGGCCGAGCCCGGTGCCCTTGCCGGGACCCTTCGAGGTGAAGAACGGGTTGAACACCTTGTCGATGATGTCGGAGGGGATTCCGGTGCCGGTGTCGCTCACCGCGATCATGGCATAGCGCCCCGGCCGGACGTCGCCCTGCAGTTTCGCGTAGGTTTCGTCGAGGAAGACGGTGCCGGTCTCGAGCACGAGCTTGCCGCCATTGGACATCGCATCGCGGGCGTTGAGCGCGAGGTTGAGGATTGCGGTGACGAGCTGGTTGGGGTCGACGACCGCAAGGCAGGTCTCGTCCTCGAAGATCGATTCAATCTCGACATGCTCGCCGAGCGTTCGCTGCAACAGCTTGGTGGTCTCGACGATCAGGAGGTTGACGTCGATCTCGCGTGGGTCGAGCGGCTGCTTGCGGGCGAATGCAAGGAGATGCTGGGTGAGCTCGGCGCCGCGCCCGGCCGCCTCGTCGATCATCTTGGTGATCGCGGCAAGCTGCGGCTCGTTCTTCACCGCGTCGGCCAGGATCTCGATCGTGCCGGTGATGACGGTGAGGATGTTGTTGAAGTCATGCGCGATGCCGCCGGTGAGCTGGCCGACGGCCTCCATCTTCTCCGCCTGCCTCATGCGCTCCTCGGCGGCGATCTTGTCGGTGAGGTCGCGGACGAAGCCGTTGAACACGAAACCGTCGCGGGTCTTCAGCGCGGCGATGCTCAGTTCCGCGGTGAACTCCGTGCCGTCGCGCCGCCGTGCCAGCACCTCGCGGCGCGGCTGTTGCAACTGTACGCCGCCTGATTGCAGGAAGGCCCCCAGCGCCGCCCTGAGCGGGCCGTCCGGCCGCCCGAGCAGCTCGAATACGTTCTTCCCGAGCGCCTCCTCGTGAGGCCATCCGAACAGGCTTGCGGCTTGCGGATTCCAGTAGCGGATGACGCCCTTCTGATCGATCTGCACGAAGGCGTCGAGCGCGCTGTTGATGATGCCGCGCGCCAGTTGTTCGCTCTCGCGCAAATTCTCCTGCGTCTTGCGGCTTTCGGTCATGTCGCGCGCGGTCTTGCAGATGCCGATGATGGCGCCGGATGCCGACTTGATCGGCGAGATCGAGAGCGAGACCTCGACCGGTGTGCCGTCCTTGCGCAGCCGCACGGTCTCGTTGTTTGCGATCGTTTCGCCCCAGCCGATCCGGCGCACCACGTCGTCTGTCTCCGCGGCGCGGTCGGGCGGCACGATCAGCGAGATGTGCCGGCCCACCGCCTCAGTCGCCGTATAGCCGAACAGCCGCTCCGCGGCCGGGTTCCAGCCGGTGACGATGCCATCCAGCGAATGCGTGATGAGGGCGTCGTTGGCGGATTCGACCGCGGCGCTGAACAGGCGCTCGCGCCCGGCCAGGCGGTCCCGCGCGGCTTCGGTCCGCAAATGTTCGACCACCTCGCGCTCGAGCGCAACCGTCTTGGCGTTCACCTCATTGATCACGCGCACGAAGGCGCGCGCCAGCACGCCGGTCTCGCCCGGCGCGTCGACCGGAATTGCGTCCGTGCCCTTCTGTGCGACGCTCTCGATCGCCGCCGTCAATTGCCGGATCGGCCGCATCAGCGACCTCGCGATCAGGATCGCCAGTCCCGCCGCGGCCAGCACGGCGAGCAGGCCGACGACGATCGAGCTGTTGCGGATCGTCGCCGCCGGCGCCATGAACACGGCGTTCGGAACCGTCTCGATCACCGCGATCCATTGATTGTCGACGAGCAGCGCGGGCGCCAGCGCCACGCCGTTGGGCCGTCCCCCCGCACCTTCGACCATGCGCGAGAAGGCCTGCGTGGTGCCCGGCGCCGACGCCAGATAGGGAAAGTCGCGCCGCCAATCGGCTCCTGTCTGCGCGCCGAATTCACGGGTGCGGTCGGGATGGACGAGGTAGTTGCCCCGGCCGTCGACCACATAGGCCGCTTCGCCGGGCCGTACCGAACTCCGCACGCGGTCCAGCTCGCCCCGCATGTCGATCTCGATCAGGATGATCCCGAACGGCTTGCCGTCGGTCGCCGGCACCGTCGTCGCCACCCGCAGGATCGGCGCCGGCTGCGCCGCGCCGGCATCCTTGTCCAAGTCGACCGGCGAGACATAGATTCCGCCGACACCAAGTGCGAGCGTGTCGCGGAAATAGGACGCGTCACCGGCGCGCGGCAGCTCTGCCTCCGGCACGGCGCGAACGGCGCCGTCCGGCCCTGAACGGTCGGCGCGGACGATCTCGTGCCCGCCATCGGCAACGCCGATATAACGCAGCCGCGCGTAAGCCGGCTTGATCGCGAGCTGCGCGGCCAGGCGGTTTTCCAGCCGCTCCCGCCACAGCGCCTCGCTGACATGATCGACCGGATCCGTCCCGTCGTTGAGACGGGCTCGCATCATGCCGATCACCGCGGCAAAATCGCGAAAGATCACGATGTCGGCGCGCGCGCTGTCGGCATAGGAAGTCAGGTCGCCCGCCACAAAGCGCGAATGGGTCTCGATCCGGTCGAGCACGCGCGGCACGAATGCCTGTTCCAGGTTGCGATAGCTCAGCCATGCGACCGCGCCCACTGCGATCGCAACCAGCGCAATCATGGCGACGGCGAGTCTGGTTGTGAGCGTCATCTGTGCGGTCGCGGCCTTCCTCTGTCCGGACCAAGCGACGGGGTGTCATCCCGGCTCGGGCGACTGATGCTAGAGCATGATCCGGAAAAGTGGAAATCGGTTTCCCGAAAAAGATCATGCTCATACAAAGAGCCAAAGCGGGATGACAATTCGAAGAAAAATCAGTTCGACGCCTACGCGCCGCGCATCAGTCGTTGAAATAGTGCGGATGCCGCGCGCGGATCTGCGCGAGCTCGCTCAGCGTTCCCGACAAATGGGTTCGCAGATGTTTTTGCGCTTCCTCCGGCTCACCGCCGGCGATAGCCTTGGCGATCAGCTTGTGATGGCGGACGATATCCTGCGCCTTGCCGGGCGAGGGCAGATGCAGCCGGCGCAACCGGTCGATATGCCCGCTGCGGCTGCGGATGAGAGCCCAGAGCTCTTGCTTGTCGGCGGCCTCGTAGAGCTGCGCGTGGAACTCGTTGTCGGCGGCCATGAATTTCTCGAAGGCGCCGGCCTTTGCAAACTGCTGTTGCCGCGCGATGGTTGAGTTGAACTGGGCGACGAGCGCCTCGTCCGGTTTCAGCGCAAGCACGCGCACGATCTCCAGCTCGAGCGCCTGGCGCAGGAAATGTGCCTGCTGCGCGCGGCGCAGGTCGATCCGGCTGACGACCGTCGCATATTGCGGGAACACCTCGACGAGACCTTCCTCCTCGAGCCGCTTCAGCGCGTCGCGGATGGGCGTCGAGGACACCCCGAACTGTTCTGCCAGCGCGGCGCGCGACAGCGGTGAGCCCGGCGGCAGTTCCAGCGCGATGATCATGCCGCGCAGGCGCTCAAACACCTGCGGCGCCGCCTGACGGTCGCGGTCGAGCAGCCCGCTCGATCGCGGGACGACACGACGCTGGCCGATTGCGGGTTGATCCATTTGAATTGCCGTTACGCCCGGCGAGAGGCTTGCCAACGATGCACTAATACATTAGTGCATCTCCCAGGGGTGGTCAATCCGCAACCCTCAGAGGAAACGCGTAATGAACAGGATGATGTGGCGGACGCTTGCGAGCGCCGCCGTGGCGGTTGGTTTGCTGCAGGGACCGGCGGCACTGGCGCAGCAAAAGACGGAAATCGCCCTGTCGCGGCAGCCGGGTATCTTCTATATTCCGAGCCACATTATCGAGAAGCAGAAGCTGATCGAGAAACATGCCGCGGCGCTTGGCGTGCCCGGCGTCACCACCAAATGGCTGACGTTCTCCAGCGGCGGCGCGCAGACCGATGCGCTGCTTGCGGGCGGCGTCGACATCCTCAATACTGGCACCGGCAATCTCTTGCTGCTATGGGATCGTACCCGCGGCGGCGTGAAAGGCATTGTCGCCACTTCTGCGCAGCCGATGACGCTGATCAGCCGCGATCCCAACATCAAGTCGCTGAAGGATTTTGGGCCGAACGATAAAATCGCGTTGCCGACCGTGAAGGTCTCGACGCAGGCCATCGTGCTGCAGATCGCGGCCGGCGAGTTGTTCGGCCCGGATCAATGGTCGAAGCTCGATCCCAACACCGTGCAGCTCGGCCACCCCGATGCCTATGCAGCAATGTCCAATCCGCAGCATGAGGTGCGCAGTCATTTCTCGATCCCTCCCTTTACCTTCCTTGAGATGAAGAATGTGCCGGGCGCGCATGTCGTGCTGAACTCGCCTGACGTGATGGGCGGCCCGCTTAGCCAGGCGCAATTCTTCACCACGACGAAATTCGCCGACGCCAATCCAAAAATCATCCAGGCCGTGCGGCTGGCGACCAAGGAGGCGCATGACCTGATCCGAAGCGATCCCAAGCTCGCGGTCGAAATCTACAAGGAGATCACTGGCGACAAGACGTCAGTTGAAGATTTGCTGGCCTGGCTGAAGGAGCCCGGCATGATGGAGTGGAATCTGGAGCCGCAGGGCACCATGAAATTCGCCAACCATCTCTTCAGGACGGGCACGCTGAAGACGCAGCCCAAGGCGTGGACCGACTATTACCTGCCGGTCGCGCATGACTTGAAGGGCAGTTGATCCCATGGCGCCGCTCCTTGACGTCTCCGATGTGACGCTGCGCTACAAGACGTCGAACGCGGTCATCACGGCGACCGAACGCGTCTCCTTCACGGTCGATCGCTCCGATCGCTTCGTGCTGCTCGGGCCGTCCGGCTGCGGCAAATCCACGCTGCTGAAGGCGGTCGGCGGGTACTTGCAGCCCAGCGAGGGCAAGATGCGGATTGACGGTCGCGAGATCGTCGAGCCAGGCGCCGATCGGATGATGATCTTTCAGGAGTTCGATCAACTCCTGCCGTGGAAAACCGTGCTGGAGAATGTGATGTTTCCGCTCCTGACCGCGCGGCGGCTGCCTCGCAAGGAAGCCGAAGCGAAGGCGCGGGCCTATATCGAGAAGGTCGGGCTGACTCGCGTGGTCGATAACTATCCGCATACGCTGTCCGGCGGCATGAAGCAGCGCGTCGCGATCGCGCGCGGCATGGCGATGGAGCCGGACATTCTGCTGATGGACGAGCCGTTCGCGGCGCTGGATGCGCTGACGCGTCGGACTTGCCAGGACGAATTGCTGCTGCTCTGGTCTGAGACCAAGTTCACCGTGCTGTTCGTCACCCATTCAATCGCGGAAGCTATCAAGATCGGCAACCGCATCCTGCTGCTGTCGCCGCATCCGGGGCGGGTGAAGGCCGAGGTCGCTGACGTCGACCGCGTCTCCAGCGAAGACGGCAGCGCTGCACGGCTGGAGAAGCAGATCCACGATCTGCTGTTCGCTGAAGCAGCAACCGCACGCTGAAGGAGGGGCGCGATGGGAGAAGCAACGATCCTGCTGCGCGAGGGCAATGCAGTGGCCGCGCCGGCCGCAAGCGAGGTCGAGCGCAAGCTGAGCGTGTGGGAGCTGCTCTGGAACGACGGATTTGTGCGCAAGGGGCTCATCATTGTTCTCCTGGCGGCAGCGTGGGAAGCTTACGGTCTGTTGCTCGACAATCCCCTGCTGTTCCCGACCTTCCATGACACCGTCGTCACCATGTTCGAGAAGGTGCGCGACGGCACCATCCCGATGCGGGCCTGGGCGTCGCTAAAAGTACTGTTTATGGGTTATTCCGCCGGCATCGCCCTGGCCTCGATCTTGACCATCCTCGCGATCTCGACCCGCATCGGCACGGATTTCCTCGAGACGATCACGGCGATGTTCAACCCGCTGCCGGCGATCGCGCTCTTGCCGCTTGCGCTGATCTGGTTCGGGCTTGGCAATGGCAGTCTTGTGTTCGTGCTGATTCATTCCGTTCTGTGGCCGGTGGCGCTCAATACCCATGCCGGTTTCAAGAGCGTATCCAACACGCTGCGCATGGTCGGCCGCAATTATGGCCTGCGTGGACTACCCTATGTGGCGCGCATCCTGATCCCGGCGGCTTTCAGTTCGATCCTGACCGGGCTGAAGATCGGTTGGGCCTTTGCCTGGCGTACGTTGATCGCCGCGGAACTGGTGTTCGGCGTGTCGTCGGGACAGGGGGGGCTCGGTTGGTACATCTTTGAGAACCGCAACCTGCTCGACATTCCTGCCGTGTTCGCCGGATTGTTGACGGTGATCATCATCGGCCTGATCGTCGAAAACCTGATCTTCCGCACCATCGAGCGGAACACTGTCCAGAAGTGGGGCACCCAGACATGAGCGACAAGAGGAAGCGTCCCGACCAACTCCGCAGCGCGCGCTGGTTCGCGCCCGATGATCTCAGGGCCTTCGGCCACCGCTCGCGCGCCATGCAGATGGGTTATGCGCCGGAGGAGTGGAAGGACCGGCCGGTGATCGCGATCATCAACACCTGGTCGGACGCCCAGCCCTGTCACATGCATTTCAAGAGCCGCGTCGACGACGTCAAGCGTGGCGTGCTGATGGCGGGCGGCTTTCCGATGGAACTGCCGGCGCTGTCGCTGTCGGAATCGTTCCTGAAGCCGACCACCATGCTCTATCGCAACATGCTGGCGATGGACGCTGAAGAATTGCTGCGCGGCCATCCGGTCGACGGCGTCGTGCTGATGGGCGGCTGCGACAAGACCACGCCGGCGCTGTTGCTCGCCGCCACCTCCATGAACCTGCCCACGATCTATCTGCCGGCCGGCCCGATGCTGCGCGGCAACTGGAAGGGCCGCACGCTGGGTTCGGGATCGGACGCCTGGAAATATTGGGACGAGCGGCGTGCCGGCAAGATTTCCGATGATGACTGGGTCGACATGGAAGCCGGCATCGCCCGCAGCTACGGCACCTGCATGACCATGGGCACCGCCTCCACCATGACCGCGATCGCCGAAACCGTCGGCATGACGCTGCCGGGCGCCTCCTCGATCCCAGCGGCGGATGCCGGTCACATCCGCATGGCCTCCGAGTGCGGCCGCCGCATCGTCGAGATGGTCTGGGAGGATCTGACCCCGCAACAGATCCAGACGCGGAAAGCGTTCGAGAACGCGATCACGGTCGCGATGGCGATGGGCTGCTCGACCAATGCGATCATCCATCTGATCGCCCAGGCGCGCCGCGCCGGCCAGGACATCTCCCTCGACGATTTCGAGAAGGCGAGCCGCGAGGTGCCTGTCATCGCCAATGTCCGCCCGAGCGGCGATCTCTATCTGATGGAGGATTTCTTCTATGCCGGCGGGCTGCCGGCGCTGATGAGCCGGATCAAGGATCATCTGCATCTCGACTGCCTGACCGTGACCGGCAGGACGCTGGGGGAGAATATCGCCCGCGCCGAAGTCTATAATGACGACGTCATCCGCAGCGTCGCGAACCCGATCTACAAGGAGGGGGCGCTCGCGGTGCTCAAGGGCAATCTCGCCCCCGACGGCTGCGTGATCAAGCCCTCGGCCTGTGATCCGCGCTTCCTGAAGCATTCCGGCCCGGCGCTGGTGTTCGACGATTACCCTTCGATGAAGAAGGCGGTCGATGATCCCAACCTCGACGTCACCGCCGACCATGTGCTGATCCTGCGCAATGCGGGGCCGCAGGGCGGACCGGGCATGCCGGAATGGGGCATGCTGCCAATCCCCACAAAACTCGTGAAGCAGGGCGTGCGCGACATGGTGCGGATCTCGGACGCGCGCATGAGCGGCACCAGCTACGGCGCCTGCATCCTGCATGTGGCGCCGGAAGCTTACGTCGGCGGCCCGCTCGCGCTGGTGCAGAACGGCGACCGCATCACCCTTGATGTCGCCGCCCGCAGCATCACCCTCGATGTGCCGGAGCAAGAGCTCGAACGTCGCCGCGCCGCCTGGAAGCCGCCGGAGCGCCGCTACGAGCGCGGCTATGGCTGGATGTTCTCACGCCACATCAAGCAGGCCAACGAAGGCTGCGATTTCGATTTTCTGGAGACCGGTTTTGGTAAGCCGGTCGACGAGCCATCGATCTACTAACTCCATGTCGTTCCGGGGCGCGCGAAGCGCGAACCCGGAACCTTGAGATTCCGGGTTCGCTCGCTGTCGCGACCGCCCCGGAATGACGAACCAGAAAGCGAGCAGACATGTCCAAACTCAGCGACGCCACCCGCAACAAGCTGAAAACCGTCTCCACGGCCACCGTCGCCACCGCGCTGTACAAGCGCGGTTTCCGCGTCCAGTGCATCCAGGACGTCCACCCCTTAAGCCCGGACCAGCCGACCATGGTCGGCGAAGCCTTCACGCTGCGCTACATGCCGGCGCGCGAAGACCTGAACAAGCTCGACGTCTTCCGCGACCGCTCGCATCCACAGCGCAAGGCGATCGAGGATTGTCCGCCCGGCGCGGTGCTGGTGATGGACAGCCGCAAGGATGCGCGCGCCGCCTCTGCCGGCGCCATCCTGGTGACGCGCCTGATGAAGCGCGGTGTCGCCGGCGTCGTCTCCGACGGTGGCTTTCGCGATTCCGCTGAGATCGCCAATCTCGGCTTTCCCGCCTATCATCACCGTCCGAGCGCGCCGACCAATTTGACGCTGCATCAGGCGATCGAGATCAACGTTCCGATCGGATGCGGCGACGCGCCGGTGTTTCCCGGCGACGTGATCCTGGGTGACAGCGACGGCGTCATCGTCATCCCCGCGCATCTGGCCGATGAGATCGCCGAGGAAACCTTCGAGATGACCGCATTCGAGGATTTCGTCGCCGAGGAGGTCCGCAACGGCCGCGGCATCTTCGGCCTCTATCCCGCCACCGATCCGCAGACATTGACCGATTTCGCGGCGTGGCGGAAAAGGAACGGACGCTAGATTTCGTTGTTCGAGCATGAACTCGGCCCAAACGTTTCCGAGTCGTGCTCGAACTCTTAAACCGATCTTTGGCACCAAGCCCGATCAAGACGGAGGAAAGCCATGCTGATGTTCAACAATCTGATCGACGGCGAATGGATGTCGGACGGCGCACGTTCGCCCAACGTCAATCCATCCGATACCAACGACGTCGTCGGCGAAGCCGTGCGCGGCACCCGCGCCCAGCTTGATGCCGCGGTTGCCGCCGCCAAGGCGGCATTCCCCGCCTGGTCGCGTGCGACGCCGCAGGTCCGCTACGACATCCTCAAGAAGGCGTCCGACGAAATCCTGGCGCGCAAGGATGAGCTGGGCCGCTTGCTGTCGCGCGAGGAAGGCAAGACCCTGCCGGAGGGCATCGGCGAGGCCGCGCGCGCGGGACAGATTTTCGCGTTCTTTGCCGGCGAGTGCCTGCGTATGGCCGGCGAGAAGCTTTCTTCCGTGCGGCCCGGCATCGACGTCGAGATCACCCGCGAAGCCCTGGGCGTCGTCGGCCTGATCACGCCCTGGAATTTCCCGATCGCGATTCCGGCCTGGAAGATCGCGCCCGCGCTCGCCTGTGGCAACACGGTCGTGATCAAGCCGGCTGACCTGGTGCCGGGATCGACCTGGGCGCTGGTCGATATCCTGCAGCGTGCCGGCCTGCCCAAAGGCGTGCTCAATCTCGTGATCGGTCGTGGCTCCGAGGTCGGCGCCGCGCTGCTCGAACATCCCGATGTCGCCGCGATCAGCTTCACCGGATCGGTGGCGACGGGCCAGAAGGTCGCGGCAGCCTGCGTGGCATCGCGGCCGATGAAGAAGTTCCAGCTCGAGATGGGCGGCAAGAATCCGCTGGTCATTCTCGACGATGCCGACCTGAAGGTCGCGGTCGAATGTGCCGTCAACAGCGCATTCTTCTCCACCGGCCAGCGCTGCACGGCGGCCTCGCGGCTCATCGTTACCAAGGGCATTCATGACAAGTTCGTCGCCGCGCTCACCGAGCGTCTGGGCGGCCTCAAGGTCGACGACGCCCTGAAGGCCGGCACCGATATCGGCCCGGTCGTCGACCAGAACCAGCTCGATCAGGACCTGAAATATCTCTCGATCGGCAAGGATGAGGGAGCGAAGCTGGTGTTCGGCGGCGAGCGGCTGAAGCGCGACGCGCCCGGCTTCTATCTGCAGCCGGCGCTGTTCACGGAGGTGACCAACAAGATGCGGATCGCGCGCGAGGAGATCTTCGGACCGGTCGCGGGCGTCATTCGCGTCAATGACTACGCCGAGGCGCTGGCGACCGCAAACGATACGGAGTTCGGTTTATCGGCCGGCATCTGCACCACCAGTCTGAAATACGCCAGCGACTTCAAGCGCAACGCCGAGGCCGGCATGGTGATGGTCAACCTGCCGATCGCCGGCGTCGACTATCACGTCCCGTTCGGCGGCCGAAAGGGTTCGAGCTATGGTCCACGCGAGCAGGGCAAATACGCGGCCGAGTTCTACACGACGGTGAAGACGGCCTATACGAATCCGTAAGGATGGCGGACATTCGGGCGGCGCTGCCGCCGCCCGAATGGTCTTGCCGCTACAACATCTCTGGCTTGAACAGCTTGCGATATTTGCGCGTGTTCTCGCCGGAGATCATGAACTCGCCGTCACCGCGATAGTGGATGGTCTTCGGATATTTCGGCGAGGTCGCGACGTGCGCTTTCACCACTTCCACCACGAATAGGCTGTACTTCCGGATCAGGCTTGAATCGATCAGCCGGCATTCGAAATTGGCGTAACACTCCTGGATCAACGGCGCGCGCACCAGCTCGCTGGGCCTGGGCGTCAGAGCGAACTTGTCGATGTCGCGTCCGGAACTGTTGCCGATCCTGACCACCGTCGGCGCCAACTCGACGGTCGGCACGTTGATCACGCATTGTTTGCTGCGGCGGATCAATTCGAAGGAATGGTTGGCGTCCCAGATGTAGCAGCCGACCAGCGAGGGCTGAAACTCCATGATCATGTGCCAGCCCATGGTCATGATGTTGGTCTCATTCCTGTGCGCGGAGGAGACCAGCACGATCGGCCCGGGCTCGAGAAAGCGCCTGATGTTGTCGACAGGAAAATCCGTCTTGGTGTAGCGCGGCATCGGGCCTCCTCTCCTTCTCAGTTGTCGTCCTCGTTTGCGCTTCAAACTCCGCCGTCGTCCCGGCCAAGCGAAGCGCGAGCCGGGACCCATAAGCACAGGCGGTTTTGGTGACGAAGACTCGGAGTTACAGCCGGATTCAAGAAAGAGGTTTGGTGGTTATGGGTTCCGGGTCCCGGCTTCGCCAAGGGGCTTCGCCGCGGCGCGCAAGCCCGAGACGACGTGGGGAGGGAGCGGAGCGGAGGCTCATCTCAGACGCGTAGGGTGGACATAGCGCAGCGTGCCCACCATCCACGCTCGGTGCAGGAGAAGGTGGGCACGCTTCGCTTTGCCCACCCTACGATATCTACGCCACCGCGTCCGCCATCCCCACCGTCCACAGCGCAAACGCATACACGATCGCGATTTCATCGAGCCGGTTGAAGCGTCCCGACGCGCCGCCGTGGCCCGCGCCCATATTGGTGCGGAGCAGGACCGGGCCGCCGCCGGTCATGGTTGTGCGCAATCGCGCGATCCATTTCGCCGGCTCCCAATAGGTGACGCGGGGATCGGTCAATCCGCCCATGGCGAGGATCGCGGGATAGTCTTTCGCTGCGACATTGTCGTAGGGCGAATAGGACAGGATGGTGCGAAAGTCCTTCTCGCTCTCGATCGGGTTGCCCCATTCCGGCCATTCCGGCGGCGTCAGCGGCAGCGTGTCGTCGAGCATGGTGTTGAGCACGTCGACGAAGGGCACTTCGGCGACAATGCCGCCGAACAATTCGCCGGCGCGGTTCGCGACCGCTCCCATCAGCATCCCGCCGGCCGAGCCGCCATGGCCGACGATGCGTTTTGTGCTCGTGTACTTTGCCTCACACAGCGCGCGGGCAGAGGCCGCGAAATCATCAAAGCTGTTGGTCTTCTTCTCGCGCTTGCCGTCGAGATACCAGCCCCAGCCCTTGTCGGCGCCGCCGCGGATATGCGCGATCGCATAGACGAAGCCGCGGTCGACCAGCGACAGGCGGTTGGTGCTGAAGGAGGCCGGCATCGCCATGCCGTAGGAACCGTAGCCGTAGAGCAGGAGCGGCGCCGAGCCGTCGCGGACGAAATCCTTGCGGTGCAGGATCGAGACCGGGACCTCTGCGCCATCATGCGAGGTCGCCATGATGCGCGTGGTGACGTAGTCGGCCGGATCGTGGCCGGAGGGAATCTCCTGGCGCTTGCGCAACACCCGTGTCCGCTTCGTCATGTCGTAGTCGTAGACTTCCGACGGCGTCGTCATCGACGAATAGGAGAAGCGCAGGTTCGTCGTCTCGAATTCGTAGGATCCCATGGTGTCGAGCGAATAGGCGGCCTCGTCGAAGGCGATCGCATGCTCCTCGCAGGTCTCGAGATCGCGGATCACGATCGCCGGCAGCGCATTGGCACGCTGGAGCCGCACCATGTGGCCGGAGAAAAGCTCGAGGTCGATGATGTAGATGCCTTCGCGATGCGGGATCAGGTCGCGCCAGTTCTTGCGCTCGGGAGCGCCAAGCGGCGCCGTCACCACCTTGAAGTCGATCGCGTCATCGGCATTGGTGAGGATGAACAGCTCTTCGCCGCGATCGGCGATCGAATATTGCACGCCCTCTTCGCGCTCGGCGATCAGCCGCGGCGGCGCCTCGGGATTTCTGAGATCGATCAGCCGCTGCTCCGACGTCTCATGGTCGCCGCCCGCGATCACGCAGAAGCGTCCGCTCGCGCTCTCATGCAGATGGGTGAACCATCCGGAATCCTGCTCTTCATAGACCAGCACGTCGTCGGCCTGTTTGGTGCCGAGCCGATGGCGCCAGACCTGCATCGGGCGATGATTGTCATCGAGCTTGACGTAGAAGAAGCTCTTCGCGTCCGCGCTCCACACCACGCCGCCATCGGTCTCCTCGACGATGTCGTCGAGATCGGCGCCGGTTGACCAGTCGCGCACGCGGATTGAAAAATATTCCGAGCCTTTGGTATCGGCGCTCCAGGCATGCAGCCTGTGGTCGGGCGAGTGCCGGCTGCCGCCGAACCTGAAATATTCGGAGGCTTTCGCCAGCTCGTCGCCGTCGAGCACTATGTGCGCCTCGCCGCCGTCGCGCGGCATGCGGCCGAACATCTCGTGCTGCCCGCCCTCGCGGAATTTGCGGAAATAGGCGAATGGACCGTCGGGCGAGGGGACGCTGGAATCGTCCTCCTTGATCCGCCCGCGCATCTCCGCCACCAGCTTCTTCTGCAAGGGTGCGGTGTGGCCAAGCAGGCTCTCGGCATAGGCGTTCTCGGCTTCGAGATAGTTGCGGATGTCAGGATCAAGGATCGAGGGATCGCGCAGCACCTCCTGCCATTTCGGGTCCTTCAGCCAGGCATAATCGTCGGTTACGGTGATGCCGTGCCGCGTGAAGGAATGCGGCCGTCGCGGCGCGACGGGCGCTGGGTGGGCAGGTTTCTTGGTGGCGGATTGGTCCACTCGGTCCTCGTTCCGTTTCAAAGGCTATGCCTTATATCGGGACGCAGGCGAGGATTGCCAGATGCGCGAACCGTAGCCCGGGTGGAGCGCAGCGCAACCCCGGGACCGTCGCTGCAGGTGGTGAGAGAACCCCGGGTTACGCTGCGCTTCACCCGGGCTACAAGGTCAATCGGCTCGCACGCTTTCGCCGAGCCATTCGATCGCGGCCTCGGTTCCGCCCTTGCCGTGGGGAATGCCGAGTGCGTTGAGCGCGACTTCGACCACGCCGAGGGTGCCCAAAATCATCGGCGCGTTGACATGGCCCATATGGGCGATGCGGAAGGCCTGGCCCTGCAGGTCGCCGATGCCGGTGCCGAGCACGACGCCGCATTTCTCCTTGCAATAGCGCTGCAGCGCCGCCGGGTCGTGGCCGTTCATGGTGACTGTCGTCACCGTGTTCGAGCGCTCGGCGGGTTCGGTGATGTTGAAGCCGAGCACCTGTCCCTCGGCCCATACCGCCACGGCACGCCGCACGGCTTCCGCAAGCAGGCGGTGGCGCAGATGCGCATTCTCCAACCCCTCGGCGGTGAGCATGTCGATCGCCTTGCGCAAGGCGAACAACAGATGCACCGGCGCGGTGCCGGCATATTTGCGATAGTGCTCGGTGCCTTCGCGTTCGGTCCAGTCCCAATAGGGCGTGCGCAGATTGGCGCGCTTGTGCACCTCCTGCGCGCGCGCGTTCGCCGCGACGAAACCGAGACCCGGCGGCGTCATCAGGCCCTTCTGCGAGCCGGACATCGCAACGTCGATGCCCCAGGCGTCCATCTCGAACGGCATGCAGCCGAGCGAAGCCACGGTATCGACCATGAACAGCGCCGGATGGCCGCTCGCCTTGATCGCCTTGCCGATCGCTTCGATGTCGTTATAGGCGCCGGAGGCGGTGTCGACCTGCACCGCGAGGATCACCTTGATCGTGTGCTCCCTGTCGCGCCGCAATCGCTCTTCCACTTCCGCGGGCCGGATCGCGCGGCGCCAGTCGCCCTTCAACACTTCGACCTCGGCGCCCATCGCGGATGCGGCAAGACCCCAGCCGATCGCGAAGCGGCCGCTCTCCAGCACCAGCACCTTGTCGCCGCGCGACAGCACGTTGGAGAGCGTGGCCTCCCAGGCACCATGGCCGTTGGCGATATAGATGTACGATTTGCCCTTCGTGGCGAACAGCGTTGAGAGATCGCGCAGCAGGCTCTCGGTCAATTCGACCATCTCTGCCGAGTAGATATCGAGCGCCGGGCGATGCATCGCCTGCAGCACCTCGTCGGGCATCGTGGTGGGGCCGGGGATGGCCAGAAATTCCCGGCCCGCGCGAACGGTCATTGTTGGGTTCCTTATGGCTGCGTCACGGAGACAGGCTGTGAATGCAGGATGGCGACGGGAGATTCAAGAGCGACAATCATATTTGATCGACGCCGTCATTGCGAGCGAAGCGAAGCAATCCATTTCGCCACTTGCGGCGGCATGGATTGCTTCGTCGCTTCGCTCCTCGCAATGACGTGTGATCACGTTATTTTCCGATCGCGTTGGCGACCGCATGCCAGATCTGATCCTTGATCTCGACCGCGGGCGGGCTCGGGATCGTCGTCGCCGGGCCGTCGCGCGGCTTGCATGCTTCCACCAGCGTCAGGATCCAGATCTCGCCGTCGGTGTAATAGAGGTCGCCGCCGCCGTTGCGGCCCGCGATAGTAGGCCCGATGCCGGTGACCTGATATTTTGCCGTCACCATGTGGGCGTTTTCCAGGTCGGCCGTGAGCAGGGCGCGCTCGGCGTCGAGGTCGGGACCGATGTGGTGCGTGATCGCGCCGGTATAGTGGCTGACGCCGACGCTGCGATCCTGCGTGGCGGCGCCGAGCCACACCGGCCGGCCCTCCTCGCCCTTGTCGAGCACCTGCCAGTAGCGGACATGGTTGCGGCGATCGGCGCTGTTTCCGATCGGCTTCTCGAAGGCGAGGTCTTCGCGGCGGCCGAGATAGAACAGATTGCTGACCGGCGCGTCGCGGTAGGGGCGGTCGAGCAGCACGCTGCCGACGATCTCGATCGATGATTTCAGCGTGATCGGATCGGCGGGATACCAGCCGGCGGCATGCATGGCGCAGACCACGTCATACTTGTCGCCGATCAATCCGATATTCAGGGGATCGCCGGGAATCCCCTGCGCGGTGCGCGTCACCATCGGCAGGTTGGCAAGACCCTTTTGGTGCTCGTGATGGGTCCAGAGCGCCGGCAGCACCAGATAGGCGGCAAGCGCGTAGATCGCGACCGTCAGCGCCAGCAGCAATTGGATGCGCCGGACCCGTCCCCGCCGCGCCGAAGGTTGCGCCTTGTCGTCGAGCTCTGTCACTGTGCCGCGCTCTCGAACCGAGGTTGCGCGGCTAGTCTAAAGCGTTTTCGAGCGAAGTGGACACCGGTTCGCGTGAAGAAAACGCGTCAAAACAAGAATCCAGAGCCTGCTCACCGCCTTGTCTCGCGGCAGCCGGCGGCCTCGGCCTCCTCGACCGAGCAGAACCAGCGCGTGCCCTTGGCGATCTTCATCTGGATCTTGGCGTACCAGCGGCTCTGCGGCGTGTGATAGATGCATTCGCCCGAGGTGTTGACGTTGCCCTTGATGGTGCAGTCGGGCGAGGGCGCGACGGGGCCGGACGCGGAGGCGAGCAGGATGCTGCGGGCGTTCTCCGGCGGCTTCACGGCGCCCAAAATCGGCGTCTTCTTGTTGCGGACGCGCCAGTCCCAGGGCGCGATGAAGGCGCCCTGCCACATCCCGGCCTTGGCTTCGCGCGCGGCTTTCTCGTCGGCCTCATAATCGTGCGTCAAGCGCGTATAGGCGAGCGCCCATCCATTGGCGACCAGCCATCTCTGGATGTCCTGCCCCTCGACTTCGCAGCGCGCCAGGACGCGGCCGCGGCGGTCGGTCGTGCCGCGGGTATGGCAGGTCCAGCTTTTGCCGCCGGCATGCTTGATCAGCTCGTCGCGCGCGGCGACCCCGCAGGTCCAGCGCTCACCGTGGGTGTTGAGGCAGAGCTGGTCGGTGGAGGGCGCGTCGATGCCGCCGAGGCGGATGCGAGTGGTGCCGATCTGGATCTGGTCGCCCTCGCGGATCTTCGGCACGCCGGTGATCTCGGCGGCCTGCGCCAGCGCGGGCGACAGCAGGAGGGCGGCGGTGAGGAGCAGCGATCGCATCGGCAGGTTCACGGATTGGCGAGCAATTGTGCGGAGATTCGGGCAAGCAAACCAGTAGCGCGAACGCCGCAGCCTTTTCAACTTCGCGTCATCAGCGGCGAATGGCGAATAGCGAGTGGCGAATAGGGGAAGGTCCACCATGCGCCACGTTCCCCATTCGCTACTCGCCACTCGCCATTCGCCGCCTCGCCAGCGCCAGCGCCATCAGCACGAAGGCCGAGGTCACCTCGGGCCCGCCGACCAGGATCCGCGTCGGCGTCTTCATCTTGTTCCACTCATAGGCCTTGTACGGGGAGCGCCTGCCGCCCTCGCCGAAGCTCGCGACGATGCAGTGCAGCGCCGGCGCAAAGGTCGCGACCTCGGCGCCAAGATGCGCCAGCGCCATCAGCGCCAGCGCGGCATCGAACGCGTTCATCTCATAGGCGATCAATTCCTGCTGCACGTAGAGCAGCACCTGCGCGCGGATCATCGCGAACGCCCCGCCAGGGTCGATCACGCGCTGCGCCGCTAGCGGCAGCGCGATGAAGGCGGCGTAGCAGCGGCCGAAATAGGCCGAGTAGAGCTCCGGCAGATAATAGATATGCGAGCGCGGCTTCCTGAACGCGCCGCTTTCCACCAATCGCCGCTGGAAGTCGATGATGCGGTGCACCGTCTCCAATCGCTGCGGGGTTTCAAGAATCCGCCAGCGCTTGAGGTTGCGGAAGCTGACCTCGAGGATGTCGAGATTGAGCGTCGGGTCGAGGTCGTTGCCATAGGGGCGGTCGCCGGCGAGGTTGTCGATCCAGGTGACGACGCCGCCCTCGTAATCGATATTGTCGTTGAGCGGCACGGTAACGCGCGGCTCGTTCGCGCCGCTCCGCACCTGGTAGCCGCGGTAGAAATCCAGGAGCGGCTGCTTGAGGATCGGATGCTCGCTGCCGGCCTGCGTCGCCGCCGAGAACGAGCAGGCGGTGGTGTCGCAATCAGGCACATAGATGCCGAAGCCGAGATCCTGCTTGATCTGGGCGAAGAAGCGCGAGAAGCGCGGATGCGGCAGGGGCGCCAGCGCCGTGATCACGTTCACCGTCGAGCCGTCATGCGAGGGCACCTCCTCGGCACTGATCCGCAAGCAGAAGTCGACCATGTCGGCGATCGCCCCTCGCGCGGCGCTGGTCTCCGCGCCGGAGGCGAGCCCGGTTTCGATGAAGCTGAGCAGCGCCTCGGTGAAGAACGCATCGTAGTAGGCCGAGCGATGGCGGATCTGCATCGGCTGCCACATCGGCTCGGCGATCCCGCGCCAGGGCGGGTTGATCAATGCGCGTGCCGGCGAATGCGCGATGAAGATGCGCGCGAGGTTGAAGAGAAGAGTCGAATTCTTGTAGCCGCGCGAGTTCAGCCCGCTCAGCGCCATCAACAGTTCGCGCCCGCCCATATCGGCATCGCCGATCAGATTGAACGCCGCATAGGTCGGGATGAAGCCGTTCCTCGCATGCGCACGCAAGAGATGCGCGCCGCAGGCCCGGATCACGCGCTCGATCTCGGCGGCCGCGGGCGCCGCG
>NZ_PSRR01000152.1 GCF_004296405.1 Bradyrhizobium sp. Leo170
GCGGGGTCAACCTTCGGCGCCGATAAGGGGTCAAACAGCGCGCCGAATGACACTTCGAGGAGCTAACCGGGGATCACGCGCGTGAGGATGAATGGTCTGGGCCGCACGGATTTGCCATCGGCGGCATGATGCAGGCCAACACTGCTTCCCTTGCCGAAGAATATTTCGCGGCGGCCAATGAGCTGGTGGATAGGATTAGGGAGAAGCGCATTGCGGACTACCAGATAGGCAACGCCGCGCTATTCCTCTTCCTCCGCCAATAGCACGCGTTCTTTGCGGGCATGGACAGTCAACTTGAAACGGATGCGCACGAGCGCAAGGCGAGTCATTCGATGCACGATGCCGGGCGGCCATGGGTTGTCGGCGGCATCCGCATCCGCCCTGCCAACGGCAGCACGCTCATGGCGACGGTGGGCAGCATCGACAAGTACATGGAGCGCCACGTCATCGGTGCGGGCAAGGAGAAGTATCCCGACAACGCTCTGTCGGTCCGCGCGAAGCGAGATAGCCGTGGCCGTCTCGCTTCTGATCAAGCCCTACGGATCGATTGGCAGTGCGCCGGTGCATACCGTTGTGCGCCGCCAGTTGAAGCGCATGGACGGTCAGAAGCGGAAGCCGTTCCAGATCGTGAGCAACGGCAAGGTGCTGATCGTGCGTCGTCGCACGAAGAAGCGGCTGCCGCTGCAAACGCTCGCGGTGCTTCAGGGCAGTGCGACGATCAATGAGCATTGGGATTTTCTCGGGACCGTGTCGGGCGTCGTCCAGGCGCGCTTCCCGCAGCACTTCTATCGCGCGGTGGTCTGCAGCGACGCGATAGAGGGTCCATGAGCGAATCGACTCCACCGCCCCTTTGGTCGGGAAGGTTCATGAGCGAAATGACTCCCCCTCGTAATAGACGACGCACGGTTCTACTCGCGCTCGCGATCTCGGCATCTTGAGCCCGACGGTCCCCATGGCTCTGGCCGATGAACTGCACAGCGACCAAGATAACTCTTTGCAGAAAATGCAAACAACTCGGACTACGGCCATACCAGCGATGTCAGCCCCTTCGACCAAGACCTCGGGCCTGCTAAGGATCAGCGCGCCGCATTACTGTGCTGGGGCGGACGTCATCGACGGGATCGTGTCAGGCAGTGTCGCGCCGATCATTCGCTACATGCGTGGATGGCGCATCGAGTGCATGATTGTCCCGTCGCCCGTGAAGCTCGTCATGCAACTGTTTTTCCAGTCGCTGAAGCTCCTCTGAAGGGTCGGAGACTGCTGACGGCATGGCTTCATCATCCAGATGATCCAGCACTCGCCGAAGCTCTCCCTGAGGGAGCTGCTCTGAATGGAATGCGGCTTGCGCCTGAATGAAAGCCGACGGGGCGGGGTGATCATCTCGCCTTTCGTGAAGCTCCTCTGCGGATTCGGCATCAAGCAGTCGCCGAAGCTCCCCTGGAGAGAACTGCTCGGGATCAAAAGTAAACTCTTCCGGATCGATGGAGAACGACAGAGCAGGATGATTGTCTCCTAGTCCGTGAAGCTCGTCATGCAACTCTTTTTCCAGTCGCTGAAGCTCCTCTGAAGGGTCGGAGACTGCTGACGGCATGGCTTCATCATCCAGATGATCCAGCACTCGCCGAAGCTCTCCCTGAGGGAGCTGCTCTGAATGGAATGCGGCTTGCGCTTGAATGAAAGCCGACGGGGCGGAGTGTTCATCTCGCCTTTCCTGAAGCTCCTCTGCTGGCTCGTCATCAAGCGGTCGCAGAAGGTCCTCTAGAGAGAACAGCTCGGGATCCAAAGTAAGGTCTTCCGAATCGATGGAAAACGACAGAGCAGAATGATTGTCTCCTAGTCCGTGACGCTCGTCATGCAATTGTTTTTCCAGTCGCTGAAGCTCTCCCTGCGGGAGCTGCTCTAAACGGAATGCGGCTTGCGCCTGCATGAAAGCCGATACGGCGGGGTGACCGTCCTGTTCTTCCTGAAGCTCCTCTAGCCGAGTACCCGCTTGGTGCGGCACGCTGTGCTGCGCAGCGGCGTCGTCGATGCGCCGCGGTTCCATCAGCGCCGCGGTTTCGGGATTGATGAGGGCGACGTTCTGGGGGGAAGGATTAAGCTCAGCGCGAGGGCCGCCGGGTTTCTTGGGCACGACCACTCCCGTCGCCCGCAAGGTGCGGAAATACTCTAAGGATCTAAGGAGTTTCGCAGTATTCCCTCCGGGGTATTTGTGTATGGCACCATCGTCGATCAGCGACTTGCTGTCCAGCCGAGCAACAATGCCCGGTCGGTTATCTTTGAACAGCCAACGGCTATAGTTAATGAGGCGGCTTCCATGCTCATGCGCCCCTTGGCTGCTCATGCCGCCCTCTATGAGGGCGTGCTCAAGCTTCAGGACGACAGCAGCATCCTCGGAATAAAGAGGCCGCTTATCCGGATGCCCTCGGACTATGACGCCTGTTGCTGCAACCCGCGGTGCACCGCTACTTTCTGCTGAAGCGGCGTTCGCGCTTGACTGTCGGTATATCACAACCTCTTCAAGATCGGGCAGCGCCCTCTGTCTCTTCGCTGCTCTCGATTGAGCCGCGTCATGCTCATGATTGATAAGGACCCCTTCGCTTGGCAGGAGATTGCTCCTGGCGCGTGCATCCGTCCTTTCGCCAAGGGATTGTTGGACATCGTTAGATGCGTCTTTCCCTGAGGAGAGCGCGCGCGGTTCCTCGCGAGAAACTAAATGACTGGTGCCATGATACGCACGAAGGACGGCCACCGCTTTCTTCATTTTGTTGTCTTTCGGAAAGAAAGTAGTTGCGTGCTCGAGCAGGGACTTGTGGTTTGCTAGATCGGTCGTCTGGCCGCGAGCGCGGAGATCATTCCCAAGTCGACGAAGTGCCTGAGTATAGCCTCTAACCGTTTCAGGTTTTGGCTTTTTCTGAGCCGCATATTGAGTGATCACGCTATCGATAAAGTTCCGGTCTTTTGTAGACAGATGTGGATAGCTGGAGGGCCTGCTGGCAACGGGAGCGGCCTGGCTTGCCTGGGCCAAGTGCTGCTCAAATTGGCGGGCCTGGCCCGTCTGCGGCTCTTCCGAAGCGGCGTGCTGCACCTGCGACGAAGCTGCCACATTAAATGGATCAAAGTCTTGCGGGTCCACGTTAGCCTCACGTTCAAGATTACCTGAGCAGGTCTCCTACTGTGGGAAGCTGTCGAGAACCTGACGTGGCCATGGTCACGCAGCGTTCGCACCCGCCAACCTCGGAACCGACATCGCTCGGGATCAGCATCCATGATCTAGCTCTTCGCACCTCTTGCCGGCTTCGAGCATCTCGCAGAGTTGTAACACTTTGGGTCCTGCCAGGGCCCTTCCCCATGCGGGTGACGCGCGACCGCCCGATATCGCTAGATACAAAATTTCAAAAGGCGCTTTCTGTTCTCGGGTCGGTTGCAGGATGGGGGCCCCAGGCGGACCCGGAAAACATCGAACTGGCGATTTTTGACGGGCGAAATTGATATTTTGGTCCGGCGTCGTCCGGCGGACTGAGGGGATACCGAAACGCGCTCGAAAGAAACAATACCGATTGAGACCGTATAGATCCAATCGGAGCCTTCCTTTCATGATCGTTATCGGCCTTAAGGGCTTTATCGGGTCCGGCAAGACCACCGTGGCCCGCCATCTCATCGAGCGCCACGGGTTTGTGCGCGGCCGGTTCGCTGGCGCGCTGAAGGACATGCTGCGCGCCTACCTTCGCTACCCTCGACGTCGTCGTCCAGATGCTCGCGGGCTTGTGGGGAGAAGGGCGTGCGCCCGTTCCGCTAGATCTCGTTCCGCTGGCGACCGGCCAGGTTCTCGACGCCGGCGCCTTCACGATCGGGTGCTTTCCGATCCCCCACCGCGACACAGACAACTTCGGGTTTTCCTTCGAAAGTAAGGTCCGTCGCCATCTTCGGCCAGACCGCCTTTCGGCCCTCGGGGTGCCGGACGGTCCCGTGCGCAAGGAGCTGGCGGAAGGAAGGCCCGTTACACTCGCGGATGGCAAGACGATCGATCCCGAAGACGTCCTCGGGCCGCCGGAGGGACGCAAGAAGCTTGTCATCGTTGGCGATACCGAGACTGTCGATGGCCTGGCTGAGCACGTTGGCGATGCCGACGTGCTGGTGATCGAGGCGACTTTTCTCCAACGCGATGCGTCCATCGCCCGCGATTACGGGCATCTTACCGCGGCCGAAGCCGCCACGCTCGCGGCAACGACGGGCGTCAGGCTGCTCATTCTGACACACATTTCCGGTCGCTATCATGATGAGGAAATATTGGCCGAGGCGAGCAAGAGGTTCGCGAACACTCGAGTATCGGCACTGCGACGAAGCCACCATCGAGCGCATGATCGAGGGCGATCTGAAAGAGAAGCCGACGCCCTGGCTGGGTGGCCGGTCGCCCCGACACGCGATGGAAGGGCTCGGTGGTCTTTGGGGCCGCGACCATATGGGTTCGGACTTCTGGATCGGCACCGAGACCGACAAACTCTACATCGAGACCCCGAAGCGCGTCGTCTTCGAGGATGTGAGGCACGCCAATGAGGGCGAAGCCATCGACCGCATGGGTGGATGGGTCATCGAGATCGTCCGCCCCGGCCTTATCCCGCAGGATCATTTCACCGAGAAGGCCGAGCTTGAAGTCAAGGCGCATCGGTCGGTCCTCAACTACCAAGGCGACATGGCGTCCACCTTCCGCCAGATGGACATCGTCGTCGCTGATCTCGCTGCTCGGGCGGATCGGGGGCTCGCATGAAGCTGTCCCAGGCATGCGACTTCGAGCGCCTTCTGAAGCGACGCGACGAGCTGTGCGGAGCGCGCCGCATTGCAGATCACGGCGATGGTCTCGGCGTGACGATCAGGGGCACGTATCAGGACGCCGAGATGGTCGCAGCGGTCAAGGCCGCCGTTGTCGCCGAGCTTAATCGGCGCATCGCGGCCATCGACACCGAACTGACCGCTATGGGCGTCGAGATCGACGAATAATGGGCAAGGTCGTCAACCGGCAAGAGCTTGCGGACATCTTCGGCTAGAACGAGCTTCGAAATCAAGAGATCCTCGAGCTCTCGTCCGGGATCATACTCACTTAGAAGGATCTTTTCGTTTACGCAAATCGGTCCAATAGATGATCTCGCGTGCCGCCAGGCAGTGATCCTGCGGCAGCGAGATCAGAATGCGTTCGCTCCAGAGCAGTAGTGATCTGGTGTCTTTTGAAGGTAGACGTCCAGGGCTAACGACAACGTCGACCGTTCCGTTACGGAGGGCAGTCATCAGACCGAAGCGAGAGCGTTCCATCGTTGCCAATTCGAGCCGTGGTAGCAGCTTCTTGAGCTCACCTATCGTCGCCCGCAAATTCCCGGTCGAAATGGATGTGCAGAAGCCAATGGTAAGGAGACCGGATTCGCCGCGTCCATTGGATACTCCCGTGTCACGAGCGCATCGACTTGTTCCAAAATCAAACGGGCAATTCGCAGAACTGCTCGGCCAGCGAGAGTGGGCTTGATCCCCCCGCTCGAGCGGTCGAACAGCGAAGTCCCAACCAGATGCTCAAGCTGACCGACGGAACGGCTCAGCACCGTGTGCTTGATCGAAAGCACTTCGGCGGCGCGTCCAAAGCTTCCGTAGTCGCAAGCAGCAACGGCCAGTCGAAGCTGCTGAAGGTCAATAGCTCTGGCCGCGTTCCGCCGATTCTTCCTAATCTCGATTTCGGTCATGTTCAGAGCTCGATAGCAAACCGCAAAGAACATGACGTCCCCGCTCTAGGCGGGACGTATGTCTCGCTTGTCGCCGCCACGGAGGTAACTTCGACGGTCTCCGCGACGGGCGCCGCGAGCCTCTGTCGCAAGCTATCAACCTCACGACGAAGCCGCCCACCCCCTCACTGTAGGCGGCTTACATTGGCTGGATTCGAGCAGCGATAGGATTATGGCGGCCCGGCGCAAACCCGCTGGATCAGAAACCGCCGCGCAGACCGAATCTCTCGCGAAAGCGACACCTGGAAAAAAGAAGCAGCCGCAGGAGCGTCACCGTAGCGACGGCCCCCAAGAACGGGCCTTTAGGGTGCATGGTTTCGTCAGCTTGCCGAAAGCTAGATCTCCTACATTGAGCCCGGAGATCGGGACGCGATTGTCGCCTGTTTACTAGGGCGCAAGTTGCTCTTTCCGAGGTTCACATGATTCGTGTCTCAAACTTGCGGGCCTCTGTGCTGCTTGCGCCAGATCTGAGCTGGGCTGCATAGATCTGCAGCTTGATTTCGAATGGAGAACGGTATGGACGGCTCGCACTTCAATCCTCGGCAGGTGAACCCATCACTATCAGGATCGGCTCCGCAGAATGCCGAGATTCCGCCGGGTCAAGAGTCGGACGACGCGAGCTCGCAAGCGAGCTTTGAGCAGCTGCTCGAGGAATTGCCGCACGCTTCGTCAGAGGAGAGCGACCAAGGGATCCGGCGCACGGATCTCCTCCGCAGCGACGGCAGCCGAGCGGGGAAGCGCCCGAAAAGTTGGGCGTCGGTCGCATTCCTTCCTGACTCGTCAGCTTCTCGAAAGCCTGAAATGACCCATGCTGGAGGGGAACAGATGAATATCGATCCACCCAACACCGCAAAAGACTCCATTGAAGCTGACGATCTCCTGCGGCAGCGGCAGCGGGCGCAGCAACAGCCGGGCGACCTGAGCGCACAAACCAGCTCACCAGCACACCCGTCCCCGGATCAAGCGAACTTTGAGCAGCAGCTGAGTGAGTTGCGGCCAATCCACCGAACATCGGATTCAGCTGTCGCTTTGATGGATTCCGGGATTGGATCACCCTCGACCATGACGAAAGGCACTCTGAGAGCGTGCGCTATCCAGGAAAGCGAGCGGTGCCCGGCCGCTTCCTTTGTCAGGGGGCGCGCCGAACTTGCCGGATCGCTAACCGGAGCGAACGTTAAGGCGCTAAAGAACGAGATCAAACTCGCTGCGCAGCGAGCAGTACAGTGGCCACGAACCACCGGATCTTGTGCCGGCAGTGTTGACGGCGACCGCATCTTCGACGACGTGGTGGCATCATCGTATCTGCCGCTGCACCGTTTTCAGAACGAGGACATCGATTGCGAGCCCCTCCTAGAGGAGGAGGTGAGTGCCATCGCGCATGTGCGTTCCTTAGCGGATTTGCGTGCTCACGCGACCCCGCATGTTTCAAAGGCTGCTATCTGCTCGGACGACGAAAGAGAGGACGAAATTGATATGGCGCGCCTCGCTGCATGGCATACCAAAGGCCTTAGAGAGAGTGCTTTTGTGTCATTGTGCCAGGACCCCTCACGACTGCTCCTTTCAAAGGACGACAGTGAGAATGGCGCGAAGGCGATTGCAAAGAATGCTAAGAAGCTGCACACCTACACGGTACCAAGCGTCACCGCTTGGCCGATCAAAAAAATCAACGATATTTTAGAGCGTGGGCATGCTCCCGGAGATGAGGAGCTGCGAGATTGGGTGAGGGGAATACCGACCGAGGAGACCGAGGTCTTGTTTCTGGGCGGCAATCTAGCTGACTATCGGACAGCCATCGTAGATAATCCGAACACGGCTGACGCACCGCAAGATGGTCCGCGCATCAAGAAAGCAAGGGTCAGCTCCGATACGCCCGAGATGATGGCGGACTCTCGAACTCTTTGCCCCTCGGATTCCAGCCATCAATCTTCGCAGTCCTGACGAGCTATCGCCTGTGGTCGAATCGGCCGGGGTGGCGCGCCTGCTTTCAGTTATCTGGAAGTCGAGCGTGCCGAACGCGTGCGCGTCCGATCCAGGCGCATCAGCAGTTGAAAGAGGAGCTCGGGCTTGATCACGCGAGCATGTCTTCGGCGGGCGCGACAGGATGTCCGGAATGGACCGCTTGCGGGGACGCCCTCGCATTGCGAGCGGCCAGATCAGCTTGACGCCGACCGGGTCCACCTTCAGGTGACGAGGGATGCCATCGGCCCAGGCCAGCCCGCGTCGTGCCCCCTTGCCGAAACGGCGCACTGAGGCTGTATCCTGTATCGGCCAGCGGAACCGAACCGCACGCCGGCTACCATCGCGCGATCAATCTCGGCCAAAAGCTTGGATCGTGGGGTTCGGTATTCGACTGGTACGCCGCCGCGCTTCAAACTTGCGGTATCGCTGGTCCAACTCTCGGGTAGGAAGAGACGCAATGCGATCATCGCTGGTACTTCACCGCGCACAAGCGTCAGCGACGCCAACGTTGGGCAATTGCCATTTTGCCAACGCCCGAGGCATATTGAGCCGCGACACTGACCGAGTGTTCGCCCCTCTTCGTCAGCGCGGTGTCGTCGATAACCGGCACCGCATCATCGCCGCCGACGAGCCGGTCGGCCTGATTGAGCAGCTCTGTCTCTAACGGCTTCGCATCCCAGACGCCATCAGCGATGAAATGGTGCAGCTGATCGTATTCGCGCGCTGCAGAGCGTTACGCCATCGGTTGAATGTTTTTGCGCTCACCAGGGCCGATCAACCCGGCAATGTAACGCGGACACATCTGTCGCCGCGCCTTATGACCCAAGCGATCCAGGAATGGCTTCAGCCAAGGCTCGAGCTCGTCTTCGCAATCCGGCGTCGCGTTCCCCATGGTCGGCCCTCCAAAAGCCGACTTCCTCTCAATCGTCGAAAAATCGATTCGGGATCTTGAGGGTTCTGTGAGGTCGCGTGGCAGGCGGGAGCCGGGCGCGGTGGCGCGTGCTCATAGAAGCCGGATTGAACGAGCCGCTGCCACGCCCGAGCCGGCGAAATTGAAAACCGATGATCTTAGACGATCGCCAGGCTCAAACGCATGCACAACGGCGCGACGCGGCAGGGATGTTGCTAGTTGGGGTAGGTTGTCGAGGGTATGTGCTGTCAATGGGTTAGGCGTGGCGGAAAGGCCATCCGTGACAACCCTGGCGCGAGAAGCCCGGTAACGGCCTTCAACGAGGGAATTGCAGAGCGGCGCCGCGGCACGTCCCTTGGATGAAGCGATGTCGTTGGTGGTTCTCATTGTTCATCCGACTGCACGGTTCTATTCATTCCAAGCGCCGCCTGCCGATGGCAAGAAGATTGTTGGTTGTTAGCACCACTCCCACTCCAGCAAAAATTCAATGCGCGCCAGCGGCTTGGTTCTATCTTCAAGATCAAATTTGCAAGCTTCCGAGGCCTCAAGCCGCAAAAGCTTGCAATCTCAAAACCGTTGTTGCTAGGAAATTGAATCCGCGATCAAGGCCTAAAGGGCACTTCACGGGCGACGCATTAACTTCACGGACGCGCCACTCAGCCATCGGCGTCAGCGCTCCTTAATCCAAATCCGCATTTCGCCTTCGCCGCGGTTAGCCCAGCTGAACCATGGAATGAATGTCAGCCGCTGCGGTTGTAGCTGTCCAGGCACTTTGTCGTACTGACAAAGTGCCGTTTCTTCAGAATGCGTGTGTTGCAACCGGGACCCATCAGCCTGCAGCAAAATCTTGTCGAAGAGACCAGTACCTTCGACAAGCGAAAACCGGCTTTCTGCAGGAAGCCAAAGGTTGTGTAACTCGGGCCCGTTGTCGGCTTCTTCCACACAATACATCAAAGGGCCGCGCTGGATAGCCACCTTGCCGGCCAAATTGCGAAGTTGCGGATGACCGTATACGCGGCGTACTTGCATCGGCAGCGATAGTTTGACGCGATCTCCCTGCCGCCACGTGCGGTGAATGTGCAAATAGCCCTTACGCGACTCGCAATGGACAGGTTCGCCGTTCAGGCTCACCGCCGGCGCGCTGCACCATTCCGGCAGGCGCAGGGCGAGCGTGTGGGCGATCGGCTGTGCAGATTCCACGGCGATTTCCACCTCGTCCCTCCAAGGATAGTTGCCGCTCATGAGCAACCGCAGGCGTATGCCCGCCAACCGATAATGCCACGCTATTGCCAATGTAGAGATTGATGTAGAGCGCGTCGGAGCATGGCGTATAGATGTAATGACCAATCGATGTGAAAAGGCGTGCGATGTTCGGCGGACAGCACGCGCAGCCAAACCAGCGTTGCCGCACCGGCCTGACATGATTGTAGATGCCATTGGACCGCAGCGTTTTGGGATGAACTTCGAGCGGGTTAACATAGAAATAGTGACGCCCATCGAAAGCGATACTGCCCAGAACCGTATTATAGAGCGCGCGCTCCATCACGTCGGCATAGCGACTGTCCACTTCCATCTCCAGCATACGGCGCGCCAACATCATCAGCCCAATCGACGCGCAACTTTCCGCGTACGCGATACGTTCGGCAGATCGTAATCGCTGCTGAACGCTTCGCCGAAGCTTTGCGAGCCGATACCCCCAGTGATATAGATCTGGCGCTGCACTATGTTTTGCCATAGCCGCAGGCAAGCCTGGCGTTGCTGCTCGTTCTGACGCAGACGCGCGAGATGAGCGACCGCAGTCATGAGGTATACAAAACGCACCGCATGCCCGGTTGCAGTCCGCTGTTCCGAAATTGGCAGGTGCGCGCCTGGCTATAGGCCTTATTTTTCACCGTCCAGGGCATGCCATGTGATTTGACGTCGCAGGATTGCCGGCGTTTCTCGTGTTCAATGTCATAGAAGTGCGGCTCGGTGCCCCGTTGCTCCACGAAATAATTGGCTAGCGTCAGATATCGCTGCTCCTGCGTCACTTCGTAGAGGCGCGTCAATGCAAGTTCAATTTCTGGATGGCCATCATAGCCGTGTAGCTGATCGCGCTCCGGGCCGAAAACTGTGGCGAGGTGGTCAGCAAGTCTGCAAACGACGTCCAGCAGGCGTCGTTTGCCAGTAGCCAGAAAGAAAGCGATGCCCGCTTCAATCAAGTGGCCGGCACAGTAAAGCTCATGGCATTCGGCTCGGTTGCTCCAGCGCTCCTGAGGCGCCTTTAGCATGAAATAGGTGTTGAGATAGTCGTCGCCGCATTGGGCGGCCGCAATCAATTCAATCAGCTCATCGGCGGCTTTGTCCAGGTCCGGATTGGGTGTCTGGCACAGCGACCAAGCAGCCGCCTCTAGCCATTTTGCGACATCACTGTCCTGAAAAACCGTGCCGTAGAACTCCCCCTTCGCACGTCCGGCGGCAATACGGAAGTTTTCTACCGCGTGGCTCGGTGTCGCTTGCGGATTGCGGTCGTTGAGCGCGTTCCATTGGTAGGGAATCGCCACTTCCCTCACCAAGTGCTGGCATTTCCCAATCAGCGGATCTGAGACCTGTAGGTCGTGAAGGTTGACTTCGGCCACATCCCGCTGATTCATCTCGTTTCTCCTTCGTGTGGGGCGAACCGGCGCCTAGCTCAGGCAAGCCAGCTCGCCATGATCGTTGTTGAGGTTGCGGCCCCGAAATTGGCGGCTGCGCAATCGTATTCTGCACGCGAACGTTGAAACGCTAGAAATGGAAAAGCTGCCCCCCATGCCGCTGGATGGCGTAGGGCTCATAAAGGGCTGGTCAAACCAAGCTTCTTTCCAATCCCCTACCGCTGAAATGTCATGCAACCATCACGCTGGAGCTTGTGTGATCACAAGCGCCGGTCCGCCTAAGCCTCGCCGTCAAGCCAGCCGATCTTGCTCTTCAGGAATCGAAAGCCCAGCAATCTCGAACCCGGCCCGCTCCCTATTGTCCCGACCGTAACCATGACCGCCCGCCGCAGGCTCGTAGAAATAGGCCTCGTAGCCCATCGCCTGGAGCTTCGCGGCCATCTTGCGCGCGTGTCCGGGATGAACACGATCGTCCCGCCCGCGGTGGCGATCAGGATCGGCGGGTATGTTTGGCCGCGTTTGGCGGCATGATACGCGGAATAGGTCTTGAGCCACTCCCAGTGGTCGAGCTTATCGGGGTCCCCATATCGCAATCCAGCTTGCCCCTGCCAGAAGCTTGGTGTAGCGGCGCATGTCGATCAGCGGGATCGTGTAGACCAGCGCGCCGAAGCGTTCCGGATAGCGCGTCAGCATATTGGTGATGAGGATGCCGCTGTTCGATCCGCCCTGGGCTGCGATCCGCTTCGGCTCCGTGACGCCACGACGCACGAGATCGGCGGCAACGGCAGCGAAGTCGTCGTGCGACAATTTCTTGCCACTGAGACGGCCGGCATCGTGCCAGCGCGTGCCGAACTCGCCACGGCCGCGTAGATGCGCCTGGACCGTGGTGCCGCCGCGCTCGAGCCAAAGCTTGCCAAGCGCTGAATTGTAGGACGGCCTCATCGAGATTCCAAAGCCGCCGTAGCCGCTCATATGGACGGGCGCATCGCCCGTCTCGCCGGCCGGACCGGTCCGTACGTAGGGGATGTGCTCGCCATCAATCGAAATGGCCTCATGTTGGGTGACCACCAGCCCATCCACGGTGAAGGTCTTCGGCGCCTGCTTGAGCACGGTCGGACTGCCGACATTATTCTCGATCAGCATAAGCGAAGCTGGCGTGAGCGGATCCTGGCTATCGACGAGCAGGTCGCCATTGCGTTCGGATGGGTCGCTATCAAGAGGCCAGACCTGGACTATCCCTATGTCGGGAATCCCGCGCAGTCGCGCGCGGCTCCACCCTTTATCGGATGGCGAGCAGATCTCGAAGAACGGCCGCAGTTCGTTGAGGATGGAAAGCACAAGCCTACCGGCACTCCAAAAGAGCCCCTGCAGCGCCCGGCGTGGGCTTGGTTCGAAAAGAACCTCGAACTGACGGTTGCCTTGAAGGAAAGCGGCCAAAGAGATGACGAGCACCGTATCCGCGGCATAGGTCTGCCCTGCCACAGATCAGGGCTCGCGCGGTCTGATGGCGAGCCAGTCGCGATGGGTGGCAGAATTGAAGGCGTCCACCTGATCGACGAACCACAGCCGTGGCGGCACGACGGTGCGCTCGACATTGCAGCCGGCTTCAACATGATCAGCTACGACCTCAAAGATCACTTGCGCTTGATCCGCCTGCGTACCGCGCCGCCATATCCTCACTGTACGCGCATAGCCGGAGGTCGTCGCCATGCCCTGCCTATGAGAGCTCGACAGCACCAGCGTATCGGGATCGAGCCGTTCAACCGCGCTCTTGGCTTCCGGCAAGACGAAGCTATCACCGACAAACGTCTACGTGTCGGTATCGAACTCACGCAGGGCGACGGCATCACTGCCGCCGCGCGATAGGCTCAAAATCGTTCGTCTATGACTCCCCTGCGGCCAGACCGTTGCCCTCAGAAGCCGGTCTTCGCCTTCGCTAACCGCGAGCTGATCGATCTCGAGCAGAGCTTCCCATGACGGCTTTGGCGTGCGAAATTCTTCCAGAGTGGTTCGTCGCAAGAGGCCGCGCGGATTGTTGGCGTCCTTCCAGAGATTGTAGAGATAGCTGCCGCGCCGCCGGACGTAGGGAATATTGTCCGGCCGATCCGATCGTAAATCCAGGTCAGCGCGTCGCGATCCCGCTCGCCAAACACCTGCAGCGTCTTGCCATTCTGCCGCTCAACAAATTTCAGCGCCCGCGCGCCTTCGATCTGTTCCAACCACAGATAGGGATCATCGTCTGGAGCGGAAAGCGTCGGCTTTGCAGGTACTTTGTCGTCGCGTTTGCTTTCACCACGCTTCACTCCATCGCCATTGACGCGCACTCCCGACACAGCACCGCATCAAAGCTTTTCACATATTGCATCCGCAGTTCATTGCGGTGGCGGCCGTCGAGGCTGATTGCCATGTGTCAGTCAATTCCATCAATTGCTGAAGTTGGTAGTTGACTTGGGCGCGCTCTGACGCATTTGGCAGGACCGCACATCCTCAAGGCTTCAACCCCAAACTGCCCGTGGCAACTTCATCTCGATGCGAGCTCGGCTTTCCTTGCCTGGGGGCGACTACCGAGCACCTGGGCGACACCGCCCCACCCCAAGTGGCCGCGCTCACAACGTCCGTACCTCTGGATCAAGGTAAGATCGAGAACTTGGTTGCTGAGGGCCGAGACCGTTCTTGCAGCGCAAAGAGGCGCTTGCGGTACGAGCTACACCGAAATTGCTTTCATCACCCTCGCCGCCGGGCGAATCTGGCTATCAATTGAGTCCACGCGCTGGGGAACCTACCGTGCGGATCCCACGCCGCAACGCGAAAGGGCACGCTCGCGCCCATGCGGCGGCAGAGGCTTAGGATGCTCGCTAACATTCGGCACGGCCCTAACGGCCCCCTTTCAGTCGAACTGCCGGCCTGGCCGTTGCGCTCTGTTGGGGTCCTATGCGCACTGGCCGTATGGGTTCTAAAAAGGGTTTGATGGGCCGCCTCGATCGGCTAGCTTCTCAGGGACACCGTTCTTCGGCGTCATAAAAGTCTGGAAAGTCTGGAAGCGCGGAAGTGGCTAGGCGTACCATCGAAATCTATCGCTCAATTAGCTTAAAATGCGGTCTCATCGCGCAACCGGCAGCGGCGGACCTCAGGACGAGCGGAAGCAAAGCCGAGTCAAAACGTTAGTATAGTTTTCCAGATCCTTGGGATAGGTTATTTATTTAGGCCAGGCTGATTTACCAAGTTCGGGCGCCTTACCAAGTTTGGACCCCTTACCAAGTTCGGACCCTCACGAAGCTCGGACGCTTAGTCGCGCAGCGTGTTTTTGGTGGCATTGTCCTGGCGCTGGTGACAACTTCCTTGTACTTTCATACCCATTTCGCCGCGATGGCGTTCTCTTATTGGTAGTGGTCTTGCGGTTTTCGCTATGGGCAGCCTCATTGTATCTGCCATGCTTTCCATCTTGTCCATCGCTGTTTTGGCCTACTTCTTTACGCCCCCTACTTCCAATCTTGCGTTCGATGCTCCGCAAGATCTTCCGGTGGTTGTGATTCTCTTTGTTGCCTTGCTTGTCGGAACCCACCTCATCCGAAAAGTCCGCCGGGAAAGGGCGGCCACGCTTGAGGCCGCAGCCAAGCTCCGGCGCAGCGAGGTTGAGTTGCGAGATCGAGAGAAATGGTGGCGCGAAGTCTTCGAGCATAACCCGGTCATGTACTTCATGGTCGATGCCGCCGGAACGGTCCTGAACGTGAACACGTTGGGCGCAACACAGCTCGGCTATTCGCCCTCGGAGCTCGTCGGGCATTCCGTTCTGAAGGTCTTTCTGGAAGAAGATCTTACCCTTGTTCGCAAATGCCTTGGGCTGTGCGTTGAAACCGTCGGCCAATCCCACACTTGGGACATCCAGAAGGTCAGGAAGGATGGCGCGGTGCTGTGGGTGCGGGAAAACGCCAAAGCCATGCATTGGGCAGACGACCAGCTCATCATCCTCATCGCCTGCGAAGATATCACCGAGCGAAAGCGGACGGAAACTGCCCTGCGGCGGAGTGAAGCCCATTTGGCCCAGGCGCAGGAATTGAGCCGCACCGGCAGCTTCGGCTGGAACGTCGCCACCGGCGAGGTCATCTGGTCAAAGGAGACCTTTCGCATTTTCCAACACGATCCGGCGACAAAACTGAACCCGCAACTCGTCATTGATCGAGCCCATCCAGAAGATCGGGCTGCCGTGCGACAGACCATTGATCGAGCGCTCCGAAACCTAGAGGATTTCGAGCACGAATACCGACTGCTGTTGCCGGACGGCTCGGTGAAGCACCTCCACGCGCTGGCACGAGCCATTAGAACCGCATCTGGCGATATCGAGTTTGTCGGGGCAGTGACGGACATTACGGCTGCAAAGCAGGCGGAACAACAGCTTCGCCGTAGCGAGGCCTATCTGGCCGAAGCACAGCGTCTCAGTCACACGGGCAGCTGGTCCTGGGACGTCCACCGTCTCGAATTTGTGTATCGCTCCGCCGAAGTCGATCGTCTGTTTGGCTTCGATCCGGAAGAGACTGTATCGATAGAGACCATCCGGTCGCGTATCCATCCAGACGACTTGCCGCAGCTTCGGGAAGTGCCGCGCCAGGCTATCGAAGACAAGGGAGGGCACTTCGAATATGATTTCCGAATCCTTCTTCCAAAAGGCGCGATAAGGCGCATACATTCCGTTGCGCACGCTGTGGTCGGTAGCGATGGCAACGTCAGCGAGCTCATCGGAACGCATATGGATGTCACCGAGCAATACGCAGCTAGGGAACGGCTGGAAAAGGCTCTTGCTGACTTGCGCGAAAGTGAGCAGCGCTTTCGCGACTACGCCGAAACGGCCTCCGACTGGCTCTGGGAGACCGGGCCGGACCACCGGGTCACCCGCTTTTCGGGGCACACCAGCGCAGCAAGCATTTTGGCCACGGGAGTCGTCGGGCTGCTTCGCTGCGAAATTGCGGGCGATGTCGAAGCGGAATCTGAGAAGTGGCGGCAGCATCAGGCGACAGTCGACGCGCGACTTCCATTTCGCGATTTCATCTATCGCACCGTCACCCGGACCGGATCTCCAATTTACGTCCGGACCAGCGGCAAGCCATTCTTTGATGCTGACGGCAATTTCCTCGGCTATCGCGGCGTCAGCACTGACATCACCGCAACCATCCGCGCAGATCAGGCTGAACGAGAACTGCGGAAGGCGCAGGCGGAGCTCGCGCACGTGACACGCGTAACGACGCTGGGCGAGATGACCACCTCCATTGCGCACGAGATAAACCAGCCGCTGGCCGCCATTGTCGCCAATGGCGAGGCTTGTCTGGGTTGGCTTGATCGCGAAACTCCTGATCTTTCCGCCGCGCGCTGCTCAGTGGAATGGATCATCGAGGACGCCATCCGGGCGAGCGAGGTGATTCGCCGCATTCGCACGCTAGCCAAGAAAAGCGAGATCGAGATGGTGCCGCTCAATATCAATGAGATCGTCAAGGAGGTTGTCGCGCTGGTGACTCGCGAGCTGGTCAGCCACCAGGTGTCGTTGCGGACCGAGTTGGCGGCGGCCCTCCCCATGATCCTGGGTGACCGGGTTCAACTGCAACAGGTGATCATGAATCTGGTGATGAACGGGATTGAGGCCATGCAAACAGTCAGAGACCGACCGCGCGAACTGGTGATCCGGTCATCCCAACACGATCTGGGAGGCGTGCACCTCGCCGTGACAGATTGCGGCGTTGGGATCACCGAGGAACACGCTGACCAGGTGTTCAACCCCTTTTTCACCACCAAATCAACCGGCCTTGGAATGGGCCTTTCGATCTGCCGTTCGATCGTGGAGGCTCACGGAGGGAGCCTGTCGATTGCCTGCAAGCAGGAGTCGGGCGCGACGTTTCAATTGGTCCTGCCGTTGCATGAAGAGGTCGTGTCGTGACCGGGCGCTGTGACTCGCCGCGCGGAGGCGCGCAAGCGGAGAAGCCGAGCGGAAGAGCGATCGTCTTCGTGATCGACGACGACGTCTCGATGCGTCGTTCGCTCGCGAATCTTTTTCGATCGGTAGGCTTGGACGTTGTTGCGTTCGGATCGGCGCGAGAAATGCTGCAAGCCAAGCTTCCGGATGTTGCCAGCTGCCTGGTCCTTGACGTCAGGCTACCGGGATTGAGTGGCCTCGAGCTGCAGACTGAGCTCGCCAAGTTGAACCTTCGCATTCCGATCATTTTCATCACTGGTCATGGCGACATTCCCATGACCGTCAAGGCCATGAAGGGCGGAGCGGTCGATTTTCTCACCAAGCCGTTTCGCGATCAGGAGCTGCTTGACGCCGTGGTCGCCGCGACCGAACGGGATCGCAAAAGGCGGGAGGTTGAGAAGACGGTTGCCAACCTGCAGTCCTCGTTTGAGGCCTTAAGCCCACGCGAACAGGCCGTGATGAAACTGGTCACTGCTGGGCTGATGAACAAACAGATAGCCGCAGAGCTCGGGCTGGCCGAAATTACCATCAAGATCTACCGCGGACAGGTAATGAAGAAAATGGGCGCACGGTCGCTGGCCGATTTAATCAGAATGGCTGAGCCCCTGGGAATTCGTCCCAACCGGCCGGAACAAGCCTAAGTATGACTATACAATTTCATCTCTCAAGCCCACCCTTGACCCAGCCGACTATGCTTCGGCAATCGCCTTTTCTGCGTTAGGAGGGGTCGTTTTGTTCACGCCTTCGCTCATTTCCGTGGTCGATGACGACGGCTCCGTCCGTGCTGCCATAAATAATCTTTTGAAATCCCGCGGCTACATAGTCCATACATTTGCATCCGCTGAGGAGTTCTTGCGCTCGCCACACCTGAATGAAACATCGTGTGTGATTGCGGACGTGCAGATGTCCGCTATGAGCGGCTTGGACCTGCTGACACATATGCGGGCCGAAGGTTGCGATGCTCCATTCATTTTCATCACTGCCTTTCCCGATGATCGCGTTCGCGCCCGGGCGCTGAGCGCGGGAGCGATTTGCTTGCTGGCCAAGCCATTCGCAGGACAGCACCTGATCAGGTGCCTACATACCGCACTGGATAAGCATCGCGGCGGAGCTAACGCGTGAGACGATGAGCACGCAGTCTGCTCAGTTCGGTGCTGATCTGTGGGCGGAACCGCGCGCTTCGCAACACCGCAACGTCGATGAAGACCTCGGCCTCGCATCGCAACTCGTAACCAGTCGTTGGCGATCGGGGTCCCCTATTGATATTTTTCCGGTATTCGTCACTGGCTTGCGGCGGGGCTCCATCACCTACGGTCGCGAACGCTTTGAGATTTACGACGAAGCCACTTGCTCGACTAACCTCAGTTTCAACTGGTCGTGGCCACCCTAGAGGCGGCCCATATCTCAGGCATTGCTAACAGCAGCGATGATCTCGGCAGGCGCTCCTGTTCGCGGCGAAAGTTTGACTCTGATGAAGGCGCGCTCCATCACGGTGCTTGGCCCAGATTGCTGAGTGTAACC
>NZ_PSRR01000153.1 GCF_004296405.1 Bradyrhizobium sp. Leo170
CTCCGGTATTCTGCATGTGCTCACCTCCGGCTGCAGTTGGCGCGATTGCCCAGCCGCCTATGGACCGCGCACCATGGTCTACAACCGCTTCAACAGATGGTCCCGCCGCGGCTTCTGGCGGGCGATGCTCGCTGCCTTAGCCAAAGCCGGATGGTCCGGCGAGGCAGCGGCCATCGACGCGACCTACGTCAAGGCGCATCGCTCAACGCAGGGTGGAAAAAGGGGGCCGAAAGCGCAGGCAATCAGCCCGTCGCGCGGCGGCCAGACGACCAAAATCCACGCCCTCGTCGACGTACTCAGCCGCCCCGGCGTCCTCCGGCTGACGCCCGGCAACGCCAGCGACGTGAAGATCGCCTGTGGGTACCGAAAATCTAAACCCGGGCGTAGTGGTGATGGAGTCCGGCGAGGATGGGGAACGATTTGATGCTTCCGGTCCGCTGAACCGGGCGGCCAACCGGCGCGTCTTTGTCCAACGACCGGTGCGTTCGGATATCGTTGTAGTAGCGAGTATAGTCTCGCAAGATTCGACGCAGATGCGCCTCGCCCAAGACGACGAAATGATCCAAGCACTCTCGCCGGATCGATCCGATCAACCGTTCTGCAAAGCCATTCTGCCACGGCGAGGCTGGTGCAGTAGGCTTGTCGCGGATGCCCATGGCCCGCAATCGCCGCGTAACGATGGTCCCATAGATACGGTCACGATCGCGAATGAGGTATTTTGGAGCCTCATCCCAAGGAAAGGCCTCAGTGATCTGACGTGCAACCCATTCCGCCGTCGGATTGTTTGTGACGTCGATCCAGACCAGGTCGCTACGGTCCAGCCGGACGATGACGAGTGCATAGAGCAAATCGAAACCGATGGTCGGGACAACGAACAAGTCCATGGCGGCAATGTTCAGCGCATGGTTATGCACGAAGGTCCGCCATCCCTGGCTTGGTGGGCCTCGCCGCTCGACCATGTACTTGGCGACACTCGACTGCGCCAGCTCAAACCCGAGCTTGAGGAGTTCGCCGTGGATGCGTGGCGCTCCCCAAAGCGAATTGTCGATGCTCATTTGCCGGATCAGCGCGCGCAATTCAGTATCGATTTGCGGTCGCCCTCCCCGTGGGCACGACTTCCAACTCCAGTAGCAGCGAAAGCCGGCCCGGTGCCAACGCACGAGCGTCTCGGGCTGGATGATCGTGAGGACCTGCAGGATAGATGGAAACCAGCGATACAGCTGAATGAAGAACCAGCGATCATTGCTCGTGAGCCGGGCGCGACCATGCAGCTGACGCCTCAAAACAATCAATTGATGTCGGAGCGCCGCATTCTCTGCTTCGAGTCGGCTCTTCGACTTGAGAGGCGAAGCCAAGACGGCCAGTACGAAACAGAATAGCCCGATCATTCTTCCAGAATAGGCGCTTTTGTCACCTCATCAACTCGGATAAGGTTTTCGGTACACACAGGCCCTGGTATCGCATGACCGCGCGTGTCGGAGAGACCGGCGTGGACGAATACTTTCTCGATCCCCTCCCCATCCCCAACACGACGCCTCAAGCTTACAAGGCAACTTTCAAGGCTGATCGGGCTGGTGAACTGTTCCTCTACGTGAACGATGCGGTGATCGGTCTGCCGTGGGTTTACGACAGCTTTTATCCGAACAACAGCGGAACGGCCAAAGTGACGGTCCGGCTTCTTTAGGGTGGATCCACGAATTCGGTAAACCCGGAATCAGTGCCATCGGCTCCTCGGAAGTCTATGGTGCTTGAAGCGCTCAAGGCTTCCCTTGGGCGTTTAGCTTCTCCATCTGCTTCCAATCGACGTTCGGAGTGGACCTTGGGGGCACAGCGAGCTGCCTTTGGCGTCGCAAGGCGCGTCATTTCTCGGCGAGCAGGCCGGGATGCCCCGCTTCAAAAGCTCGGCGGCGTATTAACCCACAGCACGCGGGCGATGCGGCGGCCGTTGTTGATGTAGGAGTGCGGCCGCTCGGAGCGGAAGTAGAAGCTGTCGCCCTCGCGCAACTGATAGCGGCGGTTGTCGACCGTCAGTTCGATGGCTCCGTCCAGCACATAGCCGAACTCCTCGCCTTCGTGCTGCAGGGTGCCGCGGCTCCCGCCGCCCGGTTTGATGTCATTGATGTAGCCGGACAGCAGATTGCCGCGCGCGGTGGGAATTAGCGCTTCCAGCCGTGTCCCCCTGCCCTGCCCGAGCTCACCCGTCTCGATCGTCGGACGCTGGCCTCGCCGGAGCACGACGTTGTCAGCCCCCTCCTCGTCATCCTGGAACAGACCGGAGACCGGTATCCCCAGAGCCAATGCAATCCGATGCATCGTGTTGATGGAAGGATTGGCGGTGCCATTCTCGATCCGGGACAGCATCGATTCCGAGCATCCCGCGAGCTCGGCGAGCGCCTTCAGGGTCAACCCCTTGAGCAGCCGCCGGTGCTTCATCTTCATCCCGACCCGGATCTCGGGATTGTCAACCGTCACCTTCTTCTTGGCCACCGCGCCCATCTGCCTGCCGATCCATTTCGTTGCACCGGAAGCCTTACCCCTTGAGGGCGACTACCGTGGATTGTTTCGTTAGCCGCACTATACGGTGCCGGGCAATCTCCCCTCATCTCCAAAATCGCGTTATGCGGCGAGTTTTGCAAAGATTTTTCGAGAGCGATGGGTGAGGCGTCGCGTCCCTCACCTATGGCGACGCATGCTTCGGCCCCCGCATGAAGCGCGAAATCCACCATGTGAAGAATACGTAGCGGAGCACTTCGGCTTCGGTGTCGCCGTATTTTCCGGTCGCCCTCAGCTCTCCCACCCACGCTGTCTCGGCAGGCGACAGTTCGACCTCGAGTTCCGACACCGTCAAGGGCACGTTGACGAATTCCGGCCGATAGGACGGATCGCGATAGAGCTCGCGGTCCGCCTTAATGTTCTTGACCTTGAAGTCGGCCGGGCTGCGCTGATTCCTGAGCCTGGGGAATTCGGCAATGCCCTGCCAATCCTGCTCCGTTCCCTCGAAGACCGTGAGCTTCAGCGGCTTCAATTCGAAGTCGCTGGTCTTCATGACATCGGCGCCGCACACGTTCGGCACAGCGAGAACGTCCATCAGCGCCAACAGCTCGACATAGTCGCCCGCCCGCGCAGTGTTCTCGGCGATGAAGGGATGGCCATCGGTGCCGACGCCGGTGTGCATGAAGAAGTTGAAGGAGTCATGCACGTCGTCGGGCGTCAACCCGTATTCCCGCTGCGCTTCGGCCTGGATGTCGTGACAGTTGGTGTGGACCGGCAGGCCATATTGGTGCTCGAACAGGAATCCACTGCAGCGAGGATAGAGGATATCGTTAGTGCCGACAGTGTCCTCGATGATCGCCATCATCGGCCGCTCGCGCGGCGGCGCCGACCACAGGAAGGCGCCCTTGGTCGGATGCAGCCCATGCAGGTGCCGCGTCCGACCGGTGTGGAAGAACTCCTTGTAGTCGTGAAGGTTGAAGCAATTGAGGTCCGCGCATTGGTGGCCGACCGTCTGGGCGATCCGGAGCACCTGGCCGCGCCGCAATTCCAGCGCCTTGCCGGTGCCCGGCTCGATCGTGATTTCCTGAAGCACTTTTCTTTGCGAAACCGCCACGCTTATTCTCCTGCCGCCGGTGCAGCCGGACGAGACCGAACGAACTCTCTCAGGGCCCGGCGGATCAGATCCGCCCGGTCCGAGCCTTCGCCGGCCTTGACGCTGTTGTCGATCAGTTCGAGCTGCTGTTGGTTGAGACGTAACTTGATTGGCGTCGTCATGCTGTCCTTCTTCGACGGTTACGGCGTCCAGCCCTTGGGCGCCTGCATGCCGGTTTTGTCGATCGAGTTCAGATTTGCCGACGTGACCGGGATGAGCGGCACTTCGTCCTTCTTCTTCTCGAGCGGCTTGCCTTTGACCAGCGCATCCATCATGTCGACGGCAGAGCGGCCGATCTTCACCGGCTGCTGCGCCACGACATAATCGGCGCAGCCCGCACGCATCATCTCCTCCGCGGCCTCACCGAGCACGGCGAACAGCACCTTCACCTTGCCGCATTTCTGCACGCCCTGCACCGCACGGGCTGCACCGACGCCATAGGTATCGTCCGCGCCGTAGAGCACGTCCACCGTCGGAAAGCGCTGCAGGAAATCGTTGGCGAGCGACAGCGCGATTGCGGGATCCTGCTCGCTGGTCTGCTCGGCCACGAGCTTGATGTTGCCGCCGGCGAGATCTTCCTTGAAGCAGCGCAGCCGGTCAGATGCCCAGAACGCGCCGGCCGGTCCGGCGAGCACCGCGATGGTGCCGCCATTCGGCAGCAGCGTCTTCGCGCCCTTGGCCAGTTCGTGGCCAATGCTGCAATGGCTGGAGGAGGCGGCCGCATCCGGCTCGACGTCGCTCGCGACGATCGGGCTGCCGGCGCCGATGACGAAGATCTTGCCGGCCTTCGCCTCGCGAACCACGCCATTGAATGAGGCCGGATTGGCGGGATCGACCAGGATAGCGCGCACCTTCTGCACCGCAAGATTCGAGAACTGGCTCACCTGCTTGTCAACATTGGCGTAGCCACCGGCATCCTGGATCACGACATCATAGCCGCGCTTCTTGGCTTCATCGGAAATGCCGTAGAGCACGGGCGTGAACCACGGGCCTTTGACGTTCGGCATCGAGACGCCGATCTTGTCGGCGGCATGAGCCGTGCCGGCGCCGGCAATCGAGACCGCGATCAAGTCGGCGAGGCCGACGTTGCGCAGCATGAAATATTTCCCCGTCATGACTTTCTCCATGTTTCAAACCAACAAAATCAGTTCCGCCTACCGGCGCGCCCGCTGCCAAAAGTCTGATCCAGCGCGACGGCGAGGATCAGCGCTGCCCCGACCAGCATCATCTGCGTGTAGGACGGCACGTTCATGAGATTGAGCCCGTTCGAGAGGATGCTGATGAAGAGCACGCCGAACGCGACGCCGACGATCGAGCCGCGGCCGCCGAACAGCGAGATGCCGCCAAGCACGACTGCCGCCACCGACTCCAACGGCAGAGTGGCCCCAAGCGAGGGTTGGCCGGAGGCAACGCGTGCGGTGAGGATGATCGAACCGACGGAGGCGCAGATGCCGCTCATGATATAAGCTGCGACCTTGATCCGGCTGACCTGAATGCCCGACAGCCGCGCCGCTTCCTCATTGCCGCCGACCGCATAGATGCGGCGGCCAAGCCGGGTGTAGCGAAGGACGAGGAACGCGGTCACGAGAACCGCGGCAGCCATCAGCACCGGCACGGGGATTCCGAGCACGAGCTGGTAGGCGAGATCGCCGAATGCGGCCGGCACGCCCGTTACCGCCACGCCGCCGCTCAGGCTGAGCGCCAGGCCCGACACCACCGACATCATCGCAAGTGTCGCGATGAACGGGAAAACCTTGAACCGCGTGATTACGACGCCATTGACGAGCCCCACCGCCGCGCCCGTCGCAATCGCCGCCAGGAGCCCGGCAGGAATGCCGTAGCTTCGCATCACCAGCGAGCCGACGATGCTGACCAGCGCGACGGTCGAGCCGACCGACAGATCGAGCCCGGCAGTCAGGATCGCAAAGGTCTGGCCGAACGAGACGGCCGCCAGCGCCGCCGCGGAAACGCCGATATTCCTGAAGTTCGGCGCGGACAGAAACACGTCCGAGCTGACCGAGAACACCATTGTCATCAGCACGACGATCAGCGGCAGCCCGATCTCGCGGCTGTGACGCCGCAGGAACGACACCGGCACGAAGCGCGCGTCGATCGCCGGTGCGATAGGGCCGGTCGAATCAGAAACTCCCATCATGGCCTGACCTCCGCCGATGTCCCCGCGCCGAGATGCGCGGCGAACGCACCTTCCAGAATCCGATGCTCGCTGAAATCGGATTGCGCGACCTCGTCCCGGATGCGCCCGCCCGACATCGTGTAGATGCGGTGGCAGACGTTCATCAGTTCGGGCAATTCGGACGAGACGACGATGATCGCGGCGCCCTCGCCCGCGAGCTGATGGATCAGCCGATAGACCTCCGCCTTGGCGCCGACATCGATGCCGCGGGTCGGCTCATCGAAGATCAGGATATCGGCGCCGGTGCGCGCCCATTTCGCGATTACCAGTTTTTGCTGGTTGCCGCCGGAAGCAGTCGCCGCCGACGCCTCGAGCTGCCCGCGGAACTGCAATTGCTGGGCGGCGGCACGGGCGGTGGCTCGCAGCGAGCGCCAGGACAGGACGCCCGCGATGCAATAGTCCTCGAGCGAGGCCATCGCGATGTTCTCGACCCCGGACATCGAGAGAACGAGGCCCTGCTCCTTGCGGTCCTCGGGCAAGTAAGCGATGCCTGCTGCGATCGCATCGCGCGGCGTCCGGATGTCAAGCGCAGCGCCTCTCTTGTAAAGCTCACCGCGATCAAGTCTCTCCGCGCCGAACAAGCCGCGCATCGTCTCGGTTCGTCCCGCTCCGACCAATCCGGCAAAGCCTACGACTTCTCCGGCGCGCACCGTGAAGCTGACATCCTCGAAGGGGCCGACCCGCGTCAGCCCGGTCGCACGCAACACGACCTCGCCGATCTCGGCGTTACGCGGCGGAAACAGCTCGGTGATCGGCCGTCCTACCATCAGGCCGATCAGCTCGTCCGTGTCGGCAATGGACTTCGCATCCAGGGTCGCAATGTGTTGGCCGCCGCGCAATACGGTGACGCGATCGGCGATCTCCATGACCTCATCGAGCCGATGCGAGACAAAGAGAATCGCGACGCCATCGGCGATCAGCCGAAGGATCAGCCGGCGCAGCGAGGCGGCTTCGCCTTCGGAAAGCGCGGCTGTCGGCTCATCCATGATGATGACGGAAGCGCGGAACACCAGCGCCCGCGCGATCTCGACCAGTTGCTTCTGCGCCGTCGACAGCTCCGCGGCCCGCTGAGCGGGGCGAATGCCGCTACCCTTCACGAGCGTCTCGAGCACCTGGCGCGTCCGCCGCTCCGCCTCGGGTCGCGAATAGAGACAGCCAAGTGCGAGCGGCTCATTGCCGAGGAAGATGTTCTCGGCGACGCTGAGTTCGGGGACGATCATCAGTTCCTGGAAGATCGTCACGATGCCCTGCTTGCGTGCATCGAGCGGGCTGTCGAAGGCAACCGGCCTTCCATCGATCGAGACGCTTCCGGCATCCGGAGCCGCGTCTCCCGAAAGCACGCGGATCAGCGTGGACTTGCCCGCCCCGTTCTCGCCGATCAGCGCATGAACCTCGCCGCGGCGCAAATCCAGCGAGACGTCATGCAAGGCGCGGACGCCGGGATATTGCTTCGAGACATGGCTGAGCGCGACCACGATCGACGGCTGCGCGCCATCAGCCGTCTCCGTCACGGGGGCTGGGGCGGATGAACTCATGCCGGGACGGCTGCGATCATGTCGAGTTCGATGCGGGCTCCCGGCGCGCTCAGATTGTTGATGCAGACCAGCGTTCCGGCCGGGGTCCAGTCGCCGAAATGCTCGACCAGCACCTCGTACATCGCGTCCATCTCGCGCATGTCGGTCAGATACTTCGTCAGCTTGACGACGTGCCGCCAGGTCAGGTTGTGGCTGTCGAGGATGATCTTGATGTTGGCAAGCGCGCGGCGGGTCTGCTCGCGGATGTCGTCGGGAAGCACGTGCTCTTCAGGCACATGCGGGTGCTTGTGATAGAGCGGCGACGCGGTGCAGCCGGCCAGGAACAGAAAGCCTTTCGGCGCTTCGACATAGACGGCCGGCGCGTAGGGCATGTTGTGCGCTTCTTCGGGGCGGGGCTGGACGCCGGTTATCACTGTCACGGTCGAACTCCTGTATTGACTGATCATTTCGATTTCAGCGGGATGTGCGCGACCGCCTCCACCTCGAGCAGCGTCTCGGCGGTCGGCAGCAGCTCCGACACTTGAACGACGGTGCTGGCGGGCGGATCGGCGAAGAAGGATGAGCGGATGCGGTTGTAGATCGGAAAGTCGCGCAGGTTGCGGAAGTATTGCGTCAGCTTGACCACGTCGTTGAGAGTGCCGCCGGCCGCTTCCACCGTGAGCCGAAGGCGATTGAGCACCCACCACGACTGCGCCGCGATTGGACCGTCCTTCATGTCGGTGGACATTTCGCCGGTCTCTCCTGCGAGCTTGCGCGCTTCCTCCGGAAGATCGGCGTAGCCGGAGATCACCTTCATGGTCGCCGGATCGGCCGCGATGATGCCGGCGAAGAAAACCATGTCGCCGGCGCGGCGGAAGGGAGCGTAGCGGGAGAGCGGCTTTGCGATGTCGGCGTGCGACGTTTCCATGCGACTGCGATGCTTCCTGCCGGATCACGTTGTCCGACACAGAATTCCAGTCACATTAATTTCATGCAAGTTACTTTAATGGACGCCTTGCGCTCGCTTTTTCAGCAGCCCGCGCCGCCCGAAAGGCTTCCGTCGTCGTCGCCCCAACCGTTTGCGATCGCGACGGATTCCACAAGAGCGATGCGCGGCATCAGCGTCCCCTCCGCCGCCACGGAGGCGGCGGTCCGATGAAGGGTTAAGCAGCGGGGAGACCGCTCTGTCATGATCGCGCCTGCACGCGATCCAATGATCGACGCACGGCATCGGGCGAAGAGAGCGAGCGCACCAGCGACGACTTCACGCTCGTCACATGGTCGCGCATCAATACCTCAGCGCGCCAGGGCTCTCGCCCGACGATCGCCTCGAAGATGCGGTGATGGTCGTCATGCCGGCGCCGGACATCCTTCTCCTCAAATGCAACGACGTTGCGCGGCGACGACACCGGCACCTGCTGGCACAGGAAGACCATATCGGTCAGCATGCGGGATCCGGCCGCGGCATGGATGGTCTCGTGGAAGCGGGCGTTCATGCCGCCATAGGCCGAACGGTGCTCGTCCGAGAATTTCCAGTGCCGCAACAGGTCGTCGCCGTCGTGCAGCGCTTGCACCATCACGGCCCGATCGTCCTCGCTCAGGCCGCGCTCGGCCGTCAGCCTCGCCGCCAGCCCTTCGAGCACCGCACGCACCTCATAGGCGTTGACGACCTCGCCCACGCTGAACGCGCGCATCGTGTAGCCGCGGTTTGGCGTGTAATCGAGCAACCCCTCCGAAGCGAGCTTCTGCAATGCGGCGCGCACCGGGGTGCGGGAGACACCGAGCCGGCCGGTCAGGCGTATCTCATGCAATCGTTCGCCCGGCGCGAATTCGCCGGCGAGCACGGCCGCACGCAATTTCTCGACCACGGCTTCACAGCGCGTTGACGACGGCTCGTCGGATGGTTGGCGGCTCATGGGCGATCGCGGCTTCCAGCTAACTCTGTATACATTATCTGTCTTCCATCCCGCCCGGATAGCCAAGCAAAAAGGACGCGCTTTGCAAAAAGCGTCGATATCAGCCGAATTTTTGCGCGCAAAGGCCAGGAATTATCCACTGTCTGCCCAATCGGCTATCAAAGATGTATACATTATCTTTGACTAGTCCGGCTTTTGTATTGCACGCTAGCGGCGAAACAGGATCGGAGTGCCCCCATGAACCTCGGTGTTGACCGACCGAAAGCCGCCGTGATCGCGATCGACCTGCACCGCGGTCATCTCGACATGGACGTCGCGACCATGCCGACGTCGCCTGAAGTCGCCAAGCAGGTGATCGCCGCCAACAAGCGGCTGTTCGATTGGTGCCGGAGCGTCGGCATTCCCATCATCCATTTGCTGACGCAATATCGCGACGTACCGGAAATCGCCTCCAATCCGTTCTGGCGGACGCGCGCGGAGGATCCCAACGCGACGCGCAAGAACGTGCTGGGCCACAATCTGGCGGGCATGCCGGGAGTCGAGATCATTCCGGAACTCTACGATCGCGAGCGCGACCTCGTGGTCGACACCAAGAAGCGCTACGACTGCTTCCTCGGCACCGACCTCGATTTCACGCTCCGTGCCCATGGCATCAACACACTGCTGATCACCGGCGTGAACACCAATTCCTGCGTGCTGGCGACGACAACCGCCGCCAATGTGCGCGACTATGCCGTAGTAGTGGTCAAAGATTGCGTGGAGACCATGGACGGCCCGGCCTTGCATGAAGCCGGCCTGCTCTGCATTCGCACCGCCTTCGGCTTCGTCCTCTCGACCGACGAAATACAGAAGCTCGGCGTGTTCGCTCAGCCGAACAAGACCGCAGCCTGAGTTCGGGAATTTCGCCTTGGCTTCCTCATCTCTCCCGATTCCGACACTGTCTCACGTCACCCTGCCGGTCGCCGGCAGCACCGATCGCTTTCCGGTGCGGCGGATCTATTGCGTCGGACGCAACTACCTCGACCATATCCGCGAGATGAAAGAGGGCGACGAGCGCGATCCGCCGTTCTTCTTCCAGAAGCCATCGGACGCCGTGGTCGAGAACGGCGCGACGATCCCCTACCCGCCCGACACCGAGGACTTCCAGTTCGAGGTCGAGATGGTGGTCGCCCTTGGCGCCGGCGGACGCGACCTGTCTCCGGCCAACGCACTCGACAGCGTCTTTGGCTATGCCGTCGGGATCGATCTGACACGACGCGACCAGCAGCGCGACATGCGGGCAAAGATGCTGCCCTGGGAGCGCGGAAAATCCTTCGATGCTTCCGCACCATGCGGCCTGATCCATCGCGCCGCCGTGATCGGCCACCCCGCGCGGGGCGCGATCGCACTGCACGTCGGATCGACCGAGCGCCAGCGCGGCGACCTTGCCGAGATGATCTGGAATGTGCCCGAAATCGTCGCCAATCTCTCGACATCCTACCGGCTCGCCGCCGGCGATCTCATCATGACGGGAACGCCGGCCGGCGTCGGCCCGGTATTCCCCGGCGACCGCATCCGCGGCGCGATCGAAGGCGTCGGCGAGATCCTCATCACCATCGGCCAGCGGGAGAACTGACTATGTTGCCCACCGAGCGGCTCACCTATTCCGCCATCTCCGAACGACCCATGCTCACCTTGCCGGGCAAGGCGCGCATGGCTGTGTGGGTGATCGTCAATGTCGAGGAATGGGATCCGAAGGAGACCATGCCGCGCACGGTGTTGACGCCGCCCGCGGGCGGCGCACCGATGCCCGATATCCCGAACTGGGCCTGGCACGAATACGGCAACCGGGTCGGCTTCTGGCGCATGCTTGAGGTGCTGGACCGTTACAAGATCAAGGCGGTGCTCGCCATCAACGGCAAGGCGATTGCGAGCTATGAGCCGATCGCGCGTGCCGCGCTCAAGGGCGGCTGGGAATTCATCGGCCATGGCTTCGGCCAGAAGAACATGCAGAAAGTCCCCGACGAGCGCGAGGATATCCGAAAGACCAAGGACGCGATCCGCGACTTCACCAAGCGCAACCCGCGCGGCTGGCTCGGCCCCGGCCTCACCGAAACCTGGGAGACTCCTGACATCCTAGTCGAAGAAGGTTTCGAGTACGTCTGCGACTGGGTGCTCGACGATCAGCCGGTGGTCCTGAAGACGCGCACAAAGCCGATCGTCAACGTGCCCTATACGCAGGAATGCAACGACGTCGCGATGATGCTGATTCAGCATCACAAGGCCTCTGAATACCAGGATCGCGCGATCGACCAGTTCAACCAGATCTATGCGGACTCTCAGCATTCGGCCCGCGTCATGGCGCTGGTGGTGCACCCCTACATCATGGGCGCGCCGCACCGGCTGAAATATTTCGCCGGCGCATTGGAGCACATAAGCAGGCATGAGGACGTCGTGTTCTGGACCGGAGAACAAATCTACGACTGGTTCCTCGAGCAACGGCCGGGCGCGCTCGGCGGCGCCTCATGACGGGCATCAACCTCTTTCAGATCCTCAACGGCCTCACCTTCGCGGCGCTGCTGTTCATCGTCGCGTCCGGCTTCACGCTGATCTTCGGCCTGTTGCGCATCGTCAATCTGGCCCACGGTGCGCTGTATCTGATCGGGGGACTTGCCGGCTATTCGGTGGCAGAGGCGACCGGTAGCGCCGCACTCGGCGCGGTCGCGGCGATGGCGCTGGTCGCACTGCTTGGCGCGGTGCTTGAACGAGGACTGATGCGCTTCGTACGCGGCGCCGAGTTGCGCCAGGTGCTGCTGACACTCGGGGTCGCCTTCATCCTCGACGACGTCGCGCTGGTGATATGGGGCGGAGACACCTTCACGGTTCCCGTCCCGCCGATGCTGCAGGGCGCCATGCGGGTCGGAGGCGTGTTCTATCCAAAATTCCGGATTTTTGTCCTCGCGCTCGGCGTCGTGGTGTTCGCGGCACTCTGGCTGCTGCTCAACCATACAAGGCTGGGCGCACTGATTCGCGCCGGCGTCGATGATCCCGAGATGGTCGAAGCCAGCGGCATCAACATCCGCCGCGTCTTTCTCGGCACGTTCATGCTGGGTACCGCGCTTGCCGGTCTCGGCGGTGTGGTCGGCGGCGCGTTCCTGACCCTTTATCCGACAGCCGACGCCGAGATCCTGGTATTCTCGCTCGCGGTCGTCATCATCGGCGGCCGTGGAAGTCTGGTCGGCGCCGCGGTCGGCGCGCTCCTGGTCGGGCTGCTCAACTCGATCGGACGGGTGATGTTTCCAGAGCTCGCTTATTTCGTGATCTTCGGCCCGATGGCGCTCCTGCTCGCCTTCCGGCCGCTCGGCTTGTTCGGAAAGGCCGCGTGATGGCCGCGCCGATCAGCCAGGCTGCTACCCCCACTTACGAGACGCGTCGCCGTCCTTCGCGTGTGGCAGCCTGGATCGTCCTCATTACGGTCGCGCTGATCGCGCTTCCCTTGGTGCTGCCGAGCTATCAGGTGTCGATCGCAACCCAGATCCTGATCTTCGGCGTGCTCGCGATGTCGATCGACGTGCTTGCGGGGTATGGCGGACGCACCTCGCTCGGCCATGGCGCCATATTCGGCGCTTCGACCTATGTCGTGATCTACTGGACCTCGGTGCTGGGCGGCGGAATCTGGACCGGCATCGCGCTCGGCATCCTCTGCACTACCCTGCTTGCCGCGGTCTTTGCGCTGCTCGCGATCCGCACCTCGGGCGTCTATTTCCTTCTCCTGACGCTCGCGCTCGGCATGATCGTGTGGGGGCTCTGCCTGCGCTGGACCAGCGTCACCGGCGGTGAGAACGGATTGCGCGGCATAGGCCGCCCGGATTTGATCGCCGATCACATCAGCTTCTACTATGCGGTGCTACTCGTCGTTGTCCCCGTGACGTGGGCGATGTGGCGCTTCGTGCATTCGCCGTTCGGCCTCACCTTGCGCGGCATCCGCGATTCCGAGAGCCGGATGCGGGGCCTCGGCTACAACGTGCCGCTGCATCTGTTCATCGCCTTTGTCGCGTCAGGCTTCTTCGCAGGCGTCGCGGGCGCGCTCTATGCGCTGTTCAACAATTTCGTCAGCCCCTCGACGGTGCAGCTCTCGCAATCGGTCGCCGCGCTCTTGATGGCGATCACCGGCGGCGTCGGTACGCTGCTCGGTTCCTTCGTCGGCGCAACGCTCATCATCTCGCTGGAGAACGCTGTCAGTGTCTTTACCGCGCGCTGGCCGACAGTGCTCGGACTGACTTTCGTGCTGATCATGATCTTCGCGCCGGAGGGCGTGGTGGGACGGGCTCGTATTCTGCTTTCGCAGCGACGCAAGCGTCAGTCATCCAGAGCATTGCATTGAGGAGAGATCGATGGACCGCAGACAATTTCTGAAGACCACCGCGCTTACGCTTGCAACCGGAGCCGGCGCGCTCGCCGCACCGCATATCGTACGGGCGCAGTCCGGGCCGATCCGCATCGGCCTGATGGCGCCGCAAACCGGCGTGGTCGCCGCCGGTGGCCGGGAGATCATCGACGGCTTCACCTTGTTCTGGGAAAACGCCGGCAGCCGTGTGGGCGACCGCAGCGTCGAGCTGGTCATCGAGGACGACGCGTCGAATCCCGATACCGCCCTGCAGAAGGCCCGCCGCCTGGTCGAACAGGCGAAAGTCCACTTCCTCTTCGGCAACCTGCTTGCCAATACCGGGCTTGCCGTTGCGAACTACGTCAAGGACAACGGAACGCCCTATTTCATTCCCGTCATCGCCGCTGATGATCTGACGCAACGCTCCCGCATCAAGAACGTCATCCGCGCCGGAGGCTATTCCGCGAGCCAGTTCTCGCGACCGCTCGCCGACTGGGCGCTGAAGCAGGGCTACAAGAAGATCGCCACGATCTCGCAGGACTACACCTTCGGGCACGAGCAATGCGGCGGCTTTGCGCAGACTTTCACCGAAGGCGGCGGCGCCATCGTCGGTCAATTCTGGCACCCGCTCAATACGTCGGACTTCAGCCCCTATCTCGGCCAGATCTCGGGTCTCGCGCCCGATGCAGTGTTCGCGATGGAGACCGGCGCGGATTCCAGCCGCCTGATCCAGCAGTACGCCAGTTTCGGCCTGAAGGGCCAGATACCGATGCTCGGCGCGCAGAACGCCACCGACCAATCCGTGATCCGCACGCTAGGGCCGGAATGCGAGGGCATCGTGACCTCGGCGCATTTCGCCGAAGGCGCCGACCTGCCTGCCACGCGGGCCTTCGTGAAGACCTATTCCGGCAAGTTCAGCAAGATTCCTTCACTGTACGCATTCTCGCATTACGTCGGCGCGATGTGGGTCGCCAAAGCGATCAACAGGATCGGCGGCAAGGTCGAGGACCGCAACCTGCTCCTGGAGACTGTGCTGAAGACCGACCTGCCGGACAGCCCGCTGGGCAAACCGGTCCGCTTCGACGACTACGGCAACCCGATCTATGACGTGTTCATCCGCAAGGTCGTCAAGAACAAGGACGGCAAGTTCTGGAACGTCCCGATCGAGACCTATCCGCAGGTCTCGCAGTTCTGGAAATACGATCCGAAAACGTACCTAAAGCAGCCGCCCTACTCGCGCGACTTTCAGGGCATCAAAAAGACCTGACAAATCCGACCGGCGGGCGCACGTTGACCGAATCCATTCTCAAGCTCGATCATGTCGGCGTCCGCTTCGACGCGTTGCGGGCGGTTGACGACGTGTCGCTCGACGTCAAGCGCGGCGAGCGGCGCGCGATCATCGGTCCGAACGGCGCCGGCAAAACTACCCTGTTCAACGCCGTTACCGGGGTCGTGCCACCGAGCTCCGGCCGCGTGGTGTTCGAAGGGCGCGACATCACGCGCGCTCCGCCGCACCGGCGCGCGGCCTGGGGCATCAGCCGCACCTTCCAAATCACCAATTTGTTTCCGAGCCTGACCGTGCGGCAGAACATGGAGCTCGCGATCCGCGGGCTCACGCCGCGCAAGTTCTCCTTTTTTGGCCTGCCTGCCGCCACCGACGAGGAACGCGCGCAGGCCGATGGCGCGCTAACAGTATCCCGACTAGCGTCGCGTGCGGATTCCGCGGTCAACGAATTGTCCTATGGCGAACAGCGCCAGCTCGAGATCGCGATGGCGCTCGCGCCCAATCCGCGACTATTGCTGCTCGATGAGCCGGCGGCTGGCCTCTCGCCGGCCGAGCGCGTCATCGTCGCCAACATCATCCGCGCACTGCCCAAGGACATCACCATCGTCCTGATCGAGCACGACATGGACCTCGTGCTTTCGCTGGTCGATTGGGTGACCTGCCTCAACAACGGCCAGTTCCTCGCCGAAGGCACGCCGGCCGATATCAGGAACAATGCGGATATCCAGAACGTCTATCTCGGCAAGGCGCGCCATCATGCTTGAGATCAACAACCTCCACAGCTTCTACGGCGATGCCCATGTGGTCCAGGGAGCGTCGCTGACGGTGCGCGACCGCGAGGTCGTGGCCCTGCTCGGCCGCAACGGCATGGGCAAGACCAGCCTGATCCGGTCGATCATGGGCCTTGCGCTGCCGCAGGTGCGCAACGGCAGCGTATCCTGGAAGGGCGAGGCGCTAATCGGCTTGAAGTCGCACGAGATCGCCAAGCGCAAGATCGCACTGGTGCCGCAGGGACGGCGGCTGTTTCCATCGCTGACGGTGACCGAGCACCTGACCCTATTGAAGTCGGCGCGCGCGACGGAGGGCTGGACGGTCGAGCGCGTATTCGAACTGTTTCCGCGGCTGGCCGAACGCCGCCAGCATCGCGGCAACCAGCTTTCCGGCGGCGAGCGGCAGATGCTCGCCGTCGGTCGTGCGCTGATGATCGATCCCGAATTGATCCTGATGGACGAGCCGTCCGAGGGCCTTGCACCTGTCATGGTGCAGCATCTCGAAGATATCATCGTCGAGCTCAGGGAACAGGGCCTTGCCATCCTGCTTGTCGAGCAGAACCTGTACAGCGCGCTGGCGGTCGCCGATCGCGTCTATGTGCTGGAAACCGGCAAGGTGGTGTTCGAAGCAGCGGCCGCCGCGCTCGCCGAGGATCCCGCTTCGATGACGCGCTTCCTTGGCGTGCACTAGAGAGAGCATCGCACGGGCGACAACAGCTAACGCGGATCGGACCCACTCGATGGCAGAACCAAAGATCGACATTCACAGTCACGTCATTCCGGGCCGCATCGTCTCCGCGATCGCGGCGGATCCAAAGCGGTTCCAGGCCCACGTCGACGGCGAAGGTGCCGCCCGCAAGGTCGTTCACGACCAGGGCTACGTCTATCCGCTGTTTGCGGAATTCCACGAGACTGTAGCTAAGCTCGAATCGATGGATCGCAAGGGCATCGACGTCTCCGTGATCTCGCCGGCGCCCCCGATGTTCTATTATTGGGCCGACGCCAACCTGGCACTGGATGTCGCGATGCTGGTCAATGACGGAATCGCCGACATGGTCGCCGCCAAGCCCGACCGCCTGCGCGGCATGGCGAGCGTCCCGATGCAACATCCGGATGCCGCGGTCGCCGAACTCGAGCGCGTGGTTAAGCAATACGGCTTCAAGGCGGTCGAGATCGGCACCTCGATCGAGGGCGAGCAGCTTGCAGCGGAGCGCTTCCGGCCACTATTGCGTCGCGCCTCGGAGCTGAACGTCTTCGTGTTCGCCCATCCCTATTATGTCGGCGCAAAAGCCGGATTGGAGCACTACTACCTCACCAACCTGATCGGCAATCCGCTCGACACCACGATGATGCTGGCGAACCTGATGTTCTCCGGCGCGCTCGACGAACTGCCGGAGTTGAAGATCGTGCTGGCCCATGGCGGCGGGTTTGCACCCTACCAGATCGGACGGCTCATGCATGGCCACCGAGTGCGGAACGAGACCCACGCCAGGTCGAGATCGTCGCCGAAGGAGCTGTTGAAGCGCATCTATTTCGACAGCCTCGTCTTCGAACCGCAAGCCTTGCGCTATTTGATCGACCTCGTCGGCGCCGACCATATCTGCATCGGCACCGATTCGCCTTTCGACATGGCGGACCAGAACCCGGCATCGACCATCGACGCCGTCCCTCGTCTCACGCCGCACGAACGTCAATGCCTTTGCTGCGGCACCGCTCTGCAACTGCTTTGCGAAGCCTGAGTCTCCACAGGAGCACGACATGACCGACAATATCGGCAGCAGCGTCCGTCGCCGCATCGCCTATTCGCCCATCCACAAGCGGCCGGCCCTACGGCTGCCGGGCGACGCGCGCGTCGCGGTATGGACCATCGTCAATGTCGAGAACTGGAGTCCTGACGGCGCTATGCCGCGCGCCGTGCTTCCGCCGCCGATGGGCCAGCCGCTGCTGCCCGACATTCCGAACTGGGCCTGGCATGAATACGGCATGCGGGTTGGGTTCTGGCGCTTCATTGAAGCGCTGGAGAGCCGCCAGTTGAAGGCGACCTTCGCGGTCAATGGCAGTGTCTGCGAACTCTATCCCGACGCCTGCGAGGCCGCGCGCGACGCCGGCTGGGATTTCATGGGCCACGGCTTCGTGCAACGGCCAATGCACAGGGTCGACGACCAGAGGGCGGCGATTGCGCAGACGATCGAGGCGATCAGCCGCTTCGCCGGCAAGCCGCCGCGCGGCTGGGAGAGCCCTGGCCTCACCGAGACCGACGAGACCCTGGACCTGCTCGCCGAAGCCGGGATCGAATATGTTGCCGACTGGGTGCTGGACGAGCAGCCGGTCACGCTGAAGACCCGCGCCGGCGACATCGTCTCCGTTCCCTATACAGTAGAGATCAACGACGTCGTGATCAGCGCCGTGCAGCAGCAGCCGTCCGACGAGATATATCGTCGTGGGCGCGATCAGTTCGACCGGCTCTATGTCGACGGTGCAAAGACGCCCAGGGTGATGGCGATTTCCATCCATCCCTACCTGACCGGCGTGCCGCACCGGATCAAATATCTGGAGATGCTGTACGACTACATCCTGCGACAGCCGGGCGTCGTGATGTGGACCGGCGCGGAAATCCTGGACTGGTACCGCAGCCAGATAGCAACACGGCCTCCGGGCTGATCTGTTTCACCGCTCAATCTTGCGAATTAGCTTTGGTGCGCAGCAACGGTCCTGGGAGGAGGTTTTTTACGCCTGTGTGTACCGAAAACCTTATCCGAGTTGATGATGTAATGGAATCGCCTAAGCTGGCGGAATGATCGGGCTGCTTTGTTTCGTACTGGCCGTCTTGGCTTCGCCTCTCAAGTCGAAGAGCCGACTTGAAGCAGAGAATGCGGCGCTCAGACATCAGTTGATTGTCTTTAGGCGTAAGCTGCAGGGTCGC
>NZ_PSRR01000154.1 GCF_004296405.1 Bradyrhizobium sp. Leo170
AAAGCGGAATATTTTTCGTGCGAAGGCTGGACAGACTTTTGGCTGATTTGCCCGTCGGGTTGATTTGTCGCACCCAAAGTCGCCACATCGTCATTGCGAGCAGAGCGAAGCAATCCATAGCACCGCTTGTGGAGGCGTGGATTGCTTCGCTTCGCTCGCAATGACGGAGACCGTCATTCCGGGGCGATGCGCAGCATCGAGCCGTGACGCGCAATTGCGCATCAACGAATTGCATCACGAAAACCGGCGCGAATAGCGAGATGCAGACAAACGGATTTGATTCGTGCCCATCAAACACTCCGCAGAAGATCAGACGCTCCGCAGAAGAAAAAGGAAACGATCGACAAGGAGCCGGCTATGCGCAGGACACCCGATCCTATTCGAGACAGCCGAGATGACAGCGCCCGACAGCGGGCTCTCTCGCTGCCGCTGGAAGAGTTCGATCCTGGAGATCCGGAGCTGTTCCGCTCCGATACCCATTGGCCCTACTTCGACCGGCTGCGCAAGGAAGATCCTGTCCACTACACCAGCGACAGCATGTTCGGCCCGTATTGGTCCATCACCAAATACGACGACATCATCGATGTCGAAACCAATCATGCGGTGTTCTCCTCGGCCTCGGCGCTTGGCGGCATCACCTTGGTCGACGTGACACCCGACCTGCGCCGCGAGAGCTTCATCAGCATGGATCCTCCGCGCCATACCGCTCAGCGCAAGACGATAGCTCCAGTATTCACGTCAACACATCTCGAACGGTTCGCAATCGGCATCCGCGAGCGCTCAGTCGAATGCTTCGACAATCTGCCGACCAATGAGGTGTTCGACTGGGTCGACCGGGTCTCGATCGAGTTGACGACGCAGATGCTGGCCGTGCTGTTTGATTTCCCCTGGGAGGATCGTCGCAAGCTGACGCGCTGGTCCGACGTCGCGACGACCATTCCGGGCCCTGGAGGCGTCGTCGCGACCGAGGACGAGCGGCAGGCTGAACTCGGAGAATGCGTGCGATATTTCAGCCGACTCTGGGAAGCGCGCGTCAATCAGCCGCCGAAGAGCGATCTGCTGTCGCTACTGGCGCACAGCCAGGGCACGCGCGACGTGAATCCGGGCAACTTCCTCGGCAATCTGCTGCTCCTGATCGTCGGCGGGAACGAGACCACCCGCAATACCTTGTCGGGCAGCATCTATGCGCTCAACCAGCATCCGGCTGAATTTAAGAAGCTCAGGAACAACCCTGCCTTGATCGATGGTCTCGTGCAGGAGGTGATCCGCTGGCAGACGCCGGTTGCGCATATGCGGCGGACGGCACTTGCCGACATCGGGTTCCGCGGCAAGCAAATCAGGAAGGGTGACAAAGTCGCCATGTGGTACGTCTCGGGCAATCGCGACGAAGATGTGATCGAGAAACCTTACGACTTCATCATCGATCGCGAGCGGCCGCGCCGACATCTGTCGTTCGGCTTTGGCATTCACCGCTGCGTCGGGCTCAGACTAGCCGAGCTGCAGCTCAAGATCATCTGGGAAGAAATCCTGAAGCGCTTCGAGCGCATAGAGATGATCGGCGAACCCAAGCGCGTGTATTCGAATTTCATCAAGGGCTACGAGACCCTGCCGGTTCGGATTGCCAGATAGCGCACGCCTGGAACGCGTCTATGGCCCGAGGCGGTGAGTGGCTTTCAGGAATTCGCCAGCGCGCTCGCCAATGACGACGCAAGGGGCCATCGTGTTGCCGGTCGTCACGCGCGGCAGGACCGATCCGTCGGCGATCCGCAAATTATCGAGACCGTAAACGCGCAAGTCGTGGTCGACCACGGACATGGCGTCGCGACCCATCTTGGCAGTGCAGGTTTGGTGCGAGTGGCTGACCGTCGCGTTACGGATGAACGTTTCCAGTCCGGAATCGTCGACCGGTCCCGGCAGGAGTTCTCTTTTCGTGAAAGGTCGCAAGGCCGGCGAGTTGCCGATAGCCCTGCAGAACTCGACGCAGGTTTTCAGCGCCTTTAGATCGGCGGGATCGTCGAGGCCGTTCGCATGGATCTCGACGGGGTCGTCCGGATTGGGTCCGGTGAGGCGGATGCGGCCCCGGCTGGCGGTGTGCAGCAGCGCATTTGTCAACGACCAGCTATCGGGCGGCAGCGGATCCTTGACGACCTGCGGACTGGCATAGGGGGCCTCGACCATGAGCGTCTGCAGGTCCGGCACGTCGAGCGCGGCGTCACTGCGCCAAAGTGCGGTCGCTTCCGTCAAATTGTTGCGGCGTTCAATCGGCCCCGGTGCTTCCCAGACGCATGGCGCCATGAAGTGATCCTGGAAGTTCTGGCCAACGCCGGGCAGATGCTGGACAAGAGGAATGCCGAGGCGTTTCAGTTCGGCCTCGTCGCCGATACCGGACTGCATGAGCAGCTTGGGCGTGTGAACGGCGCCCAGCGACAGCACGACCTCGCTGGCACCGATGCGACGCACCTTACCCGCATACGCGAGCTCCACGCCGGTCACTCGCTTGCCGGCCAGGGTTAGATGAGTGACGAGCGCGCCCGTCAGGACCGTGAGGTTTGGGCGGTCCATAAAGGGATAGACATAGGAGCGGAAGATGGATTGCCGTCGGCCATCGCGGAGGCACAGGTTGGTGATGGCGGCACCACCATGCCCCTCCATCATCACGCCATTCTGGTCATCGAACGTCGGAACGCCGACGGCCGCAAAGGCCTCGAGCATGGCGGCGGCGAGAGGATGCGGATCAGGCGCCGGCTGCACGAAGACCATCCCGCCCGTCCCGCGGCGGGCCGTATCCGGTGCGCCGTGCCAGTCCTCGATGCGCCGATAGATCTGCAGCACGGATTGATAGTTCCAGCCGTCATCACCGGCTTCTGCCGCGAAGTCATCCCAATCCGCTTTGTGGCCGCGCGACCAGACCATCACGTTGATACTGGATCCACCACCGAGCACCTTGCCCATGGACATCGGGATGGCGCGGCCGTTCAACCGCGGATTTGGCATCGCGTTGAAAGACCAATCGTGTTCGCCACGGCGAAGGGCGGGCCAACGCAATGGGTCCACGATGTCGGGCACCTCGTCGCTACCGCCGGCTTCAAGCAGGAGAACGCTGATGTCGGCATTCTCCGCCAAACGCCGTGCGACGACCGAACCTGACGACCCCGATCCGCAAATGATGAAGTCATAGTGCGACTTCAACTCAGCTCTCAGCTTCCGCTGATTGGCCTGAACACGCGCGGCAAGGTCGTCGGCCATCATCTTCCCTCTTGCACGATCGTCATCCTGGGATGGCGCTTACCAAACGCTTGCCGACGAATTCTATCAGGAGTCCGAAGCGCCGCTGTGATCGATGAGTGGCATCACCGAAGTGTGTCCCGCACAGGCAAACGCACCATTAGACGTCTACGACGCACGCATTTGCTGCCAATGACGGGGCGAAGGGCAATAGCAGCGTGACCACCATCGCCGCGATCCGTCGCGACGCGGGGCGCTCGCTGCTTTAACAAGTTCTAAACTTCTATTGATCAATTTGACGAACTTCGCCCACATAGCAAGGAGCTCCAAATGTTGCGCCGCGAGCGTAAAGAGTTGGAACAGAAGCTTGCGCAAACTCGAAGGCTGGCACAGGAACCGACCGATCTGTTTACGCGCGAACGGTTGGCGCAGCTTATCGAGGACTTGGAGTTCCAGTTGGAGGCCGGTCGCGTCGCCGCCTAGGTTCCCTGATGGGAACGCGCTCCTCCGTCCGCCGATGATGCGTTCGTCTGTCGCGTTCACCGCATTTCTCAGTCGGCTGCCGTGACGGTGTAGTCGGAGAATTGTACGTGGCTATCGGCCTTCGACCACAGGCCAACGCGGCCCGAGACGGGCTGCGCCAATGTGTGCTCGAGATAGAGCTTGCCATCGAGATAGCCCTCGACCTTTGTGCCGATGATGCGGACCTTGAGGTCGTGCCATTGGCGCGTGGCGGTCGGCGTGTTGCGCACCCATTTGACCGACGAGCGCTTGCCGTTCTCGAACTTCCAGAGCACGAGGTTGTTTTCCAGACAATTGGCGCGGACGGTCAGGTAGTTGCCGTTCGGCTTCAGGTTGAACAGGATTCCGGCACCCTGATCGATGCGGCCGGACAATCCCTGGAAGCGCACTGTGATCTCGCCATTGGTGAAGTCTTGGATGTCGGGCGCGATCACATAGGGGAAATAGGCATAGGCCTGGACCCGGTCGAGGAATTCCGCGTAGCGCTCGCCATAAAGCGCGCGCGCCTTGTCGGCGATTCCGGCAGACGATTCTCCCTCCTTCCATTGCCGGCCGTCCACCGCGAGCACCTTGTTGCCGCTGTCGTTCTCGATCCGCCAGATGCCGACGACCGGTACGAGCGATTTCGGCTCAGCGCCAATGGTTTCGTCGACAAAGTCGATTTTCGTCGGCTGCCCAGCGAGTGCCGGCAGCGCAAGCGCTGCGAGAATCATCGCCGCAGCGACGGGCTTGAGGCTTCCTCCTGCGGTCATGATTGAGCTCCTTTGAACAGTGATATGGCGGGCGGGCGTCGGCTCCACCACCACACGCCCGCGATCAACAGCGGTAGTCCGCCGACGAACCAGAACGGTGCCGCATCCGCCGTGGCGACCAGCGGATAGCCCGGATATTCATCACCGCGAGCGGGCGCCGGCGGTTGCACGCCAGCGAGGGCATACAGCAGCGGCAGGACTTCGCGCGGACTGGTCGAGCGGCTGATATCCGATCGGGCGCCGTAGGAATATTCGATTTCGCCATAAGCATCGTTGGCCGATTGGCTGGCGGCATCGCGATGGCTGCCGGCGAGGATGATCGAGACGTTCGGCATCGCGCGATCGAGCTTCGCCAGCACGTTGCGCTGCAGATCGGCGTAGCGTGGATCCTCGGGTGCGAGATTGACCTTGATGATCAGAGGCAATCGGAGCGTGGCGAGCAGGCGCTCATCGGCAGCCGGGAAGGAGTTTCGCCGGTCCTCGGTGACATCGACCGATTGCCTGATCTGCGTCGCCAGACCGAGCACCAGCAAGGTGGCGAGCACGCATGGGACGGAACGCATGCACTTGGTTTGTGTTGGCACGCCGGGCGGCAGCCAGACGGAGGCGAGGGCGGACAGGCCGGCGATTGCGCCGGTCACGCCGAGCACCAGCCCGGCGGAGAGCAAGCCTTGTTCGAACGGGCGCAGCGCTTGCGTCAGCGATAGTAGTGCGACAAAGGCCGCGAGGCCGGAATGGCCGGCGAGGGTGAAATCGAGCACCCATGATCCGATCGTCACCGCCAGCGCAATGATGGCTGAAGTGGCTGAGCCGTCGGCAATGGTCGCGGCAAACAGTGCAATCGCGCCCACGAGCAGGCCATAGAGCAGATGGCCGAACAGGAGATTGACGGTCTCGGACGCCGCAAGATGCCCGCCCATCATCGCCCAGATCGCGAGTGCTGAAACGGCGGGGATGCTGACCAGGGCCCAGGCCGCGAGCACGGCGGCCAGCTTGGCAAGGATGAGTGTCGAGGATCGGTAGGGTAACTGGACCAACAGGCGCAGCGCGCCCGACTCCTTTTCCTGGCCCAGCACGCGGATCGCCACGAATGGGAACAGCAGCGTGACCGCGACATAGAACGCGCCGAAGGTCGGCACCAGGACGCCGTCGAGCGGCGACAGGCTTGCCGCCAGTACCGGAGATTGCCGCGCCGATGCGCTCGCTTCGCCATAGAGCGAGACGGCTTGAGCGAAGCTGTAGCCGATCAATGGACAGACCAGGAGTAGCATCGTCCATAGCGCGCGGCCGCAGACAATTTCGGCCAGTTCCTTTGCGAGCAACGGCGCGAGCGGCGCCTCGCGAGCGCGATATGGTTCAGGTGAGCGCAAGGAAAATCTCCTCCAGCGAACTGCTCGCCAGCGCGGTCTTCGCGCGCAATTCGCCGAGGGTGCCGACACCGCGCACCTTTCCTCCGGCTAGCAGCAGAAAGCGGTCGCAGGCACGCTCGGCGTCGGCGAGCTGGTGGATGGCGAGGATGAAGGTGCGTCCACGCGCCGCTTCCTGGCGGATCACGTCGATGATGGTTCGCGTCTGCCTGATGTCGAAGCCATCGAACGGTTCGTCCATGACCAGCACGTCGTGCGGTGTCAGCAGGCCGATCCCCAACAGCAGCCGGCGATTGTAGCCCTTGGATAGCGCATGCACGCGCTTGCCAAGGACCGGCGTCAATCCGACGGCAGCGATCGTTGCGGCCGCCTGCGCTTCCGTTCGTTTGTAGACCCGCGCGAAGAAAGTCATGACGTCGATCGCGAACCGGTCCTGATAGGGGCGCATGCCGTCGGGCAGATAGAACAGCGCTTCCTTTCTCCGCGGCGGCGGCAATTCCTCTCCGCACCAGAACACGGCACCTTGCTCCGCCGCGAGCAGGCCCACAAGCGCTTCTAGCAAGGTCGTCTTCCCGGCCCCGTTCGGACCGACAATGCCAAGGATTTCCCCGGTCGCGACGGAAAACGAGACATGCGCGACCGCCGCCTCCCGGCCATACCGCTTAACGAGGTCTTCCACGCGCAGGAGCTCGCGGGACGTATCGTGAGCGGTAGCGGCCGCGGAGATCATGGACCCGCTCCAATCGCGGCGGGCGCACCCATGGGCCCCGTTCTCACTTCTGCGCCACGGCTGTCTTGTCGAGCGCGGCGCGGATGCCTCGGGCGAGCTTCAGCGCGTCGTCATTGGCCCAGAAATGGATGAAGAACATCCGCGGCTGCTCGTCGAGCATGTGGCTGTGGATCGCAGTCACTTCGATGTCGCCGGCGCGCAGCGCTCGGATCAGCGGATTGACCTCGTCGCCGGTGACAAGGAAGTCGCCGGTGATGGCGGCCTTGCCGCCGCCGGTCGGCTGGAAGTTGATCCCGTTGGCGCCGCCCATCGCGGGAGTGACCGCCATGCCTGCTTCGGTCGCCGGCTCGCGGCGCGGGATCGTGAACTGATCGACGCCGCCGGTGACGTTCCCCTTGGCGTGCATGATCTCGTCGAGCTTCGCGGTGTCGAGGTCGACGGTGGGGGCCGGACCGGCTGATGTCGCCGGCGGTTCGAATGGCGTCTTGCTGCCGGTCGACAGCGCCTCGTGGATCGCGGTGGCTAGCTTCGCCGGATCGCCATGTCCGGCGACATGCATGTAGAACGTCGCCGGCGAGGCGCGCAGGATGTGGTTGTGGACCGCCGTGATGTCCAGCCCGCTGTTCAAGAGCTTCGTCATGACCGGCGTGATCTCGGATTCGAGCAGGACGAGATCGCCCATCACCATCGCCTGACCATCCATTGGGGCGAAGGCCACCCAGCCGCCGAGCGCGAGCGCGGGCTTGATAGTTACGCCGTCGAGGGTGACGTGCAGATCGGACCGCGGCAGGCCATAGCGATGGACCTCGCCGCTGACGGTCGCGGTCTTGCCGAGCGCTGCGTCCACCTTCTTCCAGTCGATCGCCTCTGCGTGAGCTTCCGAGATGAACGGCTCCGCAAAGATGTTCCAATCGGCGGGCTGAGCCGCAGCAAAGCTCGGCAACAGCAAGGCCGCGGCGATGGCGGCAAAGCGAGTTTTCATGGTCATGGGGATTGGCTCCTCTTGTTGCAGTTTGTGTAGTCGGGATACTTGGGCTTGCGGCCGCGGTGCGCGGCTCTACCGCCGCTCCTTGATTTGACCGCTGCTGTCGACGACGATCTGGACTTCCTTGCCATCCTTGACGGCCTTCACGACGATGCCTTCGGCGGTCGATTTCATTTCACCGACCTGCGAATAGCCGGCGGACTCGAGCTTCGCGACGAGTTCCTGTTGCGTCAGGGCATAGGCAGGCGACAGCGCGCCCGTCATCATCAGGCAAAGGGCGGCGCCGGAGATCAGTCGTCTCATGGTCCTTGCTCCAAGGTTGTGCCTCCAGCCCGTTGTTCGCTGTTATCCCTGCCGGCCTCCGCACGTGGTCAGATGATGCCCGTCAGGCGCAACAGGACGCCGGCGATGCAGGACGCCGCGAGGACGACGAGCATCCCTATGTTGAAACGAAAGATCGCGGTGGCGGCCGCGATCGACAGCGCCAGCGCCGGCCAATCCACGCTGCGCAGCGCCGGCGCATCGAAGAAGAGGCCGAAGCCTTGCACCGGAAAAGTCTGCCGGAAGATCGTGTGCAGCGCGAACCAGATCGAGAGATTGAGGATGACGCCGACGACCGCGGCGGTGATCGCCGAGAGTGCGCCGGCGAGCGCCTTGTTGCCGCGCATGGTCTCGATGTAGGGAGCGCCGAGGAAGATCCAGAGGAAGCAGGGCGTGAACGTGACCCAGGTCGCGAGCAATCCTCCGAGCGTGCCCGCCAGCATCGGGGACAGCCCGCCTGCCTCACGGAATGCCGCCATGAAGCCGACGAACTGGACGACCATGATCAGCGGTCCCGGCGTCGTCTCGGCCATGCCGAGGCCGTCGAGCATCTCGCGAGGCTCGACCCAATGATAATAGTTGGCGGCCTGCTGCGCGACATAGGCCAGCACGGCATAGGCGCCGCCGAACGTCACCATCGCCATCTTGCTGAAGAAGATCGCGATCTGGCTGAAGACGTTTGACGGACCGAGGCCAATGAGCAGCGCGGCGACCGGAACCAGCCAGAGCGCGAGCCAGATGGCGCCGACGCGGAGCGCCCGGGACGCGCTGGGCCGAACGTGCTCCGGGACCATCTCGTCGAGTAGGCTGTCGAGCACGGCGGCATCCTTTCCGCCGTGCTCGATAGCAGCAAATTCCGGCCTGCCGAGCCGGGCGCCGATGTAGCCGATGACGCCGGCAGCCACGACGATCAAGGGAAACGGCGCGGCGAAGAAGAAGATCGCGACGAAGGCGATCGCCGCGATTGCGATCATGACCGGGTTGCGAAGGGCGCGCTTGCCGATCCGGACCACCGCCTGGATCACGATCGCGAGGACGGCCGCCTTGAGGCCGAAGAACAGCGCCTCGACGAAGCCGACATTGCCGTAGGCGGCGTAGATGTAGCTCAGCGCCATGATGGCAATGACGCCGGGCAGGATGAACAGACCTCCCGCCACGATCCCGCCGACGGTCCGATGCAGGAGCCAGCCGATATAGGTTGCAAGCTGCTGCGCCTCGGGTCCGGGCAGCAGCATGCAGTAATTGAGCGCATGCAGGAAGCGCGCTTCCGAAATCCAGTTCTTCTCCTCGACGAGGATGCGATGCATCACCGCGATCTGCCCGGCCGGGCCGCCGAAGCTCAAGATCGCGACGCGCAGCCAGACCGCGAGCGCGTCAGAAAAGGCGATGCCGTGCGCCTCCTCGCGCGAAGCGGCTTTCTGGCCTGCGGTGAGCGCGGTCATGGCTTCACCTTGCTGGTCGGCCAGTTATGGGTCTCCTTGGTCGCGTCGCGGCACCAGCGATAGAAGGCATCGTAGAGAAGAAGACCGGCGTTGAGCTGCTCGAGGTCGTCGTCGTACATGCGCGACAGGCCGAGCGAGACCGCGAGCAGGCCCGGCGCCTCCGGAGAAAGATCAAGGCGCGCGGTATCGGCCCCGCGCACCATGACGGCCAGCCGCTCCAGTGCGGGCGTTGACAGGCCGAACTCCTCCACCATCACGTCGAACGTGCAGAGTTCGCCGCGGTGGCTCCAGAACACGTTCTCGATGTCGAATGGCGTGGCGGCGAAGCGCTCGGCCACCGCGACGACTTCCGCAGGCGCGACGAACAGGAAGACCGCGGCCGGATCGACGAAACGACGGATCAGCCAGGGGCAGGCGATGCGATCGATCTTCGGCCGCGATCGCGTTACCCAGACGGTGCGCCCGCGCCCGTCACGCTGCGGAATCCTGTCGGCGGGCACGGTCGGCAGCTCCGCCTGTTTCCAGGCGAGATGGCCGCCTTCCAGGATCTCCGCCGCGATGCCGTTGTGGCGGAGCCAGGCGGCGGCGCCTTCGCTGAGTTTCTCGCCCTTGTTGCAGATGACGATGGCCGACCGTCCGGCCAGCTCTCGTGCCCAGTCGTTGGTATCGAGATGCGAGCGGCGGGTCGCGCCCGGGATCAGGCGCGGGTCCGCCGCGAAGTCGTCATCGAGGCGGACGTCGATCAGAACAGGCGCACCGGCGGTGCCGATCAGTCGCGAAAGCTTATCAGGGGAAATGGATGTGTATGAAGACATGCTGCGTCCCTCATCATTAAGGACGCGATACTTGGGCATGTCGCCTCGCGGGGAGATCGCCTAATCCCCGTAAAGCGAAATAAACTCCTTGCTGCCGGCCATGTCAATCGACGCCGCGATGCGTCGGCAATCCTGACGGATCGTTGATCGGATGGTTCCGATCGGTTCCGCGCTTCTCCCGTCAAAGCTATCTCTTGGCCGAGTTTGCGACAGGACAAGTTCGCGATGAAGAAACGGCCTGGTTGAACCGCCTTATCTCGACACTCAAACCCTCGGGTGCTAGGAACTTAGTCGGGTGGGCTGATGCGGCAGCGATTGCAAAGATTTCTTCCGATCGTTCTGATCGCGCTGGCGGTGCAGATTCTGGCGCCGATCGCGACCTGCTGGGCCGCGGCCATCGCCATTTCCGACCCGGTCGGCTTTGCTGAAATCTGTCACAGCGATTCAACTGCGTCGGCAGCGAGCGCCGATCGGGATACCAGCCAACGCGCGCATGGCATCGCTTGTCTAATTTGCTGCGCGGCTCAGGCAAATGCGTCATTTGATGCGCCGCAGGCCATCGCGTTCGCGACGCCATATCGGCAGTCGGTCCGGATGGTCTGGCACGCGCGCCGACAGACCCATGTAGCCTCCCGCGCAGGCTCCAATACGCAGGCGCGAGCACCGCCTTCCATTTCGTAAGGCGAGCCGGCGGCACCGCTTCGACAATCCATCGAAGCCCGACGCCTTTTCCTTCAACCAGCATGACCGTTCGATCGCTGTCCTCGACGGCGCGCGAAGGCATGTCCCGATTTCGTTTGCCTGTCCGGCCTGATCGCCGGGCAGGGGCGTCACCCTTATGCGCGGCGATGCTGCGCCACATCGAGTCCTATCATCATGAGCAAGCCTTCGTCCGGCCTCGGCCGATCCACTCTCTACCTGTCCAGTGCCCTCATTTCATCGGCGCTGACCGCCACCATCACACTGGCGCCGCCAGCCGTAACGAGCGTCGCTGCGCAGACGGCCCATACGCTTCCCCCGGTCGACGTTGCCGCACCGCATCGACGAAATTCCGTGCATCAACGATCGAACGCGCGCCGTCCGACGAGTCCCGCGGCGGCCCATCACCCGGAGGTAGCCCCGCGCCCGCTCGACTATCCGCCGCAGCTTGCGGGCAACGCAACCGTGACGGCGCGGACCGCGTTCGATCGGGGCCTGTCGACCAGCGATTCGGCTTCGCTCGTCACTGAATTGCCGGGAGGCGCAGTATGGGGCGCCGGCGGCGTATCGAGCTTGCCCGCGATCAACGGGTTCGGCGCCGACAGGATCCAGGTCGCGATCAACAGCATGTTGATCAGCCCCGCATGCCCAAACGAAATGAATCCGCCGCTGTCTTTCGTCAATCCCACCATGATCGCCAAGATGCGGGCCTATCTCGGCATCGCGCCGGTCAGCACGGGCGGCGACTACATCGGGGCGCGCATCGATGTCACCACCGCGCCTCCTGTGTTCGCGAATGACCCGTCCGGGTGGTTATCGACCGCAACCGTCTCAGGCTTCTTCCGCAGCAACGGCAATGCCTACGGCGTCGACGCCACCGCGACGCTCGCCAACCGCGACACCAGCGTCACCTACACCGGCGACTGGGTGCGCGCCGGCGACTACAAGGCGGGCGACGGCACCACGATCAAATCGACGCTCTATGAGACCCAGAACCACGCGCTCAGCATTTCCAAGCGCACCGTTGGCAACCTGTTCACGTTCCAGGTCGGCGGCCAGTTCATCCCCTATCAGGGCTACGTCAACCAGTACATGGACATGGTCTACAACCGTGGCCTGTACGCCAACGGCCGTTACGAAGGAGACTTCGACTGGGGCAAGTTAGAGGCCAGCGCCTTCGTCCATCAGATCCGGCACACGATGGGCTTCATTGCGCCGGACAAGACCGGCAACATGCCGATGGACACCGATGGTATCGATGGCGGATACGCCGTGAAAGCCACGTTTGCGGCATCCAACATCGACCTGCTGCGGGTCGGCAACGAGCTGACGCTCAACCGGATTGACGACTGGTGGAATCCCGTTGCCGGCTCGATGATGATGGGACCGAACACCTTCATCAACATCAATGGCGGCCAGCGGGACCGCGTCGGCACCTTCGCCGAATGGGAGCGGCACTGGGACCGCAACTGGACCACGATCGTCGGCTTGCGCAACGACGTCGTGTGGATGAACGCCGGCGACGTCCATGGCTACAATGCGATGATGTATGGCGCGGATGCCACCGCATTCAACGCCCAGGACCGGGCTCGGACCGACGTTCATTTCGACGGCTCCGCCCTGGTGCGCTATGAACCCGATCAGTCCAGCCATTACGAACTCGGCTTTGCGCGCAAGACGCGCTCGCCGAACCTCTACGAACGCTATGCCTGGTCGACCAACGCCATGGCCATGCAGATGATCGGGTGGTTCGGCGACGGCAATGGCTATGTTGGCAATCTGGACCTGAAGCCGGAAAAGGCGCACACGGTCAGCTTCACCGCCGGTTGGCACGATCCGGCGCACAAGATCTGGAGCTTCAGCGTCACCCCCTATGCGAGCTACGTCCAGGACTATATCGACGTCGATCGCTGCGTGACCGGCAGTTGCCTTGCAAACAATCCGGATAACCTCACGGCCAGCAGTGGCTTCGTCTATCTGCGTTTCGCCAACCACGACGCCACATTGTATGGCGTGAACCTCGAAGGCCGTCTCGCTTTGTGGGACAATGCGAGCTACGGCCGGGGCGAGCTGCGCGGAACGGTCGGCTATGTGCGTGGCCAGCGGCAGGACGGCATCGACCTCTACCACGTGATGCCGATCAACGCGAAGCTTGCGCTCGATCACGTCATTGGTGGCTGGACCAACGGCATCGAACTGCAGCTCGTTGGCTCCAAGGATCAGGTCAGCCAGGTTCACAACGAACTGACGACGCCTTCCTATGCGCTGGTCAATCTCCGCACCGGCTACCAATGGCAGCACGTCCGGGTCGATGTCGGTATCGACAATCTGTTCGATCAAACCTACTACCTGCCGCTCGGCGGCGCCGATCTGGTCGACTACAAGGTAGTCTCGATGATGGGGTCGTCGGCAGCCTACGGCTACAATGTCAAAGGGCCGGGGCGCTCGATCAACGGCCGGATGACGGTTAGTTTCTGAATCCTTGGCGAGGCCATCGGCGATGCGGCTTTCCGCGTCGCCGATGCGTTTCAAGGACGAACCGCCAGCGCACGTCTTGTTGACCGCCTCTCCCGATTGACGCCCCAGATTTGTGGTTCGATCCTGGTCTTGAACCCGGCAATGGGGCCGGGATGGAGGTCATGTGATGAGTCCGGCGAACGCAGTTTCTGGTCCCGTCGTAACTGCTGTTGCGCCCGCCGATATCGAGCGGGCCATTTCCGTTCTGGTGCTTGCCTTCAGCGCCGATCCGGTGACGCGTTGGGCCTATCCGGATCCGGATCAGTACCTCGCATCTTTCCCGGCGCTGGTGCGCGCATTCGGCGGCCGCGCCTTTGAGCAGGATACGGCGCGCTGTGTCGACGACTATGCAGGCGTGGCACTGTGGCTGCCGCCGGGCATCGAACCCGACGAGGCGGCGCTTGCAGCGACCATGCCGGCCGGGCGAGAGTCCGAGATGGCCGCCGTTTTCGAAGGGATGGCGGCCTATCATCCCAAGGAAGCTCATTGGTATCTGCCGCTGATCGGTGTCGATCCGGCGCATCGCCGCAAGGGCCGTGGTGGGGCGTTGCTGGGAGACGCCGTTCGGCTGTTCGATCGGGATCATGTTGCGGCCTATCTCGAATCCACCAACCCGGCCAACATCCCGCTGTATCAGCGACATGGCTTCGAGGTCCTCGGCACGATCCAGGTCGGGGCATCGCCGCCGCTGTTCCCGATGCTACGCCGGGCTCGCTGAGGGAACGTCGGCTTCGGCTGAAGAATTCCGCGCAAGCTCACCGATGCTCGATCCGGCCACGTATTCTCCCTCATCCCGAGGAGGCCGCATCGCGGCCGTCTCGAGGGATGGGTTCCGGGCGAGATCGGGGCCTCATGGTTCTCAAGGCGATGCGAAGCATCGTCCGGAGACGCGCGAAGACGCGCTCCTCACCATGAGGGTCTGTCATCCGCTCTTTGCCAAATGTCACCGCCACGTCGCGCTCGGCTGTTTCCCAACAAGAACAAAGAGTAGCTGCAGCGCACCAACCAAAGATTGAATTGTCCGATGACAGACCGGGGGAAGCAGATGTAGCCTCACGAAAAATCAAATGCACGGGAGGATGGCATGCCAGACGCAATGGTTGCAGCACGTGCTTCAGAGGCGACAAACGGCACGGCGCAACAGGTCGACGTCGCAGTGGTAGGGGCCGGGTTTGCGGGCCTCTATCTCCTACATCGGTTGTCCAAGGCCGGCTTCACCACGGTGGCGTTGGAGGAGGCCGGCGACGTCGGCGGCACCTGGTACTGGAACCGCTATCCCGGCGCACGCTGCGACATTCAGACCATCGACTACAGCTACACATTCGATCCGGAACTGGAGCGCGCGTGGCAATGGTCGGAGAAATATGCGACCCAGCCTGAAATCCTGCGCTATCTCGGCTTCGTCGCCGATCGTTACGATCTCAGGCGCCATATCCGCTTTGGCACCAAGGTCACGGCGGCGACGTGGGATGAGGCTGCGGAGCGCTGGCTGCTCACGACGGACAATGGCGCGGCCGTCTCCTGCCGCTATTACATCATGGCCACGGGCTGTCTCTCCGCGCCCAAACCGCCGGAGATCGATGGGGTCAAGGAGTTCAAGGGCGACGTCTATTTCACCAGCCGCTGGCCGCATGAGGGCGTCAATCTCGCCGGCAAGCGCGTTGCCGTCATCGGCACGGGATCGTCGGGAATCCAGTCGATCCCGTTGATCGCGGAGCAGGCCGCACACCTCACGGTTTTCCAGCGCACGCCGAACTTCGCATTGCCCGCGCACAACGGCCCTCGGCCGGCGGATCGGCTTGCGATGCTCGAGGGCGACTGTGCCGGCTACCGCGAGCAGGCGCGCTGGTCGCTCACCGGCGTGCCCTATCCGCAGCAGACCGTCGTGAGCTGGCAATTGAGCGATGCCGAGCGGCGCGAGCGCTTCGAGCAGGCGTGGGCCGCCGGCGATCTCGTCCACATCCTCACCCAGCTCTGGGCCGACCAGGGCGTGGACGTCGATGGCAACGCGCTGGTCAGCGACCTGATCCGCGAGAAGATCCGCGCAGTCGTGAAGGATTCCGATACGGCCGAGGCGCTTACCCCGCACGATCATCCGTTCGGCGCCAAGCGTCCCTGTCTCGATACCAACTATTACGCCACCTACAACCGTCCCAACGTCACGCTGGTCAACCTGAGGCAGGAGCCGATCAAGGAGATCACGGCTTCCGGCATCACGACCGACACGCGCAGCTTCGATCTCGATGTGATCGTGTTCGCCACCGGCTTCGACGCCATGACCGGCGCCATCAAGGCCGTGCATCCGATCACGGGACGTCATGGAAAATCGCTGTCCGACGTCTGGGCTCAGGGACCGCAGACCTATCTCGGGTTGACCGTCGCAGAGTTTCCCAATCTGTTCATGATCACGGGTCCGGGCAGCCCGTCGGTGCTGTCGAACATGGCGGTGTCGATCGAGCAGCACATCGACTGGGTGGTCGACCGGCTGATCGCGCTGCGGGAGGCGGGCTTCACCACCATCGAGGCCACCGAGACGGCGCAGGCCGGCTGGACGCGGCACATGGTCGACTGCTCGATGGTCACGCTGCATCGGCTCGCCAATACCTGGTACACGGGCGCAAACGTTCCGGGCAAGGCGCGCGGCGTGATGCCCTATACCGGCGGCGTCGGCCCGTATCGCAGCATCTGCAACGAGATCGTCAGCCGCGGCATGCTCGGCTTCAGGCTCACCGGCCCCAACGTTGCAGAGCAATGCAATGACGGCGAGGTCGTACGCCTGCAACCGGATGTGCGGCTCGTGCTCGGCATGCTCGCGGATATGAACTTGCCGCCGATCGAACAGCTCGGTGCCCAGGGCGCGCGCGACTTCCTCGACGAGTTCAACAAGGGCCGTCCCGCGGGCCGGCCGGTCGGCGAGATCGTCGACGGCACACTTCCCGGCAATGACAGTCCGCTGCCCTATCGTCTCTATCGGCCGGCGACGCCGGGACCGCATCCGATCGTGGTCTATTTCCATGGCGGCGGCTGGGTGCTGGGCGACGAGCAATCGGACGATCCGTTCTGCCGCGACATGTGCCGGCGAAGCGGAATGATCTTCGTCAGCGTCGGCTATCGGCATGCGCCATGGCACCGCTTCCCGACGGCGGCGGAGGACGGCTTTGCCGCGACACGCTGGATTGCCGAGCATGCGGCCGAGCTGGGCGGGACGGGACCCGTGCTGGTCGCCGGCTGGAGCGCCGGCGGCAACATCGCGGCCGTCACCTGCCAGCTCGCGCGCGATCGCGGCGGCCCTGAGATCGCGGGACAGCTCCTGCTGACCCCGGTTACCGACTGCACGTTCGATCGGCCGTCCTACGTCGACAATGCGACGGGCTACTTCGTGACGCGTTCGCTGATGTATTGGTTCTGGGACCTCTACTGCTCGCCCGGCGATCGGACCGATCCACGCGTCTCGCCGCTACGCGGCAAGCTCGAGGGTTTGCCACCAGCCTTCGTGGTGACCTGCGAGTTCGATCCGCTGCGTGACGAGGGCATGGCGTACGCCGAAGCGCTCGCTGCTGCCGGCGTACCGGTCGAGCAGCTCAACGCCCGCGGCCATTTCCACTGTTCCTTCACCATGGTCGACGTCATCATCACCGGCGTCAGCGGGCGTGTGCGGATGGCCGAAGCCTTGCGACGGTTTGCCGGACTGGGTGACGAGAGGGTGGTGCCTATCGCTGTGGCCGCGGAGTAGGAGAACGTACAGGCTGTGAGCGAATTGTCTGTCGTCTGGCGTCATTCCGGGATGCGTGCGGAGCACGCAGGCCCGGAATCCATCGGGCTGCAGACGCAGGCGGAGAAATGGATTCCGGGTTCGCGCTTCGCGAGCCCCGGAATGACAGCGGAAAATCGCGAAAGCCGTAGGATGGTTTTCGCTGCGCGCTACCCGTTCTACGCGTCATTCCCTGACGTCCGCCTTGAGGTGGCGAAGATGTCCCAACTCACCATGAAGATGGCGGCGATCAGCGGGCCGATGACGAAGCCGTTCAAACCGAAGACTTCGATGCCGCCCAGCGTGGAAATCAGCACGACGTAGTCGGGGAGCTTGGTGCCCTTGCCGACCAGGAATGGACGCAGGACATTGTCCACCAGGCCGATGACGAGCACGCCATAGGCAATCAGCCCGAGGCCCTGCCATATGGCGCCGGTTGCCAGGAAATAGATGGCAACGGGGATCCAGACCAGCCCGGCGCCGATCGCGGGCAGCAGCGACAGGAAGGCCATCAGCACGGCCCACAAGATCGGCGCGTGAACACCCAAGAACCAGAACGCCAGTCCGCCGAGCGCGCCCTGGGCCATCGCGACCAGCACGCCACCCTTGACGGTGGCGCGGACGACATCGGCGAAGCGCGTGAACAGCGCGGACTTCCGATCGGCCTCGAGAGGAACAGCCTCCCTGATCCGGTCCGCCACTGCCTTACCGTCGCGCAATAGGAAAAACAGAAGATAGAGCATGATGCCCAGGCTGATCACGAAGTCGAATGTGTTCATCCCGATGCTGAGCGCCTGAGGCGCCAGAACCTGCCCGCCCTTCATGAGGCCGGACGTCAACGTTTCGCGCAGGGCCGAAAGATCGCCCAGGTTGAAGCGATCCAGCCAGCCGGTCGCCCACGCAGGCAGCGCATCGAAAACCCGCTGGACGTAGCCGGAGAAGTTGTACTCCCCGGACTGTATCTTTGCGTAGAGACCGGCAGCTTCCCGAGCCAGGGAGGTCGCGATGATCGCGAGCGGCAGCAGCACCATCGCGATGATAAGCAGGACCGTGATCGAGGCGGCGAGGGTCTCCCTTCCGCCCACCGATCTCAATATCCTCCGGTTGACCGGCGCAAAGATGACGGCGACGACGATGGCCCAGAGCACCGCGCCATAGAACGGCTGCAGGATCCAGGCGAACGCCAGGGTGACGACGAACAGCAGCAGCAGGAAACCTTGATCTTCAATCCGTCGCACAGTCCGTCCGCCTCTCTCGCTTGCAGCTTTGTATCTATCATACAACGAACGCGACGAGCGCGTAGCTGGTTGCAATCTCCTACCGTCATTCCGGGGCCCCGCGCTAGC
>NZ_PSRR01000155.1 GCF_004296405.1 Bradyrhizobium sp. Leo170
GTTAGGACGATCCACCTTCACGGCCGGCTGGGCAAGCAGTTCGGCAAGAGCCATCGCTTTGCCGTCGCCACGGCTGGCGAAGCCATGCGCGCGCTCAATTGCGCGTTCCCCGGCGAGTTCGTCAAGGCGTTGCAGACCGGCTCGTTCAAGGTGGTGCGCGGCGACAAGCGTAGCGGCATGCACCTGACCGAGATCGAGACGATCAACGGGTTCAATCTCGGTGCGGCCGACCTTCACATCATTCCGGTCGCCAAGGGCGCCGGCAACGGCAAGGGCATCGCCAAGACCATTCTCGGCGTTGCGCTGATCGGCGGCGCGATCTTCCTGTCGGGCGGCACGCTTGCGGCGCCGCTCTCGCTTGGAAGCGTCACGGTGCCCGGAATGTCTTGGGGCAACATTGCCGCGCTTGGTCTTGGCATCACGCTCGCTGGCGCGTCCTCGCTGCTGTCGGCGCCTTCGGATGCCAGCACCGACGAGAAGCAGTCCTACAACCTCAATGGCCCGAGCAACACCGGCAACCAGGGCGACCCGATCCCGCTGATCTACGGCCGCACCATCGCCGCGTCCGTCAACGTCTCGTTCGACGCCGATATCGAGGACATGAACGCCTATAGCGGCCTCTCGTCGCTGTTCGATGCCTTCTCGAAGTTCCTGCCGTCCGGAGGTTACGCCCAATGACACACACCTTCGCACACACCGCGTTCTTGGGCGACCAGGAATACACGTTCCGCCTTACGCCAGCGCTGATCACCGAGCTTGAGGCCAAGTGTGGCAGCGGCATTGGCGCGCTCTGCAATCGCGTGTTCGCGCGGGCCTATAGCCAATCGGACATCACCGAGACGGTGCGCATTGCGCTCATTGGCGGGAGCACCGCACCGAAACGCGCGGCAGAACTGATTGCGGCCTACGTTCACAACCAGCCGATCACCGACACCGCAGAACTCGCCGCTCGCATCCTAGAGAAGACCCTTTTCGGCAATCCACATGAGACGACCGATGGACAAGCTTGAGATCAAGGCAACGCTCGCGGTCGACGAGGCAGGCGAGATCGTCGGCACGGCCTGGCCGTTCAATGCTGGCCCGGACACTGTCGGCGACATCATCACCCGCGGCGCCTTCAGCTTCATGAGTCAAGAGCTTCCGATCCTGTATCAGCACAACCCCGCTGACCTGATCGGCACCTGGGCCGAGGCTGCGGAAACATCCGACGGCCTAGTTGTCAAGGGCAAGCTCCACACCGATCAACCGCGCGCCCGCACGGTGCTCGGCATGATCAAGAGTGGCTTGGTGTCCGGTCTCTCCATTGGATTCAAAGCGAAGTCCTGGACCAACCAAGGCCGCAACCGTGTCATCGCGGCACTCGATCTCTACGAGATCAGCGTCGTGAAAAATCCCGCGCATCCGCGCGCCCGTATTTCCTCAGCCAAAGAATATGACCGCGCATCCGCCGTGGCGTCGGTCATTCGCGACTTCACGGCAAACCTCTAAGCCCCTCAACCCAAAGGAAGGTTCGACTACCAAATGAAGCATCTCTCCACCCTGGAATTCAAGGACGCGCCGGAACTCTCGCCGGAAGAGCTCGTCAAGAAAGAGCTCGCCGACTTGCAGGCCAAGCTCGAAAAGAAGTCCGCCGACGAACATGCAGCGCTCAAGCGCCGCATCGACGAACTTGAAGCCAAGGCATCGCGACTGCCCGTCGGAAATGGCAACGCCGACGCTGGTCTCGAGACCAAGGCTTTCGAGACGTTCCTTCGCGGCGGCGCCGACAAGATGGACGACCTCGAAAAGAAATCGCTTGTCGTCAGCAATAACACCGCCATCGCACCGCCGGAGTTCGGCAACGAGATCCTGAAGCTCCTGCGCCAGTTCTCGCCCATCCGGCAGTATGCGAACGTCCGCACCATCGGCGCATCGCAAGTGAAGTATCCGCGCCGCACCGGCAGCACCGCCGCCGTGATCGTCGGCGAAACCGACGACCGCACAGAGAGCGAGCCGTCCTATGAGCAGGTCGGTATCAGCCCGTGTGAGTATGCAACCTATTCGGACATTTCCAACTGGCTTCTGGAAGACAACGCCTACGGCCTCGAAGGCGAGCTTCAGGAAGATTTTGGCGAGAGCTTCGGTATCGGCGAGGGAAATCACTTCGTTCGCGGCAACGGCACTACTCAGCCGATGGGCCTTCTGAACGCGACCGGTATCACCACCGTCATCACCGGCAACGCCAGCGGCTTCCCGGCCTCGACGCCCGCCGACGTGCTGATTAGCATGTTCCACAAGCTTCCGGGCGCCCATGCCCAGAATGGCGTGTGGCTGATGAATCGCAACACGCTCGGTGCCATCCGCCTGTGGAAGGATGGCATGGGCCGTTATCTGGTTCTGGACCCGATTTCGGAGGGCGCACCGACCACGTTGCTCGGCCGCCCGATCGTTGAAGCGGTCGACATGCCCGACATCGCGGCGAATGCGTTCCCGGTCATGTTCGGCGACCTCAAGGGCTATCGGATTGTCGACCGCGTCGGCATCACGATTCTGCGCGACCCTTACACGCTCGCGACGAAGGGTCAGGTCCGATTCCACGCGCGCAAGCGCGTCGGCGCCGACGTGACCCATCCCGATCGCTTCGTGAAGCTCAAGGTCTCGGCGACCTAAGAGGAAAGTCAACCATGCGGCTCGCAGACGACACATTCAAGCTCACACTGGAAACAAGGTCATTCACCTTGCGCCCATCGCTGCGAGCCGCATTCAACCTCAACCACAAATATGACGGCTTCCATGCGCTATCCCATTCTATTGCTGATGGCAGTTTTTCTGCTTGCTCTGATCTAATCGCAGAGTGCTGCACCGATCCGAACGGCTGGGTTCTCTACAGCATGAAAGCCGGCGCCGTGCGCGAGGTTCTTGCCGCACGCGGTCAGCTTATCGAGTTCATCCTGGTGCTGATCGGTGCCCAGGACAAGACCGGCGGCGACAAGCCACAGGCCGGCAAGCCGATCAGCTTCGACGAATACTTCACCCAGCTTTTCCAGATTGGCACCGGCTGGCTTGGTTGGTCTCCGGCTGAAACCTGGAACGCTACGCCTGCCGAGATCATCAATGCCAAGCGAGGCCGCAATGCCATGCTGGAGGAAATCTTCGGCCGCAAGAGCGAGGACCAGGCCGCGGACGTGGCGGACGGATCATTCGCCAGCGTCAAAGGCGACCTGAACGCGATCGGCGACCTTACCAACCATGTGAGGCCGCGCTAATGGCCTGGAAACCCCGTCGCGTCTGTAGCTGCGGCAAGATCATCGCCGCAACCGATCTCTGTGCGTGCCAGATCAAGCGCAAGGTAGAGGCCGATCGGCGCCGGCCTTCTGCAACCGATCGCGGCTATGACAGCAAGTGGCGCCGCGAAAGCAAGGCGTTCCTGGCGCTGCCCCAGAACCGTTTTTGTGCCTGTGGCTGTGGTCGCTTCGCCGACATGGTCGACCATATCAAGCCGCACCGCGGCGATATGAAGCTATTCTGGGACCGCTCCAACTGGGCGCCCTTAGCTTCCTCACCCTGCCATTCGAGCCGCAAGCAGTCATTGGAGCGCCGGCAATGAGCGACAACAACGCTGCCGGTCTTTGGCGCGCCGTGCTCCTGCAAGCGATCACTGACGCAACCGAGCCCCTGTCAACCAAACGTCTATCCACACGCATGGATCAGATTCGTTGCCGCGAATGGTTCACTAGGCCCAACCGCGACTTCGATGAAGTCTGTCATCTGGCAGGCGTCGAGCCTGACCGCGTGCGTAAGCATGTCGTGCCTCTCATCGCAGAGGCATCGAAGCGCGATCAGCCAATGCCAGACCGCGCAACTCAAAAGCCATACCGTCGCTTCAGCGGACGTGACCGGGGGGTGGGTCAATTGCCGCGAGAAAACGTCCGCGACCGGATGTCCCCCTCCGCACAAGATAGCTCGAATTTGGAGATTTTCTGACCATGCCCGGCGTCACTCTCGACCAGGCCAAGGCTCATCTGAACGTCACGATCGATGACGACGATGCCATCATTACCGACAAGTTAGCGGCGGCGAAGGCATGGGTTGCGGCCTATACGGCGTCCGACCCTGACGCGGACACGGCGCCGGCGCCGATAGGTGAAGCCGTGCTGCAGTTGGTCGGTCATTTATACGCGAATAGGGAAGCGACCCTGGTTGGCGTGACCGCGACTTCCTTGCCGTTCGGCTTCCTCGACTTGTTGGCCCCTTACCGCGCGTTTGCCTTCTGAAATGACCATTTCCGACCCGTCTCTCGAGCTCCAGAAGGCCATCCGATCGCGCTTGATCGCGAGCGCGGAGCTTATGGCCCTGGTCCCGCCGGATAACGTCCTGGACGCGACCGGCCGGCCAGAGCGCATGCCATGCGTCCTGATCGGCGAAGGGCAATCCGTGCTCCGCAGATTCGACGCCACCAGCTACGCGACCCTGCACGTCTGGTTTCAGGAACCTGGCCTGGTTCAATGCAAGCAGGCCGCCTCGGCAATCGTTGAGGCCCTGCGCGTCGACGCCCAGATCAGCGGCGTGCTGCACCTGGACGGCTGGACCTGCCACGACCTCGCAATCACCCAAACCCGGTTCATGCGCGACCCGCACGGCTCCTACAGCCACGGCATTGTCAGCGTTGCCGGCATCATGACAGCGAGGGCAGCATGAGGGCTGGCAATCTCGATCGCGTCATCCTGATCCAGCGCCGCACCACCGGCCTAAACCTCTACGGCACCCCAATCGACACCTGGTCGACCGTCGCGACCATGCGCGCCCAGTTCCTGCAGAACGCGGTCGACAATCAGGACGGCGCCCGCGGCAAGACGACTGACGCGGTGCTGACCTTCCGAACGCGCTGGCTTGATGGCGTCACCCTTGAGAACCGCGTCACCTATGAGGGCCAACAATACGAGATTACTGGCGTCAAAGAACTGGAGCGGCGCCGCGGGCTGGACCTCACCTGCCAGCGGCTTGGCCCATGATCTTTCTGACCTCAATCGAGGCTCATTCTCTTGATCTCAGCATCGATAAGCGAGCAGATGTTGTAGCACTGCTCGCTAATGTGCGTGCAATTTACAAGGTATACATAAAGCGGACTTCCGCTCGATATCCCCAACATCTGCACCTCGATTACATCTGTGTCCGGGACGGTCGCCAATGCTTTATGTGCGATCGTCAGTCCTTGCCTGACGTAATCGATCAGCATGCCGACGCCAACGGGAAACAGATCGAGGTTTTCCCAGGCTTGGTCAAATTCGACCGGATTGTCTATTTTGATAGAATAGACCGCAACTCTACGCAGACCGGGAGCAAAATTAGTGCCCAGAGCAGCCTCGACCTGCCTTGTTTGTCTACCGAGCTCCGCAGCAGCGAATTGAAGTCGAAGGTAGAGGCCAAGCCGCTTGCGAGAAAGCTCCCGAAGTTCTCTCGCCCGGTCGTAGTTCACTTTTGCCATAGCCCCATTATAGGCCATCGTCGCGGCCCCGAGTGCGACCAGCGATGCGATCAGAGTCTGCCATTCGCGCAGAACGAAACCCTTAGGGTCCGCAGCAAGGCAGACCAGCACGACGACCGAAAACACAAGCAAAGAAAAGGCGAGAAGATCGTATCTCTGATTCATAGGCTCAAATTGCCGCCCGGACTCCCGTTTGTCGAGAGGGTTGCGGCATGAAAGGCCGAAAACCACAGCTTGCGGCCGACATTAACGCGATTACCGCGACACTGAAGCCGCCGGCATGGATGGCGAAGCACGCCAAGACCGAATGGCGCCGCGTCATGCCAGAGCTCGCCAAGCGCCGCATTCTCACACCGGCCGATCTCGGCTGCCTGGAATCCTACTGCATCGCGATCGGCCGCGTGCGCGAGATCGAGCTACTCCTACGCGCCGGCATCGATCCCAAGCTCTGCCGCATGCAGGATAAGGCCATGGTGACCGCGCGCCAACTGGCGGCAGAGCTTGGATTGACCCCTTGCAGCCGCTCGCGGCCGGCAGTGCGCGACAATGACAACGAAGGCGACGATGACGAAAACCCGCTCGCCCTCTGACACCTATCCTCACTGGATTTACGATGACAGCCCGATCGATGACCCGTTTGGGTATGGCGAGCGCGCGGTCGAATTCCTCAGGCGCCTGAAGCATCCAAAATCGACGCTGCCCCGGAAGCAGTTCCAGCTTGATCCTTGGCAGGAACGTATCGTGCGGGCGATCTATGGGCCACGAAACCAAGACGGCAGCCGCGTTGTCTCCACCGTCGTGATCCTGGTGCCGCGCGGCAACCGGAAGACCAGCCTCTCGGCTGCCCTGGCGCTGCTCCACACGATCGGCCCCGAGCGTGTCCCCGGCGGCGAAGTCATCTTCGCGGCATGCGATCGAAACCAGGCGGGCATCGCCTTTCGTGAAGCCGCCGGCATCATCAAGGCCGATCCGAAGCACCTGGTCCCGGTGACGAAGGTCTACGACGCATTCAACGCCCCCAAAAAAGTCGCTTATTCGCGCGAAGGCGTCGAGCTGGAAGTCATTTCGTCCGACGCGCCCAGCAAGGAAGGCCGCACGCCTTCATTCGTTCTGGCGGACGAGCTTCACGTCTGGCGCGGCGATGGCCTTTGGAAGGTGCTCACCAACGGCCTGGACAAGATCGACAACAGCTTGCTGGTGATCGCAACCACGGCCGGCCGCGGGCAGGACAACATCGCCTATGAAGTGATCGAACGCGCCCGCAAGATCGCGCGCGGCGAGATCACCGACCCGACCTGGTTGCCGGTCCTGTTTGAGTCACCGGCTGACGTCGACTATGCCAGCGAGGAAGCTTGGCGCCGCGTCAACCCCGGCAGCGAGCACGGCTATCCTTCCATTGCCGGATTCCGCCGGCATGTTGCGCGGGCGAAGGACAGCCCGACCGAGCGCGACAGCTTGCTCCAATACAAGCTGAACGTCTGGCTGGATCACTCGACCTCGCCCTTTGTCGACATGCCGACCTATGACAAGGGCGGCGACCCGATCGATTATGAAGCCTTCCGGGGTCAACCGTGCTGGGTTGGCGTCGACATGAGCAAGACCACCGACCTTTCCGCCGTTGTCGCGTGCTTCCGCGATGGCGACACGTACACCGTGTTGCCCCACTTCTTCTGCCCTGAGGAGGATATCCGCAAGCGCGGCGACCTGGACGGGGTCAACTACGCCTCATGGGCCAAGCAAGGATTCATTACCGCGACACCTGGCAACGTCATCGATAACGCCGCGGTCGCGGACTACATCCGGTCGCTCGCCGAACGGTTCGAGGTCCGCGAGATCGGCTTCGATATCGCATATGCCCAAGGTGTCACAGCGCCCCTGGTCGACGAAGGCTATCCCGTGGTCACCATACGGCAGGGCTGGATCACCCAGTCGCCCGCTCTCAACGTCTTGGAGCGTGCGATCGTCAGCGGCAACTTCCGGCACGGCCGGCATCCAACGCTCAAATGGTGCTTCAGCAATGTGGCAATCCATACCGACAGCGCCGGCAACCGGACAATGCATAAGGGTAAGTCGACCGATCGCATTGACGGCGCCGCTGCGACTTGGATGGCGGTTTCGCGCGCTGCCGCTGGCGATAGTGGCCTGTCCATTCTATGCAACCCCGCGGTAACCGCAGATATGTTGGTGCTCTGATGGCTGACGACGATCTCGAAGCATACTTTAAAGCCTTGCCCGATCAGCTCACGGAACGCCTGTCCGACGCGGTTCTAAAGCAGGCCTTCCGCCTCTCAGATGCGCAGCGCGAGGCATTGCAGGCGCTTGAAGCGTCGCCGGAGACTGGCGCGCTCGAAGCGAGTTGCACCGTCGCTCCCGGCGCCGATGACTTGGAATACATCGTCCAGGCTGGCGGCGACATGACGACCAGGGAAGTCCGCGACGGCAGCGGCGTCCCTTACGACTACGCGGAAGCCTTTGAATTTGGCACGTCGCGCCAGCCCGCCCGACCGTTTTTTTGGCCGACATACCGCGCGATGAAAGACGACATCCATGAAGCGATTAACGAAGCAGTTAGCGAGGCCTTGAAATGAGCGAATCCGACCCGTGTGCGCGGACCATCGTATGGTCCGGTGAAACCTACATTCTTAATTTGAGTCACAAGTGGGTGCGCCGCGTGCTTGGCTATCGCGGCATCAACGGCAGGCCGCCGGCCGCAGTCCTGTTGGGCTTTGAGACCGGCGCCTACACCGTCGACGACGTTGAGCGAATTTTGGAGTTAGGCTTGATCGGCTCCGGCATGGACGAGCGTGACGCCGACAAGCTCTTGGATCAGCACGTTCGCGGCAAGCCGATTGCGGCGAATGCCGTGATTGCGTTCGAAGTGCTCGCCGCGCTGTTCGTTGGAAAGGTGCAGACCAATGTCGACGCCAGCGCTTAATATTCCGGTCCGCGCAACGGGCCTCGAAAAGTTCAAACAGGACATGACGGACACCAGTTCGCATGTCGGCGCGGCAACGCGCGCGATCACCGCCCAAGTGATCAAAATGAACGCCGGTTTTCTGGCATCGCAGGGCGCCGCAGGCGCGGCAACGTTGGCGTTCGGCCGCGTGTTGGGCATCCTTGGGCCGATCGCCTTGGGCATCACCGCCGTCACTGACACCTTCAAATTGATGGCCTATGCCGTTGATCTGGCGAAAACCAAGATCGCCGACTTCAACGCCATCGCAGACAAGGCGAATGCCTCCGGCTTCAGCACTGACTTCTACCAGCGCATTTCGAAATCGGCCGCCAGTGCCAAGCTGTCGATTGATGACGCCACGGCGGCGCTCAAGAATTTCAATAGCGCCAGCGCCGACAAACTGGGCGGCAGCGACCTACAACAGCGTATCGATGAAAGCAGGAAGGCCGGCAACTTCTCCGGCAATAGCGGCATTGCCTCGCTGTCATCGGCGACCAACACCGAGCAAAAGTTCCGCGCCGTCGTCTCTCTGATCGATCAGGCGATGCAGAAAGGCGAACGCCTTGCCGCCCTCGACATCGCCGGCAAGGCGTTCGGCCCGGCCGTCGAAACGGCCTTGAGGGCCGATAGCGGCGCACTGGATCAGATGCTCCGGCGCGCCGACGCCATGAGCAAAGCCGAGATCATCAGCCCCGAGGACATCGGCCGTTCGATAGAACTCAAAGAGCGGATGGACGAAGCGCAGAAAATCCTCGCCGAAAAGTGGAAGCCGGTTCAAGACGACCTTGCCCAACTCGGCATGAATTATCATGCGTCGTGGGTTTCCATCACCGAGGATCTTGCGGCGGCTGTCGGCTACGCGACGGATCTCTACAAAGCGCTGCATCAAGTGCCCGATTGGTTCGCAAACCGCATCGGCAGCGCATCGATCTGGAAAAGCATCACCGATGCCACAACCACGCCGGAAAGCCGGGCGGCATCGGAGGCAGCACTAGGCATTTCCAGCGAACCGACCGATATTGCCAGCGTCGGTCGCAATGAAAAGCTTGCGGCTGCCCTGCGAAACCACGCCAACGTCACGCGAGCGATGCAGGAGGCAACCGGCGTTTCGTCGGCGGTTCGTGGCGATAGCTCCAAAGCCCTCAAAAAGGAAGCGGCCGAAACCGCCGACGCATTCGACCGCGCCAGCGAGAGCCTTGGTAAGCACATCGCGCGAATGGAAGCCGACGCAAAGGCGGTCGGTCTAGGTGCAAGCGCCCAAGAGCAGTTGCGCGCGGAAGCGGTTCTGACACAAGCGGCGCAACAGGCTGGCCTGCCGACAACCGATGCGCTGGTTGCGAAGATTCAGGCCCTCGCAAGGGCGGCAGGCGAGGCAAGCGACAAGCTCGCTAAGGCCCGCGTCGATTCATCGATCAGTTTCGGCAGGCAAACTGCCTTGCTTGATCCGCAGGACGTAGCCATTGCCCGGCAACTTGAGCCGATCTTTGGCAATAACGTCCCCGCCGCGCTCGCGTCGTCACAGGCAGCAGCCCTGCGTTTCAATGATGCGCTGGCGAGTGTCGGGCAGACTGCATCAGGGACGCTTACAACTGGCCTGACGGACATTCTAGATGGCACCAAGAGCGTGTCGGCGGGGTTTGCGGATATGTCCCGCGCGATCGTCCGCGCGCTCGAGGAAGCCGTGATCAAAATGTTGGTCGTGGCGCCGTTGATGCGAAGCCTGTCAGGTGTGCTAGGTTTTTCGGGCGGCGGCATCGTCGGCGACCTCCCTCTACCTGGTGCAGCAGACTTCATTGGACCCGTCGCGAAGGCGACCGGCGGCCTGATCTCCGGACCAGGCACCGGCACGTCGGATAGCATCCCGGCCTTGGTCTCGAACGGCGAATTCGTCGTGCGCGCGTCCGCGACGGCGAGGCACTTGCCGCTCTTGGAAGCGATCAACGCCGGCGCCATTCCCGCGTTCGCGGACGGCGGCCTGGTCGGCAGCGGTTCTGACGCGCCCATGATCGGCGGTAGCCAGACGACGATTGCGCCGAACATTCAGGTCTCGGTGCAGGGCAATCCGGGCATGTCCAGCGCGGACCACCAGCGCATGGGCGAGAACATCGGCAAGGCCGCCATGGACACGATCCGCGGCATGGTCGCACAAGAGCTGCGGACCCAGACGCGACCGGGCGGCATCCTGCGGCGGTAAATCGTCGCGCAGATCGGTCGCGGAGCGCTATATTGGAAAATTGAAAAGCGAAGGCCACCCGCCCGGACACGAATCGAGGGGTGGCCTTCTAAGGAGCCACGAACTTGCTGCTTGACGACAAATCCGCTGATCAGAAGTATAGCCGCGCCCCCGCAATTTCGCAGGACATCGGGGAAAGAAAGCGGTCGAAAAAAGTCCCACAACGGGTTCGGCAATCCACCTTCAAAGACGCCAAAATCATCGGAAAAATGCGTGCTTTTCGCGTTCCGGCAGCGCTGGCGACCGACACCTCTTTAGTTGCTCACTCTACACCCTCCACCTCTCACCCTTCTTCCTCTTCCTACACCCATCCCAAAGCCAGCAACGACAACCTCATCCCAGTCTGGTCTCTTACCGGTGACGTAGTCAAAGCCGTGGCCGCGACAGCGGCCCTGCAGATCGCAGAGAGGGCCGCCTATGCGTTCACCTTCAATTTGACAAGGAAGGCGCGGGAAGCGGCCCTGACTCATCCAGCGGGCTTCCTGGAGTCATTGAAGCGACGTTTTGACAAGCAGCTCGAAAGGGCTGGCGTTGGCTTCCCCTACTGGTTCTGTATCGACACCGACCGGGATGGCCGGTTGCACATTCAGGGTGCGTTCGAGGCCGTCATTGCCTTTGATGCCCTGAGAGAAGTTATGTGGAGGGCTTGGGGCAAGTGGCCCGGTGCTGGCGTCCAGTTTCAGATTTGGATCAGCCGGAAGCCCTGCGATGACGGGTGGGCCACCTACTGCATGCGCAACCAGCGACGGGTTGCGAAGATTATCGGACCGCGGACCTTCACCATCAATCACCCCCTCCGCCGGGACGCTGAATGGACCTACGGTGAAGTGCGACGAATCATGCGTTCTTGCTGAGACTCCTCGCCGCCGACTTCAATACCAGTTCGCCTCCGAACCGGAGTCGATTTCATAGCCATGCTTCGTCCCTTCCTTTAGCAAGCGCTCCATATCCTCTTGGGGGTGACGCATGGCCAATCCTACCTTTTCGGCAGCCAGATCGGCGAGATAGCGCGCGCGTAGCGAGAGAAGCGCAAGAAAGCTCAGTATTTTCTCGTTCAGTTCCTCCTCGTCAATGTATCCGCTCGCGTCAGCGACCCATTCTTCAGCCCTCGTCTTCGTTATCTCCAGCTTGATCGCTCTTTCTGTGATACGAGGACCTAGCCGTGCGGCGCTGGAGTGTATTGCGGGCGGAAACTCAATGCCGTGAATTGACTCATCGACGCCGTCGTGCCCGTCACTTGAGGTGAAGAGCGACAGATTTCCCTTTTTCTTATCGCAGTCGAGCGCGACCTTTAACAGCAGCGGCAACAGCTCCGCGGCGGCGGCTCGCTCGTCATCCTCGACTTTCTTGTTAAACTGCTTTCGGGTTTCTGCCGTGCCCCAACGCGCCGATAGATACGAAGCAAGAATGGTGATCGCAAATCCAACGATTTGCGGTAGTGGTATGCTCCAGATCGCTGCGGGAGTTGCCGGTTCTGCCATGACGAAGCTCGGATGATTTCGGAAAATTGAACTAGTGTAAGCAGAAGCTGAGCGCAAAAAAAATCCCAACTGCTTAACTTATTGATACGATTCACTGGGCCATGTCAGCAAAGACTTACATTTCGCTTTATGCGAAGTGTCGCTCCTTGTGATCGGTGCGCAAATCAAGCATCTCGATTCCCGTTGTGCATCACCAACAATGGGAATGAGAAGTGCAGACCGATTCTGAAATCTACCTCTCCGACGATCGCCACAGCCGGCTTGTCCAAGCGATCCTCAACGCCAAGCCGTGCCCGTTCGCCGGCCACGTCACTGCGGACCAGATCACGATGGCCCTGGGCGAAGTCGGCAGCATCTGGCCCGAGCACAGCCGCGGCGACATGGTCATTGACGCGCTTGAGCATGCGGAAAGGCCGCGCACCAAGGCTGCCTAAAATTTGTGCAGAAAATCATGCGCAAATCCCATATCGCGCTGACTATAGACTCACCGCTAACAGCACTCACAGTCGGGGCCGTTAGCTCCTCCATGTCGTTACCAGCCGGTGCGCTCCCACCGGCTGGTTTCGTCTGAGGATCATTCCGGCTGATGACAGGAGATGAAGATGAATACCCGCGAATATGCAGACGCCGAGGATGAAGTCGACAAGCGCGCTTGCAATAAGAAGCGCGCATGGGCCGCCGCCAAGCGGGGCGTTGCCAAGATCATCGAAGAAGCGCTCACGTCCGCCGCGCAGGAGAAGTGAAGTGTCCCGGAAGCCCAAAGAGAACCCAGAAGAGACGATGCGCCGTAGCCTAAGCCATTGGCACAAGGCAGCGGTGCGAGAGTTGGAGATGCTGCGGCGCGCGGAAGAGTATAGGCGCGTTTATGTGCGGATCATGATGGCGACTTCGTCAACTCTGATCGAGAACGCTCCATTGCAAGAACTGGAGCGGATCGATGATTGGATTCATAAGCAATTTGACGCTCTGGAGGACGCAGCATGAGCGATCCGATTTTGCAAGTTTGCGCTGACGCTGCTGATCGCATGAACCGCCAACTGTCCGACAATGCCGCGCGTGCAGAAGCCTCTAAGAAGGAACAGCAGGACCGGGAGCGCGCGTCATGGGACCGCGCGGACGAAATGCTTCTGAGATTCGCGGGGACGAGGCATGGCTAAGGCCGTATCCTTCACTTATGATAACGATCGGAGCGTCGGGAGCTATCAGACGAAAGGTGGTATGGTGTCTGTCACCACCGAGTTCGGCACGAAATCGGCCGCAATCGGCGGATCACCACCATTGGTCATCGCCAGAATGTTAGCCCGTGAGTTGATGCAAGCGGCCAAGTTCACGTGAAGTGGAAAAGGGCGCGGATCACACCGCGCCTTTCTCTTGCCCAGAATCGTCCCTCGCGCTTAGATTGCGCGAGGGATTCTGATGCCAAGCGATAAGCCAGTTGAACGCTACGTCATCTGCCGAATGATTATCGGTGATTCGCTGACACTAATCTCGGACGAGGCCGAGTATAGAGCGTGCGTGTTGGCTGTTGATGGCCTCACGGGCATTTGCGACGTCGAAGAGACCTATGAAAGCTTGATCGAAAACTATATCGAGTGGGAGAATGCAATCGGACACCACGCTCTTCGCCAATTGGTGTCATTCGACATTAACCACATTGAAGTCGCAGCCTCGCGTAAGCTCGTTGCTAGAAAGCTCGCCAACCTATTGGCTTCCGCGCGGCTATATCTCGACTCTCTACCGAAGCACACAAAGAGAATTCTCCCGGGCAACAGCGGCGCCTTGGTCCAAATTAAGCAAGCGCCAAGTATTCAGTATGATGATCGGCTTTCATATCGAGTGATGGAAGCTTTGCGGAACTATTCCCAGCACGCCGCTCTTCCTATTCACGGCATTTCGACAGAGGCCTCAAGGAAAGGCTCCGCCGCGGAGGCCGACGAACTGACCTTTGCTGTATTGCCGCACATCGATCACCAATTGTTAGCCCAGGACGCCAACTTCAAAAAGGCTGTTCTGGAGGAAATCTCAAAGCTCGAAAAGATAGAACTGAAGCCCATGGTGCGCGAATACATCGAGGGCATATCCGCCATTCACAGTGCATTCCGCATGATCACAGAGCCAAAACGGAAGGCATGGGCCGGCCGACTGGAGAATGCCGCCAAGCTTTTCACCGACCAATATCCCGGCGAATATACAACAGGGCTCGCAATATTGCCCGTAGACGCTGGTGGTCTTAAAGCCGACGAAGAGGTTTATATCGACGGTCGGGTTGTTCGCTACCTTGCACATATGCAGCGGAAATATTTGGCGATGTTTAACTTTGCTAAGCGCAAATTGGACTACTAATCATAGCGTATCGCCTCGATCATCTTCACGCGATCCTGCAACGGGCCTTCCGGCAGCACGCCATAGCGTCCGGTTGTCGACGCCTTGGTGTGGCCCAGCAACACGCCATGCTGCTCATCCAGGTAACCAGCCGCCCGGAACGCGTCTGCAACGTTGTGGCGAAAGCTGTGGAAATTGTTCGTCCGATCAGTCTTCACCCCGATCGTGCGGAAGTAATCATTAAAGAAGGTCGACGGCTTGCCGCTGATATAGCCGCGAGCATCCGCCTTGATCTCAGGGAACAGCCTGTCGCCGAACGCCTTCATGCGGGCATGGAATTTCAGGAAGTCCAGCTCGATCAGCTTCGAATGCATTGGCACCACGCGCATTGAGCCTTCCGTCTTGGTGGACTTCTGGCCGGCGCCTTCCTCCGTGATGTGGAAAATCCAGACCCCATGCAGTTGCCGGACGTCTGCAACCATCAACTGGCAAATCTCGCCTAGCCGGGCACCCGAATGGATCGCGATCTGCGGAATCCAATATCGCCAATCCCGCACTTCAATGTCGCCGGCTTGATGCTCCAGCTTGTCACCACCGCACCGATAGAAAAGCGGCGAACCAAAGATCATTTTCAATTGTGTCTCGGTGTAGGGCAGCACCGTCTTTCTCTTGCGGTCGACCTCCAGATACATACCGAGCATGACGTCTTCACGGATGAAGTCATTGGCGAGCAACCAGCTACAGAAGCCACCGAGCGCGGCCAGATAGCGATTGATCGTCTTGTGCTGGATCACCGGCTTGCCGACGACCTTATTGCGCTCGATCACATCAACGAACGAGAGGCCACGAAACTCCCGCGCCTCGATCGCCTTTACGGGCCATTCGAACAGCTTGTCCTTCCACTCCCGGACATTTTTCCGGTTGAACGCTGATATGTGCGCCTTGCCACCAACGAAATCATCAAAGAGCGCGACGACCTTGCGGTTAGACTGCCATGTGTCCGCGGACACCCGGCCCGACTTCTCACGCGCATAGCGATCGAACAGCTCGAGGATCTGCTCACCCTTGGGCGGATCGAACATGGTGGGCTGTTGCACCATCTTATCTTTGGGCGCGCCGGAGAAGTCGCCTTGGTCGCGCTCAACCGTGCGCGTCAGTCCCTCCAGCTCGGCGCGCTGGAGCCCATGAGCGAGCTTCCGGTATTCCGGCGTCCCCGGATCAATGCCCAGCCGGCGGGCCTCGATCACCTCTTCAACCACGTCCGCAATCAGCTTGGTCTCGCCCCGCGCTGCTTCAGCCCTCATCCGGGCAAGCCGAGCGGCACGTTCACGTTGATTGCTATCGAACCGGTCCCGCAGCTCTTCATAGATACGATAGGCCGATATGCTCTGCTCGCCGAATTCATCCTCCAGGTATTTCCAGATCGCGTCCAGGTCGTCATTGGTCGGCAGCGACTGCCGGAACTTCTCATCGGTCGTGATCAACTCCAGATATCGACGCCAGATCGCGTCCTGCAATTCCGCCTCGGTCAGTTGCTTGGGCCGGCGCAGCTCCTCGAAGGTGCGCTCCCAGTCGTCCAGGATGGGCCTGGAGAGCCGCCGTGCCTCACGTGCTTCCGACGTGTTTAGACTCTTCCAGAGCTCTTTGCGGGGCTTCCCCGGTTTGCCCATGCGGACCTGCAGATCGCGCGGGACGGCCAACCGGACGTAATAATTTTTGCTTCCAAGACGGCGGACAACGTTGGTTGAAATGCTCATGGGTGGGGGAAAATTGGAGGTGCGAGTCGTAACACCCCGTGGTGTCACATTGTCCCCCTTTGAGCAACAAAAACAAAAAGTTATTGGCGGTCAAAAACTTACGATAATCCGAATTTCTTCCAGGTTCCCCAGCCAGACTAGGCAATCCCACCAACAGCCTGATCGGAAACCGGCTTTTCACCGCGGCCGATGGGACGGCTCATAGCGCTGTCGCTCCATCGCCATCCGAGCCCAGCCCCCCTCACCTCGCGCCGCGCACCTGCATCACGAGTGTGTTGAGCCTGGTGTTGAGCCCTGCGAGATCGACGCGGCCGATGCCGGCTGCCCGAAGACATTTTTGACCGCAGCCGCCGCCCAGCCCCGCCGGCTTGCCGAAGGTTGCCACCGGGACGCTGCCGGTGACGGGAAATCCGCGCGCAAAGAGCTTGGAGCGGACCGCGAGGCAGTAGTTGACCGAGAGGTGGGAGAAGCGCGTTTCACCGTGGCCTGCGCGATATTTCATCGTCGCTGTGCAAAGGTCGCCGCCGGCAAGCCGCCACGCCTGCGCAAGGTAAGTCACTCCGTAACGGATGTTGTTTTCGGGCATCGCAAGCTCGGCATTGCTTCCCGTGAAGCCCAACATGCGCGCCGTCGACGGCAGGATCTGCATCAACCCGATTTCGCCGACACCGCCGATTGCGCCGGGGTTGTAACCGCTCTCCACTGCCATCACCGCCTCGGCAATGGCCGGCGCCAGTCCCTGCCGCCCGGCCTCCTTCTCGATCAGCGCCCGATAGTAGGCCAGCGCGTCGCTACGGCTCATCGGCGATTCCGGCTTGGCTGGTGCTGAAGGACCATCCAGCGGTCCGGCGAAGGGCGGGCTCGGCGCGGGCGCGGTGTCCGCAGGCACCTCGATCGCGGCGTAACGGATGGCGAAACTCGCGTCTTTCGCGGCTGGCTCCGCCCGGCCGGCAGCCGTCATGAACGCGGCGGATAGTGCCGCCATTGCCACCACCAAGCCGCGCGATCGCTGCGATGCCGGTGCCGGCACGTTCAATCCTCCACGCGTGTGTTCGGACGCAACGAGAGCCGCATGCGCAGCGGCTGCGGCATATCGAGCGGCGTGCTGCCCACGCCATCCCCGATCAGAAGCGCGGACAGATCATGCGAGGCGTCATTGTCGAGGCCTTCCAACTCGATGCGCTGCACTTTGCCGTCGGGCATCACCCATACACGAACGACAATCGACGGAGGCGCCGCCCCGACATCAGAGGCGCGCCTTGCGACCGCGTCATGGAAGCGGAGCGCCGGCGTAGAGTCCGACGCCAGCCGCTCCTGCAATCGAAGCTGCAGGCGCTTGGCGAAGTCCTGCCAGGCCGCCGGCGCCTGGGCGGCGTTCAACCTGCCATCCACGTCGGTTGCGGCCTTCGCCGAGATTGGCTTGGCCCCGAGCAATACGGCAAGCGCGCCGAGCGCGACGCCGAGCGCCCGCGCGCCCCGTCGTCGCCACAAGATGCGGCTTCCGCCGGTATGGATAGCGGCCTTCATCCGCGTGCGGCGCGGCCTACTGGACCGTGTGCGGCAGATCGGTCTCGGCGACGCGATCGCGATCCGCCGCCGGCGTCGGCAAGGCTGTGCTGGCAGCGGGCGCATTCGGCGCCTTGGCCTTTGCCAGACTGGCCAGTTCTTCGCGCAGATAGGCCACGAGCTGCTGCACCAGGTGATCCCAGATTTCGATCTGCGCCCGCAGATTGTTCTGCGTCACGCCGCCCGCCACCGAGAAATCGAGCGACAGAGCGAGGAACGGCGGGCTCAACTGCAGGCGCGCGAACCGGCGGGTTGCGTTCCAGCGGTTGACCAGGTCGAGAGGCAGTTCGCCCTGCACCTGCAGCACGGCAATGAGGGCGACATCGATGAAGCTCTGCTCGTCGCCGGCGATCCGGTTTCCGGGACGGACGTCGAACGCGAGCCCGTTGGTCCCGGAGCGCAGATAGGAGATGTTGGCGACCGGATCGGTCAGGGTCTCGACGCGATAGCCGGCGAGCTGAAACAGGTCGCGCAGGCTGTCGAGCGTCAGTTTGGTGATCGTGGCGTCGGACATGGAAGACTCCGTGACAGGCTTGTGGGTGAGCGGATCGTCAAATAGCAGCGGAATGCTGCCGGCGTGTGTGGTGCAGACGTTGCAGTGTTCCGACGACAATCCCCGCGTCATCGGCATCAAAAGGCGGCGCTTGCGGGCAGCA
>NZ_PSRR01000156.1 GCF_004296405.1 Bradyrhizobium sp. Leo170
CTTCGGCCTCGCCGGTGCCGCCGGCACCAACCCCCTCTCCCGCGCCGCCGCCGGCCGAGACCAAATCACCGGCCGACACCCCGTCAGCCGCCCAGAGCCCGACGCCGCCCGCCTCCGCGCCGGTGCAGACCGCCGACCCCTTCGGTGAGGAGTTCACGCTGGAGCCGAAGAAGGTTGTCATGATGAAGGGCAACGCCAACTGGGATTCGGCCTTCGACGCCCTGATCGACTCGCTGAAGGCGCTGACGGCGGAGCTTGACAAGCAGAACATCAAGCCGACGGGCAATTCGATGATCGTCTATACCTCGACCGATGACACCGGCTTCACCTTCGTCGCGGAAATTCCTGTCGACCAGGAGGTGAAGAACCTCGGCAAGAACATGAGCATGGGCAACTCGCCCGACGGCAAGGCCCTGAAGTTCGTCCACCGCGGCTCCTACGACAACATGGACAACACCTACGAGGCGATCACCAACCACCTCGACGACAAGAAACTGGAGGCAAAAGACACCTTTATAGAAGAATACACCACCGATCCGCTGAAGACGGCGGAAGACAAGCTGGTGATCAACGTCTACGTACCCCTGAAGTGAAGTGAAGCGAATGAAACAGCTCGTTGCCCTCGCGGCGCTGGCGCTGGCGGCATCGCCTGCCCTGGCGCAGACGGTCCCGCCCCCTGCCATTTCCGTCAACGGCGAAGCCACGATCTCGGCCGCGCCCGACCAGGCCGAGATCGACGCCGGCGTGACCTCGGAAGCCAAGACCGCGCGCGAGGCGTCCGACATCAACAACGCCGCAATGGGCAAGGTGCTGCTGGCGCTGAAAGGCGCCGGCATCGATGAGAAGGACTACCAGACCTCGCGATTGTCGCTGCAGCCGCAATATCCGTCGGCGCAAAGCCGACCGGGGCCGGCAACGATTTCCGGCTATCGCGCCACCAATCGTGTGATCATCAAGGTGCGCGACATCGCCAAGATCGCGGGCCTGATCGATGTCCTGGTCGGCGCCGGCGCCAATGAGATCGGCGGGATCGGATTCCTGGTTTCGCAGGCCTCAAAACTGCTCGACGACGCACGTGAAAAGGCCATCGCCGACGCGCGCCGCAAGGCGGAAATCTACGCCAAGGCGGCCGGCGTAACGCTCGGCGATGCGCTCAGCATTTCGGAAGGCGGGCCGCCGACGCCCCTCTTCCGCGGCAAGATGGCCGCGCCAATGGCGGCAGCAGCTCCCGTTGCGCCGGGCGAGGAGACGCTGGCGGTCTCGGTGAACGTGTCCTGGGCGATCAAGCCGAAGCAGTAGCCGTCGTCAGATCTCAAACACCTGCCCCGGCTTCAGCACCGCGAATTTGTCCCGCGGCACTTCCGCCTGGTCCAGCGCCTCACCGAGCGCGATCGCCGGTGCATCGATGCCTTCATCGGTGAGCTGGAACGTGCCGTGGTGATGCGCCAGCGCCTGCGCGGCGCCGCAATCGGCCAGCGCCTTTACCGCATCGGCCGGGTTCATGTGCTGGTCGCGCATGAACCAGCGCGGCTCATAGGCGCCGATCGGCAGGATCGCGAGCCGCAGCGGGCCGTGCGCTTCGGCGACACGACGAAAATGCCCGCCGTCGCCATAGCCGGAATCGCAGACGATGTAGAGTTTGCCGACCGGCGTCTCCAGCACGAAACTCGCCCATAGCGCCTTGTTGCGGTCGAGCAGCCCACGCGCCGACCAGTGCCGCGTCGGCACCAGCGTCACGGCGAGGCCGTTGCCGAGTTCGACACGATCCTGCCAATCGAACGCTTCGGCTTTGATCGCGCGATCCGCCTCGCGCATGGCGACATCGTTGCCGAGCGGCGTGATCACGCGTGGCGAGAATTTGGCGGCGAGCTTCGAGAGCGTCGCGACGTCGAGATGGTCGTAATGGCCGTGCGACACCAGCACGACATCGATCTCGGGCAACGCCTCGAAGGCGATGCCGGGATCGTTGTGCCGCTTCGGTCCCGCAAAGGAGAACGGCGAGGCGCGCATCGACCACACCGGGTCGACTAGTATGTTGAGGCCGGCGGCCTGGATCAGCCAGCTCGCATGGCCGACAAAGGACAGCCGCACCTTGTCGCCCTCGACCCGCGGCGGCGGCGTATCGGCGTGGGGACTGGGCACCCAGTCGGGCCAGTCCACGCGCTTCCGTTCGCCGCCAAATTGCCAGCGCAGCACCTCGCCGAGCGACTTCGGCGGCGCGCCGTCCGGATCGAAGAAGCGCAAACCATCGAAATGATCGGAGACGGGGCCGTCATAGGTCTTCATGCGGGTCATCCAAACCGACGGCACGCCGATCACGGCGGCGGCGCCGGCGAACAGTGCAAAGATGCGGCGGCGGGTGATGGGCACGGGGCTGTATCACGGGTAGTGGGGCGTTGGAATTTATATGGCACCGAGCGCGCAAATCGGAACCCATAATCGAAACATAAGTATTTTCATGTCGTTATGGGTCCGATTCGGATCACCTCACCCGACTTTTCCTTGACTTTCGGCGCCCGCGGGGGTTTAACGCCGCCACTTTCTCGGAAAGATCGTTCTTTTCGACCCGCCGACCGGCCCTCGAGACCGGAGGCCAACGCCCGACAGCGCTGTGCGCCCTCGGGCGCGAAAGTGTTTGGAAGACCGGCTTTGGAACATCATCTTGGCGTTCTGCGTCGGGACACCCAGGTTGTCATCACCCGCGAAAGCGGGTGATCCAGTAACCGGCGGCGTCTGTTTGATGCGATGTCCCGGCGTACTGGATACGCCGCTTTCGCGGGGTATGACGGCAAGTGACTGAGGTGCCTGCGGGCGCAACAAAGGACAACGGCATTGTTCGACAATCTGTCGGAAAAGCTTGGTGGCATCCTTGATCGGCTGACGGGGCGCGGTGCGCTCACCGAAAAGGATGTCGACGCCGCGATGCGCGAAGTGCGCCGCGCGCTGCTCGAGGCCGACGTCGCGCTCGAGGTTGTCAGGAGTTTCATCGAGCGCGTGCGCGAGCAGGCGGTCGGCGCCACCGTCGTCAAGTCGGTCACCCCAGGCCAGATGGTGGTCAAGATCGTCCACGACGAACTGGTCGCGACCCTCGGCTCCGACGGCCAGACCATCGACCTCAACTCGGTGCCGCCGGTTCCGATCATGATGGTCGGCCTGCAGGGTTCCGGTAAGACCACGACCACCGCGAAACTCGCCCGCCGCATGGTCCAGCGCGACAAGCGCAAGGTGCTGATGGCTTCGCTCGACGTCTATCGTCCGGCGGCGATGGAGCAATTGGCCGTGCTCGGCCGCGATCTCGACATCCCGACGCTGCCGATCGTCGCCGGCCAGAAGCCGCCGCAGATCGCGCGGCGCGCGATCGAGGCGGGCAAGCTCGGCGGCTATGACGTCGTGCTGCTCGACACCGCCGGCCGCACCACGCTCGACGAAGAGATGATGACGGAAGCGGCCGAGATCAAAGCCGTCGCCAATCCGCATGAAGTGCTGCTGGTCGCGGACTCCCTGACCGGCCAGGACGCGGTCAACCTCGCGCGCTCGTTCGACCAGCGTGTCGGGCTGACCGGCATCGTGCTGACCCGCGTCGATGGTGACGGCCGCGGCGGCGCCGCGCTGTCGATGCGCGCGGTCACCGGCAAGCCGATCAAGCTGATCGGCACCGGCGAGAAGACCGACGCGCTGGAGGACTTCCATCCGAGCCGCATCGCCGGCCGCATCCTCGGCATGGGCGACGTGGTGTCGCTGGTCGAGCGCGCCGCGGCCAATATCGACGCCGAAAAGGCCGCACGCACCGCCGAGCGGATGCGCAAGGGCCAGTTCGATCTCAACGACATGCGCGAGCAGCTCACGCAGATGGCGAACATGGGCGGCATCAGCGGCCTGATGGGCATGATGCCCGGCGTCGCCAAGATGAAGAACCAGATCGCCGCCGCCGGGATCGACGACAAGATCCTGAAGCGCCAGGTCGCGATCATCGATTCGATGACGCGGCAGGAGCGCAAGACCCCGGACATCCTGAAAGCCAGCCGCAAGAAACGCATCGCCGCCGGTGCCGGCCAGAACGTCGAGCAGGTCAACAAGCTGCTCAAGATGCACCGGAACATGTCCGACATGATGAAGGCCATGGGTTCGGGCAAGCGCGGCCCGCTCGCCGGCATCGCGCAGGCGATGGGCTTTGGCGGCGGCATGAAGCCGCCTTCGCCGGAAGAGATGAAGGCGTTGGCCGAGAAGATGCAGGGCGCGCCCGGTGGCGGCCTGCCAAACCTGCCGAAAGACCTTCCCGTCGGCCTGCGCCAGGGCCTGCCCAATCTGCCGGGGCTCACCGGCCTCAGCGGCAAGCCGACGCTGCCGGGCCTCGGCGGCCCGCCGGGGAAGAAGAAATGAGGAAGCTCGCTCCTCTCTCCATTCGTCATTCCGGGGCGCCGCGCAGCGGCGAGCCCGGAATCCATTTCACCGCTTGCATCCGTGGCCGGATGGATTCCGGGCTCGCTTCGCGCCCCGGAATGACGGGCTAGTTCATCAACATCCAAATCAAACCACCTATCAGGAGAACCAAATGTCAGTCGTTATCCGTCTTGCGCGAGCCGGCACCAAGAAGCGTCCGGTCTATCACGTCGTCGTCGCCGACTCGCGCTTTCCGCGCGACGGCCGCTTCATCGAGCGGCTCGGCCATTTCAATCCGCTGCTGCCGAAGGACAGCGAGGCGCGGCTGAAGCTCGACATGGACAAGGTCAAGGCCTGGCTCGCCAAGGGCGCGCAGCCGTCGGACCGCGTGACCCGCTTCCTCGATGCGGCCGGCGTCGTGAAGCGCGCGCCGCGCAACAACCCGGAAAAGGCGGTGCCGCGCAAGGAGCGCAAGGCCCAGGCCGAAGCCGCCGCGAAGGCGTAAGCTTTCAGGCGCATGACGGTGCCCGCACCGGTTTGCGTCGCTCGGATCGGCGCTGCGCATGGCGTGCGCGGCGCCGTTAAGCTTTGGACCTTCACCGAAGACCCGCTGGCCGTGAAGGATTACGGCCCGCTGTTCACCAAGGACGCGCGCGCCGGTTCGAGGTCGCGCACGTCCGCGAGGCCAAGGACCATCTGGTCGCGACGTTCAAGGGCGTATCCACGCGCGAAGAGGCCGAGCGTTTGAACGGCATCGAGCTCTACGTTCCGCGCGAACGATTGCCCGAAACCGACGATGACGAATACTACCACGCCGATCTGATCGGCCTCGCCGCTGTCACGACCGGCGACCAACCGCTCGGCAAGGTCCTCGCGATCCATAATTTCGGCGCCGGCGACATCATCGAGATCGCGCCGCCGCAAGGCGCAACGATGATGCTGCCGTTCACCAACGCGGTGGTGCCGACCGTCGACCTCGCCGGCGGGCGGGTCGTCGTCGAATTGCCTGAAGAGATTGAGGGCGAGGAACCCTCTCAGGGTCGTCCCCGCGAGAACACGGAGTAGTATCCGTAGCCCGGATGGAGCGAAGCGCAATCCGGGACTGCTCGCCGCCCACGGGCTTTCCCCGGATTGCGCTTCGCTCCATCCGGGCTACGTAGGGAATAGCGATAGCGGAGCAACGACGATGGCAAGCCACAAAGCCTGGCGCCTGCACGCGCATAACGATCTTCGCCTCGATGAAGTGGAGACACCAGCGCCCGCACCCGACGGCGTCGTGGTACGCATCGAAGCCGGCATGGTGCTTTCCTACACAGGCAAGGTGCTGTCAGGCGCGGTGCCCTACAGCCTGCCGCCGATGCCATTCGTGCCCGGGACAAACGCCATCGCGCGTGTGGTCGCGGTCGGCGACAATGTCAGTCATGTCGAAGCCGGCGACCGCGTCTTCCTGAGCCCGCATCTGCGCGGCGATGTGCCCGACCGCGAGCCGCCGCAGATCCTGATCGGGCTTACGGCCATGACAACCACACCGGAAGCGCTGGCCCTGCAGACACGCTGGCGCGACGGCGTGTTTGCCGAGGTCGCGCATTGGCCGGCAGCCTGCGTGACGCCGCTTTCGGGGCTCGAGGACAGGCCCGCAACCGAATTGATCGGGCTCGCAAAGCTGATCGTGCCGTTCGGCGGATTGCAGCGTTCGGGTCTGCGTGGCGGACAGACCATCATCATTAATGGCGCGTCGGGCTATTTCGGCTCGGGCGCGGTGATGCTGGCCGTCGCGATGGGCGCAGGACGCGTAGTCGCCGTCGGGCGCAAGCGGGCGGCACTGGAACTGCTGCGCGAGACCTTCGGTCCGCGCGTCATTCCGGCCGTCGTCAGCGGCAACGCAGCCGAGGACCTTCCGATCATCCGCCGCGCCGCGGCCGGCGGGGCCGAGGTCGCGCTCGACCTGCTCGGCAACGCCGGCAGCACCTCGACCACGCTGTCTTGCCTGCGCGCGCTGAAGCGTGGCGGGCGGCTGGTGCTGATGGGCAGCGCGGAGGCGCCGCTTGAGCTCTCGTTCCGCGAAATGCTGGCGAACGACTGGGAGGTGGTCGGGCAATTCATGTACGACCGGACGGCGCCCGGCCAATTGGCGGCGCTGGCCGCCGAGAACCTGCTCGATCTCCGCCAGATCAACGTCACGGCGTTTTCGCTTGGCGACATCAAGCGCGCGGTGGAAGCCGCCGCGCTGATGCAGGGTCTCGACCTCACGGCCGTGGTGCCGTAACGGAACCCGATGACCGCTCAGACCATATGGCGCGCCACCGTGCTGACCCTGTTCCCGGAGATGTTTCCGGGACCGCTTGGCGTCAGCCTTGCGGGCCGGGCGCTCGCCTCCGGCCTGTGGACGCTGGAACCGCGGGACATCAGGGATTCCGCGACCGACAGGCACCGCAGCGTCGACGATACCCCCGCGGGCGGCGGACCCGGCATGGTGCTCCGTGCCGACATCCTGGCTGCCGCCATCGATGCGACCGATATCGCGCCGGACCGGCCACGGCTGCTGATGAGCCCGCGGGGTCGGCCACTGACCCAGCCCATCGTCGCGGAACTCGCGTCCGGCCCGGGTCCGCTCATCGTCTGCGGCCGATTCGAGGGGGTCGATGAGCGGGTGATCGAGGCGCGCGGGCTTCAGGAGGTCTCGATCGGAGACTACGTGCTGTCGGGCGGGGAAATCGCCGCCATGGCGCTGATCGACGCCTGCGTACGGCTGTTGCCGGGGGTGATGGGCAAGCAGGCCTCCGGGGAGGACGAGACCTTCTCCGAGGGACTACTGGAATACCCTCAATATACCCGCCCGCAGGAATTCGAGGGCCGGCCGATCCCGGAAATCCTCACTTCGGGCGATCATGCCAAGGTCGCGGCTTGGCGGCGGGCCCAATCCGAGGCCCTGACCCGGGCCAGGCGGCCGGATTTGTGGATCGCGCGGCACGGCACAAAAAACACGACAGACGGGTGACAAAGCCCGCGCTTTGCCTTATAGGAGCGCCCAAATCCGCAATCAGGATAGCCCGAATTCTTGCGCAGCCCGCGTCGGTGCTGGGCGCGCCGCCGATGGAGATTTCAATGAACCTCATCCAGCAGCTCGAAAAAGAGCAGTACGACAAGCTCGCTGCGACCAAGCAGATCCCGGAATTCGCGCCCGGCGACACCGTGATCGTCAACGTCAAGGTGGTCGAAGGCGATCGCACCCGCGTGCAGGCCTATGAAGGCGTCTGCATCGGCCGTTCGGGCTCCGGCCTCAACGAGAGCTTCACGGTGCGCAAGATCTCCTACGGCGAGGGCGTGGAGCGCGTCTTCCCGGTGATGTCGCCGATGATCGACTCGATCAAGGTGGTGCGCCGCGGCAAGGTCCGTCGCGCCAAGCTCTATTACCTGCGCAATCTCCGCGGCAAGTCGGCCCGCATTGTCGAGAAGCAGGACAAGCAGGATCGCGCCGCCGCCGTCAACGAGTAAGCTCATCCGACCAACACGGATGTGACTGAAAGCGCGGGGCCGGTCCCCGCGCTTTTTTGTTGCTTCGTGCGGTGACACCCGTGTCAATCCCTCATCCTGAGGAACGCGGAACGCGCGTCTCCGGACGATGCTATGCATCGCCGGGAGAAGGATGGAGGCCCCGCCGGTGGCCTCGCCCTTCGAGACGCGCGCCGATGGCGCACTCCTCAGGGTGAATTCACGCGCACGCGGCTTTGAAGCCGTGACGCGCATTGAAAGCACTCGCGCTTCCGGATTGGCCTGCTATATATTTGTAGAATGGTTCCAGATCAGACCAGCATCGAGCCCATCAAGCGCGTCGTGATCGACGATCGCTCGCGGCTGCCTGGCCGGTTCTTCGGGCGCTTTGCGACCTCGGCGACGTCGGAGCTTACGCGCGCAGCTTGATGCTGCGCCGGCCTTTCGTTTGCCCCGGCGCCTAACCGCGCCGATCCGCTACCACAACATCGCTGGAGCTGATGCTCATGTCCAAACCGACCACCCTGTATGACAAGATCTGGAACGACCATCTGGTGCACGAAGCTGAAGACGGCACCTGCCTGCTCTATATCGACCGCCATCTGGTGCACGAAGTGACCTCGCCGCAGGCTTTCGAAGGCCTGCGCGCCACTGGCCGCAAGGTGCACGCGCCGCAAAAGACGCTGGCCGTCGTCGACCACAACGTGCCGACCACCGATCGCACCAAGCCCAACCCCGATCCTGAGAGCATCGAGCAGATCAAGGCGCTCGCCGAGAACGCCAAGGAATTCGGCATCGAATATTACGACGAGTTCGACAAGCGCCAGGGCATCGTCCACGTCATCGGCCCCGAGCAGGGTTTCACGCTGCCCGGCACGACCATCGTCTGCGGTGACAGCCATACCTCGACGCATGGCGCGTTCGGCGCGCTCGCGCACGGCATCGGCACTTCCGAAGTCGAGCATGTGCTGGCGACGCAGACGCTGATCCAGAAGAAAGCCAAGAACATGCGCGTCACCGTCGACGGCAAATTGCCCGAAGGCGTGACCGGCAAGGACATCATCCTCGCCATCATCGGCGAGATCGGCACCGCCGGCGGCACCGGCTACGTGCTGGAATATGCCGGCGAGGCGATCCGCGCGCTGTCGATGGAAGGCCGCATGACCGTCTGCAACATGTCGATCGAAGGCGGCGCGCGCGCTGGCCTGGTCGCGCCCGACGAGAAGGCGTTCGACTTCCTCCGCGGCCGTCCCAAGGCGCCGAAGGCCGAGGCCTGGGATGCGGCGATGCGCTACTGGGAGACGCTGCGTTCCGACGACGGCGCGCATTTCGACCACGAACTCCGGCTGGACGCAGCAAAGCTGCCGCCGATCGTGACCTGGGGCACCTCGCCCGAGGATGTCATCTCGGTCACCGGCTTCGTGCCGGATCCCGACAAGATCGCGGACGAGGCCAAGCGCCTCTCCAAGCATCGCGCGCTGAAATATATGGGCCTGACAGCGGGCACGAAGATCACCGACATCAAGCTCGACCGCGTCTTCATCGGCTCCTGCACCAATGGCCGCATCGAGGATCTGCGCGCCGCGGCCAAGATCGCCGAGGGCAAGCACGTCAACGCCAGTGTCAACGCGATGATCGTGCCGGGCTCGGGCATCGTGAAGGAGCAGGCGGAGGCGGAAGGTCTCGACAAGATCTTCATCAATGCCGGCTTTGAGTGGCGCGAGCCGGGCTGCTCGATGTGCCTGGCCATGAACCCCGACAAGCTGAAGCCGGAAGAGCGCTGCGCCTCCACCTCGAACCGCAACTTCGAAGGACGCCAGGGCTTCAAGGGCCGCACCCATCTGGTGTCGCCGACAATGGCGGCCGCTGCGGCAATCGCCGGGCACTTTGTCGACGTGAGGGAGTGGCGTTAACCACCTTTCTCTCAAGCTCGATAAATCGCGGAAACGCCTCGTTAAGCAGCGAGGCGCAGACTTGCTCCTTGCGGATGCATCCTTTCGCAAGGAGCCAGCCATGGCCGACAAGCGCGAATATATCGATATGGTCAGCGAGGCGACGCGCCAGAACCGGCGCCGAACCATGCCGCGCGTGATCGATCCAATGCCTCAGGCGAAAGAAACCTCGCGCCTCAGCCACTGGCCGCCGGACCGCTGGGCGCAATGGCGGGTCGAGAACCTGACGCCGTGGAAGCTGAAGTCCTGGAAGTTCAGGGACTGGGATTAAGACGGCTCATTTCGAGCCCGTAGCCCGGGTGGAGCGGAACGCGCAACCCGGGACACTTGCATCAACATTGCGTACCGGCCCCGGGTTACGCTGACGCTTCACCCGGGCTACGAAGCCTCACCAATACGGACGCCAATAGTGGTGACGATACCACCAGGGGCGGCAGATCCGGCGCGGGCCGTAATAGGTCCAGATGATCCGACAACGGCGCGGGTAATAGTAGCGCGGATAATAGTACGGCCGAGCATAGTAGAACCGGCGGTGAAAATGACGCCGGTGGAAGTAGGGCCGGTGGTAGGCGTAGCGATAGCCGCCGCCGTAGTAGCGATGGAAGCCGCCATAACGGTAGCCGCCGTGGAAAGCCGGTGCCGCACGAAACCCGCGATGAAAGGCCACGCCGCCGCCGCGAAAGCCGCCGCCGCGATGGAACGCGACACCCCCACCTCTGAAACCACCACCCCGGAAACCGCCACCATGGAAACCACCACCGCGGAATCCGCCGCCATGGAAACCGCCGCCACGACCGCCGCCATGGCCCCGAAACTGCACTTCGGTGGCCAGCCCTTCAGTCGCCGCCTTCGTCGCCGGTACGGCGCCCGGGCTGGCCAGTGAGAGCGCCTCGGCGCGCTGCGTTGCCGTCGTAAGGACGAACACCGCGGCAGCCGCAAGGCCGACGCGACTGATCATGCCGCGCCCGAATTGTCGTCTCCTCATTCCGAAAACCTCCTTGAAGCGCGCAATAGCAATCGCGCCGCCTAGAAGGCGTGCGTCGTCATCGCGTGCATGTGCGGTCGCTCCCATCATGACGCTAGAGACAGCGACGTGAACGCGCCGTGAATGCGACACGAGCGAAAGAGGATTGCAATCAACCGTCTGTTTGGGAAGCGCTCAGCGCCTCACCACCACCACGGGTCATGCCGGAAGCCGAATGCGTACGGGACCGGCCTGTCATATGGATATGGTCGGAAGTAGTAAGGCTGCGTGTAAGCGCGAGAGTAAGGAGGATAGGGCCGGTAGTAGAAGTCGATGTAGGACCGATCAACGTTTCGGTAGTAGGGCCTGTAGCGGCGCGCACTGAAATCCGTGGCTCCTGCATCAGCCTTTTGCGCGACGGTCCGCTGCGGCCCTGCCGCGGCCGTCGTCACTGACGCCGGCGATGCCAATACCATGACACCTGCAACCAGCGCGGCGCCGATCCAACCCTTCATGAGATGACTCCTCCAGCAATCGAGCGGGCGATAACGGGTACAATCATGCCTGTTTCTTGGCTGAAATGGAAACTTTCTTGGCTGAAAATGAAAAACAGGCCCGTTACTCACGGGCCTGTGCGCTCTGCGTTGAATGCCGCGAGCCTGTCAGCGGCGCCAGTGGCGGCGAGGATGCCAACGGTGCGGGCGGTGATGGCGACGGGAGTGCCAGCGCACTTCGGTCGTCTCCGACATCTGCTTCGGAGCATCCTGAACCGCCGCAGCGGCGCCGGGGCTGTTCAGCGAAAGCGCGTGAGCGCGCTCGCCCGGCACGGCAAGCGCAAGCAGGGAACTGGCGGCAACCAGCCCCAGAAGTTTTGTCACCTTCATTTTTTGTTCTCCCGAACGTCCTCGGATGTCACGTCTGCAACCATCGATTCGAATCGAGTGAGGCTGCCGCGACGCAGGTCGCAAGCAGAAGCGGACGACGTGAATGTGGAGGGAATGAATCTGCGCCGCGGACGTGAACGCGGGAGTGCGCGTTTCAGTTCCGTGCCAAGGTCAGGATTTCTGACTGTCTAGAAGAGTGGCAATACGGCAGCCGCAAAGCTAACCGGGACGCCAATAGCAGTGCATGCGCGGTGTGATCACGGTACCGCTCGGCCGGTATTCCTGCACATAGTGGGCGGTGCAATCGCGCACGGCGTTCGGGCCGGGATTGTAGCGCGGGATGACATCCGGTTCCCAGTGATCCTGGCGGTAGATCGGAATCCGCCGCAGCGGCCGCCGGCGCTGTGCGGAGGACTCAGAGATGGTGGGCGCAACCGCCTGCACGCCCGGCGTTGCCGATGGAGCCGTTTGCGCCTGCGCGCTAGCAACCGGCAGCGAGGCTCCCGCCAAAGCCGCCAGTAGCATTCCCATCACGATCCGCCGCATCACGCCCACCCAAAATCCAGTTCGCGGGCCGTACGGTCTCCGATTGCCGTGACAAGGTCAACAGCGCTGGCGCCCTGTGCGAAACTCGCGCTAAACAAGCGCCATGTGGACCACAGCCAAAGCGCCATCGCTCGCCGAAATGGAGGCCATGGCACATGACGTTTTCGAGCGCCTGCCCAAACGCTTTCGCAGCCTTTGCGAAGGCGTGATCATCCGCGTCGACGATTTCCCGACCGACGAAGTCATGGACGAGATGGGCTGCGAAAGCGAATTCGACCTGCTCGGCCTGTTCCAGGGCATAGGTCTCCCGCACCAGAGCCATGGCGACGTCCCGCACTTGCCCAACATGATCTGGCTCTACCGCCGGCCGATCCTCGACTATTGGGCCGAGCACGAGGAGACGCTGGGCCACATCGTCCGCCACGTCCTGGTCCATGAGATCGGCCACCATTTCGGCCTCTCCGACGCCGACATGGAGGCGATCGAGGCCGCTGCAGGCTAAAGCGTTTTCGAGCGAAGCATGCCCTCGGACTTGATCCGAGGGTGGCCCCCGGTTCGCGTGAAGAAAACGCGTCAGACAAAGGCCCCATGCGCAAATTAGCCTTTTTCCAGGGGGTTTTTCGGGATAGATAACCCCCTCTCCCACCTTGAACCGGGAAGTGCGATCGATGGATAAGTTCACCAAGCTGGAAGGCGTCGCGGCGCCATTGAAGATCATCAATGTCGACACCGACATGATCATCCCCAAGCAGTACCTGAAGACCATCAAGCGCACCGGCCTTGGCAAGGGGCTCTTCTCGGAGCAGCGCTACAAGGACGATGGCAGCGAGAATCCCGATTTCGTGCTCAACAAGCCGGCCTATCGCAATGCCAAGGTCCTGGTCGCCGGCGACAATTTCGGCTGCGGATCGAGCCGCGAGCACGCGCCCTGGGCACTGCTCGATTTCGGTATCCGCTGCGTGATCTCGACCTCGTTCGGCGACATCTTCTACAACAACTGCTTCAAGAACGGCATCCTGCCGATCCGCGTTGCCCAGGAAGACCTCGACAAGCTGTTCGACGACGCTGAGCGCGGCGCCAATGCGACGCTGACGATCGACCTGGCGAATCAGGAAATCCGCGGTCCCGACGGCGGCGCTGTGAAGTTCGAGATCGACCCGTTCCGCAAGCACTGCCTGATCAACGGCCTCGACGATATCGGGCTGACGATGGAGAAGAAGTCGTCGATCGACGACTACGAGGCCAAGGCCAGCCGCGAGCGCGCCTGGGCCTGATCTTTCCGCTCCGGATCAAGCTCTGGAGGAACGACGCATGCGTCCGGACGTCGTCACCTTCTGGCATGGTCCGCTCGACCGGCTGCGGCTGACCTGCCTGCGTTCGCAGGTCGCCGCCGGCCACAAGGTCACCGTCTACAGTTTCGATCCGCTGCCCGGCCTGCCCGACGGCATCGGCAATGCCGAGGCCGAAGCGATCCTGCCGCATGCGTTCTCCGAGAAGCTGCGGCCGCCGGAACCGGATGGGAGCTGGCGCGGCTGGACCATCCTGCAGTTCAGCGATTTTTTCCGCATACGGCTGATGGCCGAACGCGCGGGCGTTTGGCTCGATGCCGATGTGCTGCTCCTGAAGCCGATCGAGATCGATCCGGCCAAGCCCTATTTTGCGTGGGAGCGGCCGCGCCAGCTCGGCAACTCCGTGCTTTATCTGCCGTCGGACGATCCGATCGTGCGCGCCTTCGAAGGATTGATGAAGCAGGAGGAGCTGACGCCGGAGTGGCTCGCGCTCCGTCATCGCGTTGTCTTCGCGCTGCGGCGCCTGCGCGGCGTTTCCAACCGTCTCTCCGACATCCGGATCTCCCTCTACGGCCCGCCGGCACTCACCGCGCTCGCCCGCCGCGCAGGGGAATTGCAATATGCCCTGCCGAAGCAATCGTTCTATGCGGTGCATGCCGAACCGAAATTGTTCTTCGAGCCGCGCGACTACTCGAAATTGCTCGGCAATCCCGACGTCATCGGCCTGCACATCTCGCCGAAGGGCCGCGGCCGCGAGGCGCCGATCCCCGGAAGCCTCTATGCGTGGGCGGCCGAAAAATTTCGCTAACCCGTCTCCCGGCGAAAGCCGGGACGACGAGAGGTCAATTCCTCATTGCCGCGATCGCATCTGCAATCGCGATCGTGCGCCGCGCCATCTCGGCGTGGAGCCGCTCCACCATGCGACCGTCGATCTGGATCGCGCCGCGGGAGGCATTCTCCGGCTTGTCGAACGCCGCGATGATCTTGCGCGCTTCCGCGACTTCTTCTGCCGGTGGGGTAAAGATCGCGTTGCAGGCTTCGATCTGGCCCGGATGGATCAGCGTCTTGCCGTCGAAGCCGAGATCACGCGCTTGCGCGCATTCGGCGGCAAAGCCGTCGACATTGGCGAAATCGCTATAGGGACCGTCGAGGATCTCCAGGCCGTGCGCGCGCGTCGCCAGGATGCAATGGGTGATCATCGGGATCATGATCGCACGGCCCGGCTGCATCTTGATCCGCGTCTCCCGCGAAATGTCGTTCGGGCCGAACACGAAACCGGCAAGCCGGGTCTCTGAATCCTTTGAGGCCGCAGCGAGTTCCTCGGCATGCAGCACCGCGCGCGCGGTCTCGATCATGGCCCAGACCCGGATCGAGGCAGGGGCGTTGATGTCGCTCAGGCGGTCGGCAATCGCATTGAGGTCGTCGACGCTGGAGACCTTGGGAACCAGGATGCCGTCGGGCTGCGCCTTGCCGGCCATGCCGACGTCGTCGACCCACCACGGCGTGTCGAGGGCGTTGATCCGGATCAGCACCTCGCGCTTGCCGAAGCCCTTGGCCGCCACGGCAGCCGCGATCTGGTCCCGCGCCAGGCCCTTGGCATCCGGCGCCACCGAATCCTCGAGGTCGAGGATGATGCCGTCGGCCGGCAGGTTGCGCGCTTTCTCCAGCGCCCGCGCATTGGATCCGGGCATGAACAACAGGCTGCGGCGCGGACGGGTCATGGTCGTTTCCTTTCGGTCGTTTCCATCCCGCCTATCATTTCGGCCATCAGTCCGAAAGCCTTGTTCCGGTCACCGGCTTGTGGTTAGGCAAGGGCATGGAGCTCTTCCCGCAACATCTGCTCGACGGCTACCGGGCTTTCGCCACGCAGCGGCTGCCCACGGAACAGTCCCGCTACCGCGAATTGTCCGTGCGCGGCCAGTCCCCCGAGGTGATGGTGATCGGCTGCTGCGATTCCCGCGTCTCGCCGGAAGTGATTTTCGACGCCGGCCCGGGTGAATTGTTCGTGGTGCGCAACGTCGCCAACCTGGTTCCGGTCTACCAGCCCGACAGCGGCGCCCACGGCGTCTCGGCGGCGCTGGAATATGCCGTCAGCGTGCTCAAGGTGAAGCACATCGTCGTGCTTGGCCATGCCCAATGCGGCGGCATCCGCGCGTTCATCGATAAAATCCAGCCGCTGTCGCCCGGCGACTTCATCGGCAAGTGGATGCAGATGTTCATCAAGCCCGGCGAGGTGGTCGAGCAGCGCGAGCACGAGACGATGCAGGATTTCACCATCCGGATCGAGAAAGCCGCGGTGTTCCGCTCGCTCGAGAACCTGATGACGTTCCCGTTCGTGCGCGAGCGGGTGGAGAAGAGCGAGACGAACCTGCACGGCGCCTATTTCGGCGTCGCCGAAGGCTCGCTGTTCGTGCTCGACCGGACGACGAAGGAATTCGTGAGTGCGCGAGTTGCGGGTAGCAAATAGGCTAACTCCACTCGCTATTCGCTACTCCCTATTCGCCAATCAACCTAATCCGCCCCGTGGCCGGCGCCCCAGCGGTCCGACAAGGCCAGGATCAGGGTCGAGATCACAAACACCAGGTGGATGCCGACCAGCCATCCGAGCTTCTGCGCGTCGAAGATCGCATCGATGTTCAGGAAGGCCTTCAGCACCTGGATCGCCGAGATCGCCACGATCGAGGAAAGCAGCTTCTGCTTCAGGCCGCCGAAATCGACCTTGGTCATCCATTCCGGCCAGTCCGGATGGCCGGCGGGATCGATCCGGGAAACGAAGTTCTCATAGCCCGAGAACACCACGATCAGGATCAGATTGCCGGTCAGCGACACGTCGATCAGTGAGAGCACGCCGAGGATGATGTCGGATTCCTTGGCGTACGGCACGTGCAGGATGAACTCCCACAGCAGTGCGACGAACTTGTAGAGCAGCACCGCGAGGCTAACGACGAGACCGAAATAGAACGGCGCCATCAGCCAGCGGCTGTTGAAGATCAGGCTTTCGAAGCCGATCTCAACGCGTTTCAGCCTGGGATCAGGTCGATAAGGAACCGGCTCGTCGGTCATCGATTCCGGCTCTCCGGTCATTCACCAATCGCGACTCTCAGGCCGCCTTCTTCTTGGCAGTAAGCAGCTTGCGGTTGATCAGGCATTCGGCGATCTGCACCGCATTCAGCGCGGCGCCCTTGCGCAGATTGTCCGACACGCACCACAGCACGAGTCCGTTCTCCACTGTCGCGTCCTCGCGGATGCGGCTGATATAGGTGGCGTCCTCGCCGGCAGCCTCATAGGGCGTGACGTAGCCGCCGGGCTCCTGCTTGTCGATGACGAGACAGCCTGGCGCGTTGCGGAGAATGTTGCGCGCCTCATCGGCCGAGATCGGGTTCTCGAACTCGATGTTGACCGCTTCCGAATGGCCGACGAAGACCGGCACGCGCACGCAGGTCGCGGAGAGTTTGATCTTGGGATCAAGAATCTTCTTGGTCTCCGCCATCATCTTCCACTCTTCCTTGGTGTAGCCGTCCTCCATGAAGACGTCGATGTGGGGGATGACGTTGAAGGCGATGCGCTTTGGGAATTTCTTGTTGATCAGCTCGTCATTGGTGTAGACGGCCTTGGTCTGCGAGAACAGTTCGTCCATCGCGTCCTTACCGGCGCCCGAGACCGACTGATAGGTCGACACCACGACGCGCTTGATCGTCGCCTTGTCGTGCAGGGGCTTCAGCGCCACCACGAGCTGCGCGGTCGAGCAGTTCGGATTGGCGATGATGTTCCTCTTGGTGAAGCCCGCCGCCGCGTCCGCATTCACCTCCGGCACGATCAGCGGCACATCCGGATCCATGCGCCAAGCCGACGAATTGTCGATCACCACGGCGCCGGCGGCGCCGATCTTCGGCGACCATTCCTTCGAGACCGCGCCACCCGCCGACATCAGGCAGATGTCGACATCGGAGAAGTCGTAATGCTCGAGCGCTTTGACCTTCAGGGTCCGGTCGCCATAGGAGACGTCGACGCCGACGCTGCGGCGCGAGGCCAGCGCCACCACCTCGTCAGCCGGGAATTTGCGCTCGTCCAGAATGCCGAGCATTTCCCGCCCGACATTACCGGTCGCACCCACCACCGCGACTTTGTAACCCATCGTTCACTCTCCGAGGAAAAATGCTCGCCTGCCGCATCCGTCGGCTAAGGAAGCGCAGCGCTTCTATGCGAGAAACGCCGTTAAGACAACGTTAGTCGTAGCGCTTCGCCGGTCTGGCCGCCTGTTCAGGTGACATGATGTAATCACTCAGGCGCCGCACGCCACCGGCCGCGGCGCCCCTCCGATGATGGCGACATCGCGGCAAGGCACTGGTTTTCATGAAACTTTTGCGCTTGCCGCGGCATTATTGCGCGCGGGTGTGGCGCATTTGACCTAGTGGCGGCAGTTGCGCCAAGGCTACAATGTGACCAAATCAGATGGGGCGACCTGCCGGCCTCCGGTCGGGGCACAGTGACGAGGATGAAATGACTGCCAAATTTCCTGCCGCGACCAGGTTCGCGGTATTCTTTGCCACCGCCGCGGCGGTGGTCGGTCTCCTCGCCAGCCCTGCCGATGCCCAGAGCAGGCGTCAGGACCAGCTCCGGTATGACCGCGACGGCCGGTTCACCTACGGAGGCCAAGGGCCCAACCGTTCCTACCAGCAGGGACCGCGCACGCGCGTCTTCGTGACCACGCGCTCCTGGCTCGATGCCGGCACCGAGGTGCTGCCAGGCGACCGCAAGTTCCAGGACTACGCCTTTCCGTCGCCGTTCGGGTACCCGGACTTCGCGCGGGAAAACCTCAATCGGCCGATCGATCGCCAGCCACTCAACCCGCCGTCGGATCTGGGCGGCGAGCCGACCAGGTTCCCGCTGTATTGAGCGCCTGTAGCCCGGATGGAGCGCA
>NZ_PSRR01000157.1 GCF_004296405.1 Bradyrhizobium sp. Leo170
CGAGGTGCGGCTGAAGGACCAGGCCGAGGTGCTCGCGCGCGCGGCGCCCCTGGTGAAGCCGGGCGGGCGCATCGCCTACATCACCTGCTCGGTGCTGCCGGCCGAGAACGGCGAGCAGGTCGGAGCCTTCCTCGCCCGCCATGGCGAATTCTCGATCATCCCACCCGAACAGACCGCCAGCATCCTCTGGGACAAGGCGGAAGCCTTCGCCGCCGCGGCCCTGCCGTCGCCGGAAGGCTGGCTGATGACCCCCCGCCGCACCGGAACCGATGGCTTCTTCGTCTCGATCCTGAAGCGAACGGGGTAGGTGCGTAAGGGTGGGCAAAGCGCAGCGTGCCCACCATCCACGGGCGGTGCAAGAAAGGTGGGCACGCTCCGCTTTGCCCACCCTACGAGCTGTCGGCAAAACCCCGTGGATGGCCGTCACCAGCCCGCACCCGCCGCCCCCGGGAGGGTTGCGATGCCGCCCCCCGTCGCGTATCTGCTGTCCATGACAGCCGCCAAGCCCGACCGCTCGCCGTCGACGCCCTCCGTGGCCTCGGCGCATGACAAGATTCTGATTGTCGATTTCGGCAGTCAGGTGACGCAATTGATCGCCCGCCGCGTCCGCGAGGAGGGCGTCTATTCCGAGATCGTGCCATTCCAGAAGGCGGAGGCCGCCTTCAAGGACATGAAGCCCAAGGCGGTGATCCTCTCCGGCGGCCCGGAATCGGTGCATGAGGAGGGCTCGCCGCGCGCGCCGCAGCTCATCTTCGACTCCGGCGTCCCCGTGCTCGGCATCTGCTACGGCCAGATGACCATGGCCGCCCAGCTCGGCGGCGAGGTCGAGGGCGGTCACCACCGCGAGTTCGGCCGCGCCGATCTGGAAGTAAAGACCGCGAGCAAACTGTTCGACGACACCTGGTCGATGGGCGAGCGCCACCAGGTCTGGATGAGCCATGGCGACCGGATCACGAAGATGCCGCCGGGCTTCACCGTGGCCGGCATCTCGGCCAACGCTCCGTTCGCGGTGATCCAGGACGAGAAGCGGAAATATTACGGCCTGATGTTCCACCCCGAGGTGGTGCACACGCCCGACGGCGCCAAGCTCCTGCGCAACTTCGTCCGCAAGGTCGCCGGCCTCACCGGCGACTGGACCATGCGCGCCTTCCGCGACGAGGCGATCGAGAAGATCCGCGCCCAGGTCGGCAGTCGCAGGGTGATCTGCGGCCTCTCCGGCGGCGTCGATTCCGCGGTCGCGGCCGTCTTGATTCATGAAGCGATCGGCGACCAGCTCACCTGCGTCTTCGTCGACCATGGCCTCTTGCGCCTCAACGAGGCCGAGACCGTCGTCGACCTGTTCCGCCATCACTACAACATCCCGCTGGTTCACGTTGATGCGTCGAAGCAATTCCTCGGCGAGCTCCAAGGGGTCACCGACCCCGAGCAGAAGCGCAAGACCATCGGCCGCCTCTTCATCGACGTGTTCGAGCAGGAGGCCAAAAAGATCGGCGGCGCCGAATTCCTGGCGCAGGGCACGCTCTATCCCGACGTGATCGAAAGCGTCTCCTTCACCGGCGGCCCGTCGGTGACGATCAAGTCGCACCACAATGTCGGCGGCCTGCCCGAACGCATGAACATGAAGCTGGTCGAGCCGTTGCGCGAGCTGTTCAAGGACGAAGTCCGCGTGCTAGGCCGCGAGCTCGGCCTCCCCGAAGCCTTCGTCGGCCGCCACCCCTTCCCAGGCCCCGGCCTCGCCATCCGCTGCCCCGGCGACATCACACGCGAAAAGCTCGACATCCTCCGCCAGGCCGACGCCGTCTACATCGACCAGATCCGCAAGGCCGGGCTGTACGACGCGATCTGGCAGGCCTTCGCGGTGCTGCTCCCGGTGAAGACGGTCGGCGTGATGGGCGACGGCCGGACGTATGAATACGTCGTCGGCCTGCGCGCGGTGACGTCGACCGACGGCATGACCGCGGACTTCTATCAGTTCGACATGAGCTTCCTGGGGGCGACGGCGACGCGGATCATCAATGAGGTCAAGGGCGTCAACCGGGTGGTGTACGACGTGACCAGCAAGCCCCCGGGGACGATTGAGTGGGAGTGAAATAGCATCGTCTCACTCCGCCTCATGCAGTATCGAAAATCGCACGAAACCCAAGCGGGATAAGGATTTAGCGGCTCATGTAGTCTCAGCCGCTATCACCTAATCTCGCTCACTTTGACGGTCGTCGTGACGGTACTTTTTGAAGCGGTCGAAATCGCCGCTTCCAGTACCGTCAGAGGGTCTGACGGTATCAAGCGGCAAATCAAGTGAGGCTGATTTGCTGACTGATCGAGAGCTTGGCGCGCTGGCGCCGAAAGAGAAACTGTTCAAGGTGACGGACCGCGATGGCATGTACGTGGCGGTGCTGCCGTCCGGGACGAGGGCATTTCGGTTCGACTACCGACTCAACGGCCGGCGCGAGACCCTGGCGATCGGGCGTTACGACCCAGCCTGCAAGGTGACACGCGATCTCGAGACGCTTGAGTACGGGATGAGCATCTCCTTGCGCGAGGCGCGCACGCTTCTTGACCGCGCGCGGCGCGACGTAGAGCGGGGAGTGTCGCCATCTCGCGCAAAGGCAGAGAAACGCGCCGCAGCGGCTGAGGCGCTGACGTTCGGCGGCTGGGCGCAGGCCTACTTTAAGCACAAGGCAGATCCCCGGAGTGGAGGGGAGCAGCTAGCGGACAGCACGCTTGAACTGCGGCAGTCGACGTATCGGCGGGTTATCGAGCCCGAGCTGGGTCGTCTGAAGCTCGAGGAGGTGACGCCGCAGCGCCTGATGCGTCTGTGCCTTGACGCGAAGGAGAAGCGCGGCCCTGCTGTTGGGGTCCATGTTCGGGAAGTAGTGCACGCTGTGTTCCGCCACGCACAGGGCAGTGGCATTTCGATCCCGAATCCGGCGGATAACGTGCGAGCCAGTGCTATCGCGACTTTCGAGCCGCGTGATCGCGCATTGTCTCCGGCCGAGATCCGAAAGTTCTTCACGGCTCTGGAGCAGATTGCTGCCGCGCCAACGCTGCGCCTGGCGCTGAAATTCGTTCTGCTCACCGGCGTGCGAAAGTCCGAGTTCATTGATGCGACTTGGAGCGAAGTCGACTTCGATACGGAGCGCTGGACGATTCCTGCAAGTCGCATGAAGGCCGGGAAGGCTCACGTCGTGCCGCTGAGCGAGCAGGCGTTGGACATCCTGACGGCGTTCCGTTCGTGCTTTGGGGCGAGCCGCTACCTACATCCAGGACGGTATGACAGCGACACGCCTATCAGCAATGCCACACTGAATCGCGTGATTGACGCGGCGGTGGAGCTGATCCGAAAGGACGATCCCGAGTTTCAGTCGTTCGGAGTGCACGACCTGAGGCGCACGTTCTCCACGCAGCTTAACCGCATGCATTGGGACGAGCGATGGGTTGAATTCGCACTCGCGCACGCGCCGCGAAATCGAATTGCGAGCGTTTACAACACGAACAAATACCTGCGAGAGCGCGCAATCATGCTGCAGGCGTGGGCTGACACGGTTGATTGCTGGGTGCGCGGCGAGTCAGCGAAGGGTCTGATCTCGGATGCTAAGAGCCGCGCAACCGAAGTCCCTGTCGACGCGCTCGACGACGACATGTGACTTAGAGTCAACCTGTCACGAACACGCCTCGCCTAGTGCGGGGCGTTGTTTTTTGTCGACACGCCCAATCGCGCACCTGGCGTGGAAACTCCAGAAACGCATTGCTGCCTTTGACCTCTCTTGGTCGTGACAGCCCAATTCAACTCATGCGCTCTCATGCAATCTCACTGTGGAGTTGAAAATGAAAAAGGAAATTGAGCTGGAAAAGTACATTCGTCCTTCTCAACTGATCAAAGAGCGGTTCGTGCCATTCAGCGCCCCGACACTGTGGCGGAAGGTAAAGAACGGCAAGTTCCCGCAGCCGGTAAAGATCAACGGCGTCACGGCGTGGCCCCTTTCGGTCATTCGCGCGTGGCAGCAGCAGGTCAGCGGCGGCGCCGCGCAGGAGGCCGCATGACCGCCCCGGACATCGACCTGGACGCCGAAGCAGTCCATCTGCTCGCCCAGCGTCGCGCATCCCCCCGCCTACTGATTGGCTATCTGGTGGCGGTCGCTGCCGTGTTCGAGTTGATGGGCTGGCAGGAAATCACGGATCCGCCAGCCGGCACTCGGCAATGGCGACCGCTGGGAGCGGGTAGCGAAGACGTGCACGCGACCGTCCGCGCGGCGAGTGGCTGCGCCGTAGACCTTCGCGGCGGCGAACTCATCGAGCGGCACGCTGACGCCTGGGCCCTGTTCGGCCGACTCGTGGCACTCGCGGCGTGCGGCCACGGCAAGCTTCCGGAACGCACGCCAGAGGCCCAACGATTGGCGGCGCGCGCGTTGGCGGGCAGCGCTGGCGTTTTCGACGAGAGTTTGATCGAGGAGTTTCAGGCGGATCCGGAAATCGTCGCGCCGTTCTTCGACGAAATCGCGGCCCGCGTCGCTGAATTCATGGAAAAGCAATGAACGCTACTTCACACGCTCACCGGCACCGCCCGGTTATTACCGTCAAGCGCGCGTTCCTCCGTAGCCAGCCGCTGGATCAGCAGGCAACCTCGGCAACGCAGGACCGCGCGCCTCATCCTCAGTTCGGCCAGCCGGCCGCTGAGAAGCCGCCGCGTCAGTGGTCGATGCAATTCGAGACACGATGCCTGCTTCGCGTTCTCGGGCCGGCTCGCGGGGACGCTACCGGCCGCAAGCTGATCTGCACGCACGAACGCGGCAACGGCGAAGAACTCGGAACGTTGTGCGCTCGCCTGCCTTGGGGCTCACCCGTGCCTGCTACTGGGACGCGCATCGAGGCCGCCGGACTGGTGGCAACATGCTCCAACGGCCGGCATGTGCCGCTTGTTCGCCTGGAGATTTCCAGATGGGCGCCGAAGTGACCGGCGCGGATAACATGAATTCTATTCAAGTTAGCGACCAGTCCGTCGCTTCCTTGAGAAAATTTCATGTTATTCGGCGCTGCTCAAATTTGATCAAGGCCCTTTAAAATCAATGGCTTGCCAAATTTGATACGTTTGACGCCTGCGCGCGACTGGCTCGACAATTCGCCCACGCGGACACTTTCCGCGCAACCCGCCCGGCCCTGGGCCCAAAAGTGAAAGCCCGGGCCGCTCTCAACGGACACCGGGCTTCCAAACCAAACAACATGAATTCTACTACAACTGACGCCCGCGTAGGGCAATTCACCCAGAAAAATCTCTCCGAAGCCGACGTGATCGACCAGTTCTGCTGCGCGATGCGCGAGCAGGATATCCACGTGTCGCTGGCGGACATCAGAGCCGACGGCAAGCTGCATCGGATCCGCGCCGAGGGCGACAGGGACAAGACCGTCTGGTACGTGCTGCACGCCGACGACCGGCCGGCCGGGATGTTCGGGTGCAACCGCCGCTACGGCTACGATCAGAAATTCACCTGGAAGGCTGACATCAAGCGCGCGCCGATGACGGCGGCTGAGAAGCGCGCCTATCGCGAGCGCATGGAACGTCTGGATGCTGAGCGCGCCGCGCAGCTCGCCGCAGATCGCGCTGCCGCTGCTGAGCACGCCCAACGCCTGTGGAACGAGGCGGCCGAGTGCGACGCGCACTCTTACCTCGAGCGCAAGGGAATTCGTTCTCACGGCCTGCGTGTCGGCCGCTGGGAAGTCATCGACCAGGACACCGGCGAGGCGCGCACGGTCACCAATGAGGCCCTGCTGATCCCAATCCGCGATCTCAAGAAGAAGATCCACAGCCTGCAGGCCATCATGCCCGAGAAGCGCGAGGGCGCCCCGGACAAGTGGTATCTGCAGGACGGGGCGAAAGAGGGAAATTTCTCGACCATCGGCCGGCCGCTCGAGCACAACGGCAAGCAAGTCATCATCATCTGCGAAGGCTACGCTACTGGCGCCAGCATCCACGAGGCAACCGGGCACGCGGTCATCGTCGCGTTCGACGCGCCGAACCTGCTTCCCGTGGCGAAGGTCTGGCGCGAGCGGTTTCCGGACGCCATCATCATCATTGCGGCCGACAACGACCAATTCACGCTCAAGCCGATCAAGAACCCGGGCGTGGCCCGCGCACGCGAGGCAGCGGCCGCTGTCGACGCGCTTGTTGCGGTCCCGCCGTTCGCTTCTTCGCTGGGTGCCACAAACGAGCGCGGCGGCCGCGCCCACGGCCCGACGGACTTCAACGACCTGCAGCAGCTCGAGGGGCAAGAGGCTATTTGCGGCGTGATAGATGAAGTGCTGAGTCAGCCGCTGGAGGCCGCGAGCGCCTTCATCGAGGCCGCACTGGAGATAGATGCATTGGCGCCTGTCGTCTTGGTGCCGCGCGCCGATGAGATTGGCGACATTTGCTTTGCGTTCGATGTCGTCGACTTTTTCTCCAATGATCAGGCGGTGGGGCAGTCGATGCGCGGTGTCGTGGCATTCGCCTACGGAGAGTGCGGGCTGCAAGCAGCGGCCGAGAGCGCACGCCGGTTCTTCCCTGGCGCCGAGCTCAAGATCCTTGCCGAGCTGGACAATATTGATGAAGCGCGCCGCGTTGCTGAAGCATCTGGCGCGCACCTGCATCAGCCGCCAGCCGGAGGTGAATGGTGCGGTTGGGCGGACCATCTCTGGCGCGAGATGTGCGCTGTGACCGGTTCGCAAATACTCATGAAATCGGTTGTGCGCTCCAACGTGGCGCCAGCTATGCAGGCCGACTATGATCCGACCGCTCCTATTGCGATGGGCGTGAGCGGTGATTTGTTCGGATTTTGGACGCGAGAAGGCAAAGTCGAGCTCATTCGAGCCAGCGACGTTTTCAAGGATGCCGGCATTCTCCGCCTGCAGGATCTCGCATACTGGCAGGCGTATTGCACGGAGGCTGGTGCGAGCACCACTGGCGGCAAGTACGATCGCACGATGGTCGGCAACGCGCTGATCCAGAAATCGAAGCTCGTCGGAGCGCTGGATGCGCGCAACGTGCCGGGGTCGGTGGCCTCGCCTGAGGTGGTACAGCGCGAGCTGAATCTGGCCCTGATGCACGCGAAGCCCAACGCTTATGCGGTCGCTCAGGTGCTGCTCGCGCATCCGGATTGGCAGGGTGTCGTCTGGATGAACAAGTTCGCGGAGCGTGTCGAGGCGCGCGTGGATCCGCCGTGCGGCGGCGGTGCCGGGCCTTGGACTGACCGCCATGACATGCTGCTCGGGGCGTGGCTGTCAGCGCAGTACGGTGTGAGCGTGTCGAAGCCGATGGTCGTGGCGGCTGTTGGTCTGCTCGCGCACGCCGACCAGCGTCATCCGGTCCGAGACTATTTGGACCCGCTGGCATGGGACGGCGTACCGAGGCTCGATACATGGCTGACCACGTTCGCCGGCTGCCAGGACGACACATACACGCGGCATGTCGGCGCAAAATCGATGATCGGCGCGGTGGCGCGGATCATGCAGCCGGGCGTGAAATTCGACACTATGCTCGTGCTCGAGGGGGATCAGGGACTCAGGAAGTCCACCCTCATTTGCGCTTTGGCGCCGAACGAGGAGTGGTTCACGGACTCGCTGGATGGCGATCTTGGCTCGAAAGATGCGGCGATCGGGTTGGCGGGGAAATGGTTGATCGAGGTGCCGGAGATGGCGACGCTCGGACGCACTCGTGTGGAAGTGGTCAAGTCGTTCTTGACCAGGCGCGTCGACCATTTCCGGGCTCCGCACGCGGTGCGCGCCGAAGATCATCCGCGTCAGTGCGCGTTCTTCGGGACGATCAACCCGGAAGCGGACGGACGGTATCTGAGCGACACCACTGGCGGCCGCCGCTTCTGGCCGGTGCAGGTCCGCAAAGCGGATGTGCAGGCGCTGAAGGCTGACAGGGATCAGCTCTGGGCAGAAGCGGTCGCGCGCTACAAGGCCGGCGAGCAGTGGTGGCTGACCGATGAAATCGAAGCGCTCGCCAAACACGAGCAGGCGATTCGTCAGGAGAGCAACCCCTGGGCCGATCACGTTGAGCGATTCCTAGCATATTTGCCGCCGGACCAGTTTAATCCGGAGTGGGGCGGCAAACGGACGGCGCGCCTCGAGCAAGTCAGCACCAGCGAAATCTACCTGGCCGTTATGGGTGGGCACATTACAGTGAAGGACCAAAAGGATAGCAAGGCGATCGCAGCGGCGCTGAAGTCAGTCGGTTGGGCTCAGAAGCGAGGCACTATGGGCACAGGTCGATATTGGGTGCGGGAGTGAGCTCGTTGGATCACGGGGGCTCAAGGCGAAACGGATGGTGTGAGTACTTCCAAAAGGCTCTGTGACACAGCTCGTATTGAGTCATCGATTGCATCATAGCCAGCCCTGGGGAGAGGGTGGTGGACTTCGCCTTGGAGCAGCGTTCGGCACCTTTCGTTGACCTCGTCGTCCAACGCTCCAGCAGCCATCAAATAGCGTGGCAGGCTTGCGATCTCACTCTCAGTCGGATTGGAAGCCAGCTTGTCCTTGAGGCGCCGAACAGCCTCCGGGTCGCGTTGCAGCCGTTCGGTGACCGCGCGATTAGTGATCGCCTGGAAATCCCATGTGTTATGGGCGTCGCGATTGATCATTGCCAAAGTCGCTTCAACGAACTCTTCTGCTCCGCTGCGAGCGGATGCGAGATGCACCGATGCGACCCAATCTGAATAGTCCCGGGCCAACTCCATTGGCTTGTGCGGGAACTGATCCACAAGGGGGTCATTGGGGTCAACCAACGCTAACGCCAGGGTCGCCGTCTCCTGCCTAGTCTTGGCCGCTTCCCGCAGTCCCTCCTTGATATCGGCTCTGTCGCGGAAATGGTCTCGGAAGATGTAGGCGCTTTCTAAGCGAATGCGTCGGACATCCCACGGGGAATGATGTTTGTCGGATTTGATGTCCCGACGACCGAACACCCGCCAACAATGGTCAAGAAGGAGTTCACTGGATGGCTGCTCCCTGCCCAGCGCAATCAAACCCCTCAGGCCAAGGATGGTGTCGGACGCCTTGCAATAGACAAGGAAATCGCGGCGTGCGGCCTGCGACGCATGGATGTGAGGTGCCAGGCAGTCCCACATGTGAGTGTTATCTGATCCAAAGCTCCCGAATCGGTCTGCCAAGGTGGTGCCGAACGCCTTACTCAACTCCTCCCAGTGTTCGCACATCAGCGCCATCAAGGCGTCGCTCTCGTTCTTATAGTGGGAGCCGGATGAGATCGACAGAGGCCGATCGCCATAGTCTGTCATAGGCGGAACGTCGCTGACGTGGCCTAGTAGAAGCACGCCAGCGAACGCTGCAGCCCGGCGCTCGTCCAGGTCTGGCCCCCCGGCCCGAAGAGTTTCAATAAGCCTCTGCATGTCGACGGCGCTCGCGCCGTTCGACGTTCGGACGACATGGCGGTGCCAATAGATCGAAGCGGCGATCTTTAGTTCTCCGTCCACCTCAATGTCGTAACCCTCCAGCACACGTTCAAACGCGGGGCGGCTATTAGCTTCGCCATAAGCTGCCTCGGCAATGTCGCCTCGAAGCGTCGCCGGCAACGGCGTCGCGTAACACAAGATTTGCGGTCGGATCTGAGTGTCGTTCTCATACGCCTGTGCGAGAACCTTAAGCGGCGGCGCACGATCTCTCAAAGTCTGTAGTGCGAATTCCCTGACGCGGGCATTGGTCGAAAAATGCGTTAGTAGCGCGGCGTCAGGATAAGACGCTGGAGCGCCTTTGCCGACGGCGGAGAGAAGGGTATCGACGACTTCGCTGTCATCCGGGCCGCATCCTAATGCGCCAAAACCAAGGGCTATCAGATCGAAGCGCGGGTGCTTAGAACTGCGGACGAACGACAAAAGCCGGGTCCTACAAGTATCGAAGTCAGAGATAATTTGCGGGAGAATGGCCGCTAGGTGTTCCAGCTTATCATTCTCCCATGACGCAACCTCGTCCAAGAAGGACGCGACGATGGGATCAGACCGGCCCCAGCCTTCTACCAGCGGCCGAAGTGCCCAATACAGCGTGAAATGTGTCTCGATACGTGCAATGCGGATCAATTCATCCCGCAATTCGTCGCCACCAAGTTCGATGATGGGTGCCTGGAGGTAGTGAAGTCTGTGTCTTCCATCCTCGGATCGGACGTAAGCAACAAATCTCGCCAAAATGTCAGCGTGCTCCTTGGCGAAGGACGTGATGCAATTCCATGAGTCATGTGCCAGCACAAATGGATGCTTGTCATCCAATTCCTGTCTGACCCAATTTGCTACTGCCTGATTGTTCGGTGAGCAGCGGAGCAAATAGTGTATCGCCGATGTGGGATCGAGCTCGCGCCGCGCAATATGCCGGTCCACGGTCTCGAGAGCGATGTCGATAATCGTCGGGTCGTCACCCCAGTAGCGCGACAGCACCGTCCGGCCGGCTGGCCTGTCCCAATGGTCGAGCTCCGAGAAGTCCGCGAGCAGGTTCGCCATGCGGTCTCGGTCGATTTGATCTGCACGTCCGCTAGCCGCACGGCCGGAGATTCCGACGAGTTGAAGTGTGGGATCCAGTGAGTCGACTGCCGCGTCGTGTAGTTGAGCGAGGTCCGGCGTGTCGGGCCATCCTAATGTCAACGCCTCGAGCACGGCGGCAGCCACTGAGAGGTCTAGCGTTGAGCGGAGCTTGTCCCTCAGAGTTTGTCGTACATCCTCGTCGCCGGCATACAGATGTGCTAGCACTCTGGCTGCACCAGCTTGATTGATGCGCTCCTCATAGTGGAGCCCCCTTAGCAGTACGTCCTGCAAGTCCGGCGCTGGTCCCCATTGGCTCAGGATCGTGTAAAGTTCGTACAGGTATTTCTGCCGACACGGCGTCCATGATGCCAGCCGCTCATCAATTGCCGTCGGGGAATTGGTTTCGCCGAGGTTTGTAAGGGCGGCCTTGAGTACCTCTCGGCGCGCGAGCATCCAATCGCCACGCTCGATAATATCGAAGGCGCGGTCCACCAGCCTCTGTGCGGTGGTGGGTTGCTTTCGTGAGGAATTGAAGGCGATGTCGGCGAGGAGCACGTCACGGTTAATCGCACCCTCGCGACTTGCGTCGTCCGCCCGCGCTGACTCAATGGTGCTGACCACGGACTCCACCTCCGTAGGGCGGGACAGCAGCGAGACGAGGTTTGAGATGACGTTGCGCCAAAGGGGGTCCCCCGACTTGGCGCGGATGAAGTCGTTTATGCCGTGGAATTCCCAACGGTGCAGGTACTCCGCAGCGAGATACTCCTCAAATACTGCATGGGCGAAGCCTATTTCTCCGGGAGCGCGCTCGGCTAAAAGTCCCACAGTTTCGGCGTTGACGGCGAGTATCTCGCTGGCCGCGCTTTGCGCGCGCTCCATCGGGTAGGCGAAGGTCGTTGCATCGGCCAGATAGTCCCGGATGGTCTTCCTTGCCTCCTTGATGTCATAGGTGCCGCCGCCGCTAGCCGATCGCGCGACGAACGCCAAGCGACCGAGCGCAGCGCGCCTATCCTCGGCATCGGGTATATTCATGAACCGCGCTTCAGTGTCGCCTGCGGCGGTCGCTCGGTGCTCGGGATGAGTTTCCAGGAGAATCGCGACGAGGCTCTGTATCGCCTGCATCTTGTTTCGGGGGAGGGCGATCTGGCGAATTGAAAGCGCAATTAGGCCGACGAGCAGCAGGGGATTTGCGGCTAGCGAGGCTAGCCTTCGATCACGCGCCAGTTCCGCGAAGAACCGATCGAGGCGCGCTTCGATGGGTGCGCGAATTTCGGGGCCTTGCTCGGATGCCGCAGCTCGATCAAATCTCCTGGAAAACCACACCTCGGCGAGCTTGCGTTGCTGATTGAGCGATAGCGGTGCCAATTCGGCGATCCGCCAGCTCGCCGGAATCGTTCCGATCTTGTCTAGGCCGCGCGGTCTAGCAGTCACAATCGCCGGAACAGCGTGAGTGCCGACAAACGCGAGAAAGTGCTGAAGCGTGGTGCGAGCAGCCTGCTCATTTGACCACTCATCCAAACCATCGAGTAGCAGCAAGACTCGCCTTTCGTCGATCGCGCGATCTAAGAGCGACAGAAGGTCGGCGGTAAGCGCTGGCTGGAGCGTCTCCTGTACGACCTCCTTCAGACCCGCTGCTCGTCCCAGTCGCCCACTGAGGCGGCTCCATCTCGAAAACGAGACGTGGATCGGCAGAAGCTCGCCCCATCGCCGAGCAGTCTGTGGGAAGAGCCCTTGCTTGGTTAGCAGATCAAGCGCAATGCTTCTGAGAAGCGTACTTTTTCCGCTACCGGCGTCGCCGACGACAGCAAGGTGCATACCGTCTCCAAGCCAATTTGGCAGCGATGTCCGTCGGACGTATTCGCGGCGGCGCGCTTTCGTTGGCCCTTTTTCGTCACTTGCCCCCACAGACCCAGTTGCGGTCGACTCAAGTTGAGACTCGTCTTGCTTCGGCGCCTGCTGGGCATCGGCCATAGTGTCCCGGACGAGGACGTCGGGAACGGCGAAGCGTTGCAGCAGTGACGGCGGTGCTTGCGCCACATTATCTAGGGTAAGCGGCAGCGCCACCCCAACGTCCAGCAGGCCAAAATGCGTGTCATAAAAGCCGCGTAGCTGGGCGTACACCCGTGCGAATTCTGCTCCATCCAGGCGTGTGCTCAACGCCTTGGCAGCCTCGAGGCCAAGGAAGGCTTCGACCCATCCGCGACCAAAGAAGTCATCGACAAGCTCTGGATGGCTCCTCAGGAGCTCACTGAGCTCCTCCCCGCCCTGCGGAACGAAGGTTATTCCCTCCGCCCTCAAGATCGCCGCCTGAGCTTCGATCGCATCCTGCACCTTTGTATCGGCAATGGAGGCCTGGACTGCGAGAATCAGCTTTTCGGACTTGTCCTTCCATGCACCGTCTCGGAACGCGTCCACGATCTCTTTTATTTTGCCGGGTGCGATAGACCCATACCGCTTCGCTTGCCAGACTTCATATTTGCCGTTGGCCAACCTGACGAACAGATCGATACCCTTTTGAGCCTGGCCCGCGCGCCCATACCGCGCGACATATTCGACGCGCTCATCCCTGCCAGCCAAACGGTAGCAAAGCCGCTCGAAGTTCTCCCAGGTAAGCTCCCCGAACGGGAGCACCTGGACCCTTGTCTTGACGGGAGGGCATACGGGAGTCCCATCGGCGGGCGCGTTCAAGTCAGCATGGAACGCGGAGCTAAGGTTCTCGCGATCGGTCAATGCCAGTTTCTCCCGCCCACTCTTGCGACTGTGCCGCGTTAATACGGCATCATCGACATCTTCGACACCTACCGCGAAGCAGGCTCGACATCTCCAAAGCCTTGCTGGACAAGGCTTTCGACATGTTCGACACCAAAATCGCGGTTTTCCTAAAGCGATTTTCTATATGACCATGTGTAGGGCAACTCGCGACTATTCCGTCATGTGCCTGCATGCTCTTACAGGAGAACAACCTTTTTCAAAATAGATGTCGAAGATGTCGATGATGTCGAAAGCCTTACGTAGCAAAGGTTTGGGGCTCGACATCTCAAATTTGATTGGTGTCGAAGATGTCGAAGCCCACCGAGGCCTGCTAACCGGTTACCCGTGTGCATTGGGAGGACGGAGTGGCACGCTTGCGTCGTGAATCGGAACTGGGCGAGCGAAGGTCAAGAGGGCACCTCGCGACATTCAAAACTGCCGCCCTGTGCTGCAACAGTTTGCAGGACGGCACATCAAATTTGATATGTGCCGGATGTGCCGTCGACTGACTTCTGGCATTCCCTTCACGGTCTGCCCCGTTCCTTGGAAGCCGGACCAGGGCGATGGCGCCTCACTTCCGACTATCCCGGTCCCTTAGCCCTCGGCGGTCACCGGGGGCGCAGGTAGTGGCTGCTCAAGCGCCGAAGTGCTGGCGAATGCCGGGCCACTGGGGCCTTCACCGAAATTAGCTGAGTGCGCAACCAAACCGCCGTGTCGTCCCGCGCTGATGGTCGGGACGATAGACTGTTTCGAAACGCTTTGGAGTTTCGATATGGCCCGTCCGCCCAGCCCTGAACAGTTCGCTGCCCTGCAACGCATCCGCGAGTGCATGGCGGAGCATGGGGAGGAGAAGGGCGTGCGGATTGCACGAGCCGACTTCCCGAAAGTCCACAAGGCAACGTGGAGCCGGTGGTGCAAGCAGATCCGCGAGGAGGATGCTCGATTTGCTTCTGCTCCGTCCCTTGTTTCCGCTGCTCCGGTGCCGATCAAGGCCGAGCCGGTGCGGCCGACGGAGTTGGTCGTCGAGCCCGGCGTGATCGATCTCTTCCGGGAGTTGTCGAGCCTGCTCGAGGACTGCGACTTGCTGCGCAACTACGCGGCGCCGATAGACCCAACAACGGGAAGGCGCAAGGTGCGCAACCCGATGATGACCGTTCAGGCCGCGCGACTGAGGGTCACGGTGCTGGATTTGGCGCAACGCCATAGCGAGTCGGCCTGGCACATCGAGCGCATCCGCGCCCAGCATGCGCAAATCATTGAGGTGCTCAGCAAGGCGTTGAATGAGGCCGGAGATCAGGAGCTAACGAGGAAGGTCATCGGCGCGATGCGTGCGCTGCAGGATCGCCACGAGGCGAGCGTGAGGTATCTGGGTGGTGAACGGCACGCGGAGGCGGCCGCATGAACACGAGCTCCGACGAATTCGCGCAAAGGCTGCGGGCGCAGCTCGACCAGATTGACCAGGACGAGCAGGCGTTGCGTGCAGCAGGTCGCGCAAAGCAGGCCGGCGAATGCGCGCGCCGGAGCGCTGCCATTCGCCGGCAGCTCGAGCGCTACCTCGCCGGGACGGCAGATCGGCGGGCGGCTTCCGATGCTCGCGCGGGAGGGAGTTTGCGCGAGTTGGTCGACGGAATCGAACGGCGGCTTGCTGAGTGCGATTTCGCGTTGCCCGATGGTGGGCCCCGATGATGGACGCTGGCTACCTGGGCCACCTTTGGGCGCTGACGCCACACGTCAGCCGCTGCTGCTTTGCGCGTGTTCTTGCCTGTGAGGGGGGCCGCGAGGAACGGGTCTACCGTTGCAGCAACTGCGGCTCGCAAGCCGAAGGCGGGGAGGCGCGCGTGCTCTGCGCTTGCGGATCGGTGTTGGCGGACGGCAGCGATGCGCGCATCCGGTGCCAAGTCAACGAGGACCCGACCCCGGAATATCCTGGCGAGATAGTCGCGGCCGAGCTGGGCAACGGGCCCTAGCTGTGCTCGCTAAACGGTTAGAATTCGTCGGCGGCAATCGCATAGGTCCGATCGTCGCGGCACCTGTGCTCAATGTAGCCGCGCAGGCTGGAGGGCTCGGTGGTCGGTGCGGGCGCGCCTAACATCTCTTCCATGAAGCGCTGTAGTTGCCGCTTGGTGACGGGTACGCGTATCTCACCGTGCTGAGGATATTCGATCGCTAGGCCTTCCCGCTGTGCCCACTCGCTCAGATGATTGATCCAATATGGGCCGGCGGAGGAGGGAGAATGCCGGCGCGCGGCGACTGCGCTAAGAATGCGGCCAGATCGTCATCGTCGCCTGCCTCGATCCAGGCGCTGCTGAAAGTCATGTCATATCTGCTCGGATGATGACGGCCGGCTTGGCATTTCGGCGCGCGCCGCGTCCATCATGGCCTGGGCTTCGTCCTCGCTCAGAGTGTGGCCCCAGTCGACGGGCTTTATCTGACCAGCCTGCCCGTAGGGCACAAAGCGACCCTCCCTGGCGCTCCAGACTTCCTGGGGAACGCCCCGGGCCGGGCCCCGAAACAGGGCACCTTCGTTTTCGATGAAGATCATTGCGTTCTCCGTATTCGACATTATCGTGCGTAACGGTCTGCGGGGGTTGATCCATCGGCGCCTCGCAGATACCGATACAACGAAACCCGGCTGATATTTAGCGATCGGGCTACGGCGGCTTTCTCGTCGCCGGCGGCACAGCGCTTGCGGAGCTCGTCGATCTGCTGCGCATTTAGTTTGGGGGCACGTCCTTTGTAGACATCGCCCTTGGCCTTCGCAATCGCGATGCCTTCGCGCTGACGCTCGCGGATCATGGCGCGCTCGAATTGTGCGAAGCCAGCGAGCATCGTCATCATCAAGTCCGCCATTGGATCGGTGACGTTGGCGCGAAACGTCAGCCCTTCTTTGACGAATTCGACGGTTACGCCTTTGGCGTTCAGCGACGCGACCATATCGAGGAGGTTCGCGGTGTTGCGTGCGGCCCGATCGATGCTGTGCACGACCAACGTATCGCCGGAGCGAACGTAGTCGAGCGCCTTTTGCAGTTCTGGCCGATCCGTGTTCTTCCCACTGGCCTTGTCGGTGAAGGTCTTATCCAGCGTCATGCCGTCTAGCTGGCGTTCCGTGTTTTGGTCGACGGAAGAAACCCTGATGTATCCAACTCTGTGTCCTTTGCTCATTGGCTACCCCTTAGTGTACAGATAGATTCTAAGGGACTAGTGATACTACGTAAAGAAATATCTTTTCGACCCTATTGTTACGCGAATGGGGTGGATTCCGAGCGTCGAAACGATGCTCCGTATGGGTGTACTCCAAGGTTACGTGTGCCATAGAGCGCCAACCCGGGCCCCACAGCGCCAGGTCGTGACACGACCATTGCTCAATCGAATCTCGCCTGGAGTGCGAATTGATTGAGTCGGATCGGATCGTTCGGATCCAAGAAGTCGTCAAGATCACCGGCCTCAGCCGGAGGTCCATTTACCGCGCCATGGTGGCGGGGATTTTTCCGAAGCAAGTCGATGTCGGCATGCGCGCTGCGGCGTGGATGCTTAGCGACGTGCAAGCGTGGCTCTCGTCTCGCCAGACTGCCGGGTGGTCCGCGTAATGTGCCGGCAGAGACGCAAGATGGCAAAGGAACAGGCCATTCGCGAGTACTGGGCAAAGGTTCCGGGGTTCTATGAACGAAAAGGGTTCGACTCGGCCGATGAATTCCTTGAGCATGGGACGTGTTTTGCGTGTGGGTTCATATACCGAGATCCTCCGCAGCGCGCTCATATTTATCCTCACGTGAAGGGTGGTTCGGGTGATCCCGATAACCTCCACATGCTCTGCTACGTCTGCCATAAGGATTCCGAGCATCTAGAGGGCGATGCTTATTGGGACTGGTTTTGGGAGAGAGACTTCCTTAGTGCCGCATTGAGCCTCGCGTGCAGGAACGGCAATAACTTTGGATATCTACTTCCTTTGGCCGCAGCTTCTCGTAGGCGCCCCCCGATCTGACTCTCTGCAGAAGTGTTCAGCATTATTCAGGTCGTGACACGATCATCATCCCGTCGAAACCGAAGACGGATGAATCAATGAAAGACAGACAACCCAAACCCTTTGGCGCCATGCCCGAGGTCGGGCTCGTGCGCAAAGCCACGCTCCTGCAAGTGCTCGGGATTAGCGGGCCCACGCTGTGGAGGTGGATCCAGTCGGGGCGCTTCCCTCGAGCCGACTATCGCTTAGGCCCGCGCCTGCCTGTGTGGCCGGCTGAGGAGGTGCGGCGCTGGCTGGCGGATAACGGATTTGCAGGGGAGCAAGTATGAGCGCTGTTCGATGGTTTGATGTCGACGAGAACTATGACGCTGGGATGATTGATCTGACCCGGTTCGGCTTCGCCGTCGATACGGTCCACCAATGGCTCGATGCCCATGGATGGGATGTCTGCGCATATGGCCCAGCAGTTGCCATCTGGACCTGCCCGCCGTTCAAGCGGCAGGCGGGCGACAAGAGCCCATTCGTTCTATTCGACAAGCGTGCGCCAAACGAGGTCATCGTCTTCCGGGAAACCGGCGAGCAGGTCTGCTGCCATAATCCAGGCGAACTGCTGGGCGAACTGGTTTGCCTGTACCGGCGCCGTCGGATTGGCGAGCTCCATCCTGCAAAGATGGCTGAGGCGATCAGCAACTACCTCCTCTATGGGAGCGCCAGCCCTCGGCTTCTGAAGCAGGCCAAAGAGCAGGTTGCGGCTGCCGGGGCCGACGCTCGTCGCTGGTAAATCTCTTTCCAAGACACTGAATTCTATTCACGCGTCGCGATTTACGAATACGCGACGTGGCGGTCGCGGCACTGGCGCGCGAGCTCGTAACATCCGGGCAGATAATGAGCCAAGCATACAGTTGCTGCAGTCGGAGCATGACTAGGGCCAAGCCAATAAGGGTTGCTCGTCTCCTGCCGCTTCCAGCTCGATTCCAGACATCGGGCACGTTGAGCAGTTCGTCAGAAATTGACCCCAACGGACATTCGGACGGCCGTTCAGGTAAGGTTCCGGGGCTGCCAATCTGTTCCAATGCGCGGCTGTGTCCGTATTTGC
>NZ_PSRR01000158.1 GCF_004296405.1 Bradyrhizobium sp. Leo170
GGCGGCGATCAAGACGGCATGCCGGCCATCGGCGAATTCGAGCCGCGAGCAGGCGCAGGTGGCGAGCATGCCGGGCGGTGCGCCAAAGCCGCGCAGCCGCTCCAGCCTTACCGCGCCATTTTGCGGCAGGCGGCCGGCGAGCTGCGCGATCTGCCGCCGATGCTGGTCGGCCGGCCCGAACACCTTCCCCAAAAGCGCCGCGCCGTTCCCGGCGCCGAACGATTGCGCGCCGACCGGATTGGCCCACACCACGCGCTTGCCGTCGATCGACCACAGCCATGTGGGCAGGGGGCTCGTTGCATGCACAGCCAGCCGCGGATCGCCGAGGCCCTGCAACTGGAATTCCGCACTATTCATCGCGCAACTTGACCGCACGGTTTCGCTTCTCGCTCGCCGATGGCTGAAAGAAATCGGCGGCCAAACGATGACAGCCTTAACAGACCGTTAGTATCGCAAGTGCGACGCGGCAGGTCCACGGCCTCGCCAAACTACCCACGATCCAAAGCCGCGATAACGTTAACTCGCCCCAACGATCAAGCCCGGTTTGGCGTTGTACCTTGCAAACCTGCGTCAAAAGTTCACGATGGCAAAAAAAGCTTACGTCATTCGGGCGAGGTCTTTTGACGGTAGGCTGATGCGACCGAACGGGAGGAAAGGGCCAAAAAGGCCTGGCAGAGAACAAGGAGTGGACCATGAGCAACGATGCGCGGGACCGTTTCGAGATTCCGAAGGACGTACGATCGATGGCGGAGGCGAGCTTCGAGCAGGCTCGCAAGACCTTCGAGAAGTTTCTGGCCAGCGCACAGGAGACTGCGGGCTCGCTGGAGGAGCGCAGCGCCACGGTTCGCGCCGGCGCCAAGGACATTTCAAGCAAGGCGCTCACTTACGCCGAAAACAACGTCAAGGCGTCGCTGGACTATGCGGAATCCCTCGTGAAGGCCAAGGACGTCAGCGAAGTGATGCGGCTGCACAGCGAATATGTGCAGGCCCAGATGCGCACGCTGGCGCAGCAGGCGAGCGAAATGGGCCAGATCGTCGGCCGCGCCGCGATGGACGCGATCAAGCCGAAATCATGAGATCTAGGGCTTCGGTTCTGATTGAATCAGAGCCGAAGCCCTAGAACCTTGTTTTGACGCGTTTTCTTCACGCGAGCCGGTGTCCACTTCGCTCGAAAACGCTCTCAGCGCGGCAATACCGCCCGGTCGGAAACCCTGGGCTGACAAATGCGGCATCGTATTGATTTAACGTTGCGTTGCACAAAATTGACATGATAAAGAGCTTTACTTGTCCTGCCCAGGGACAGGGCATTCCGTGAACTAGGAACTAGGCAGCGTGATCCAATTCGACCGTTCTCGGTCCTTGCGGGCCGCGGCGTTCGCAATGGGGTCACCGGACTTTACCCCGTTGTGAAGGATGCATGCGATGACCAGTTCGACTGACCCGTTTTCCGCTTCTATCATTCCGTTCGAAGTTCCCGAGCAGATGCGCGCGTTCGCCGAAAAGGGCGTTTCGCAGGCGCGCGACAACTACGCCAAGTTCAAGGACGCCGCCGAGGCCCATAACGGCACCATCGAGGCGGTGTTCACCACCGCCAGCAAGGGCGCGAGCGAATATACCGCCAAGCTGATGGAGTTCGTGAAGGCCAACACCACCTCGGCGCTCGATTTCGCCCAGGAACTGCTCGGCGCCAAGACGCCCTCCGAGGCGCTGGAACTGTGGACCGCGCAGACCCGCAAGACCTTCGAGACCTTCGGCGCCCAGGCCAAGGAGCTGACCGAGCTCAGCCAGAAGGTCGCCAGCGAGACCGCCGAGCCGATCAAGGCCAGCGCCTCGAAATACTACAAGCCGGCCGCCTGACCCTGGCAAAATCACAGAAAGGCCCGGGCAACCGAGCCCGGGCCTTTTGTTTTGAAGAGGCCGCAATGGTCTGTAGCCCGGATGGAGCGAAAGCGTAATCCGGGACCGGCGTTTGGCTCGGAGAGACCCGGATTGCGCTGCGCTTCATCCGGGCTACGGGGGATTCGGAAGTTGGAAAGTCCCGCGTTCGGCCTTGCCAAACCGGGGCGTTGCACCTAGTTTCCGGCCCATTCGCGAGGCCCCTTTGCGCGGCCTCGTCCGAGGATGCAGTTGTAGCTCAGTTGGTTAGAGCGCCTGTCTGTGGAACAGGAGGTCGGTGGTTCGAGCCCACCCAACTGTACCAGCCAAATCAAACAATTTATCCGCCCCAGGTAAGAGCGAGTCGTCTAGACTCAATAAAACCGGGCTTTTTGAATCCGGGGTGAGTCGGATTCCGCAATAGCAACGAGTCGAATAGCGTTTTCGCCGGCGAGCCACGCGAATGCTTCGCTGAGGCGTGCATATTGCGGTCAAAATGGAAGTGGACCTGTGGGCGCGAACGGGATCTTCCGAGCGCGCACCCCTCAGCGTGCTCGGCCAATCATCAACAGGAGGCCGCCGACCTGCGGAAGCAACGACAGCAGCAACAATCGCAGCATCGCGAAGTCCGTCGCTGTGGGATTAGCATTTCCCGCACTGAGCCAAGCGACGATCTTACTCGCGGCCTCGGTTTGCGGATCGACGGCCCGTTCGACCGAACCGACAGCAGCATCCAGCGCACGCTGACGCTCGATCACGGTTTGCTCGCGCTCGCGACAAAAGCGGCCGACGCCGCCCGCGCATTCCCTGTCACGCGACGTCATGGCGTCACGTAACGCGTCCTGAGCAATCGTCACGGCGGGTGTGATGCGTGACGCGCGAGACAGGGTCGTATCGGCTATGTTGACGGAGGCGAATCCCAGACCCGAGATGAGAGCGAAAACAAAGGACGCGGACCAGACCAGCCACGCCACTGCCGCAGTCACTCGTTGCCGTGCAAGCCAAAGCCTTGCGGCTGCCGCAGGCACCGTCAGGGCAACGACGTCATTTGCAATGCCGCTCGCAAGGAACGTCCAGCCTGCCAGATCGGTCGATCCGAGCGTTCGGGCGAACCACCCATTCATGATGAGGCCAACGCCGGCGAGGGCCAGTGCCGCCGCCGTCAGGCAGTGTGAAGCAATCGGACGCCGCTCCGTGACGTGAGGGCGTGACGCCGTTACTTCGTCCGTAACGCGTGACGTTACGCCATTCGTGACGAGCGTTACGGGTAACGCCCCGACCGTTGCTGGCGTGACCGTGACGTTCGTCGTGACTGGTGGTTCGAGGGCGGCCGTGGCGTTTTGACTGCCGATCTGGCCATGCGAAGCCGTGCCGACAGAAGCCATCGCGATCTCGCGTTTCTCCCGCTGGCGCTGGCGGAAGGCCCGTTGTCGTTCGGCTGCCGTTTTCGGCCGGCGAGATTCATCGGTCGGTGCCGTCGGTGCAGTGCTGCTGTCAGCCATTCAAAGCGGCTCCTCTCGGTTTTGACGCCTCTGACGATCGGCGATCCGACGGGATATCGTGGCCGCCAGCCGTGAGCCCATCGAGTAGCTGCTGCGCTGTCGATCCAACACCTTCACGATGTCGACGGGCGAGAACGCTCTGTTTGATGATCGGCATGACGTCCGCCTTCCTCCAAGCGACACCTGTCGCATCGCTCAGGGGATTGACCGAATGGGCGGGCAGCACGCCGTAGCCATCCATGATGCGCTTGACGCCCAGGACGCCGATCTTCAGCCGCCTCGCGATCGTGGCGGTGGTGATATAGCTTTCGTTGAATCGCCGGACGCTCTCCCCGTCTATGTTGTACTCCGCCTGCAGCACCCCTGCCTTGACGAACGCGACGACGTCTTCGGTCGGCATGTCGAGATACATCTTGACGTCTCTACGCGTCATCTTCGTCGGGGTAGGGGCCGGCGCAACCTCGTCGACCATTGTCTCGACAAGCTCGACGGCGTTAGCGGACAGGACCACGTGCGAAATAATGCCGCCCCGGCTTGCCGACAGCGAATACTCAATTCGACCATCGAGACAAAGTTGAACCAGCCTCACCAGCAGGCCACCGCCGGCGCCGCCCGCATTCAACACCGTTCTCGTCAAAGGCTTTCCATCGGGGAAGCTGGCCGCGCTCGCATTGGCTTCGATTCTGCTCCGGAACCTTTCGATTTCCGACCTATGCACGGACGGATCGCGAAATCTCGCGAGAGCGCCTGCTGCGAGCCGGATGTGCCCCGACTCAACCAAGCCCTCGATCGCGAACATGGGCAGACCCGTGATCACTAGCAGACGATCGATCAACAGAAGCTGCCGACGGGATTCCAGCAATTCGACGAGCTGTCGCTCGTTGTAATAGGTCGGGGCGAATTTCTCGTCCCCGGTCTGGATGACCTCGATGTCCTTGTTCTTCGCGACCGAAGTCAAGAAGGTCGCGGTCACGTCGTACTTCGTGAGCGCCTCGCGGTAGGAGATCATCTCATGTGCACGCTCTGGCGGCGCCTGATAGCTCCGTTCGGGCGCTGACCCGCGGACGGCCGCATAGTGTCCGGCGATCGCGCGTTCATCCGTCGGTCGTCCGTGTGCTGCAGCTCGCTGGCTTCGAGACGCACCGGGCGCGCTTTCTTCCGGTCAGCGAAACTGTCGATCTTGAAAGCCTCGCGCAATTCTTCGGCTGCAAGGAAGCAGAGCTACGCTCGCGAATGCAGTTGCCGATCGAGGTTCAGGGCTCGTTGCCAAACACTTTCATCTCTCATTTCGGTTCACCGGTTCGACGCTTCATGCGCGAACCGGCTCTTCGGCGCGTGTCTCCCGCGTCCCTTCGCGTTTCGCCGCACCATAGGGCTACCTCGACACTGCGACCGCTGCGGTATTGCCCCGAGAGCGGCGAATTGTTGACGTCCGACTGCCCGAACCCGGGATGCGGGAAGCCGCTCGGCTGGAATTACGCGCAGGGCGTCCCTTTCTGCGAATACTGCCTCGACGACGACTGTTGTCCCACGACGGATCTGCGGGATTTGGAATTGCCGCGTCTCGTTGGTGACGAACTGGCTCTCTATCGCTCGGTAACGGGCTTGCTGGCCGGTCACCCCGACGCGATGCGCGCGCTGCCCCCCTCTTTCGCGTCATGGCATGGATGGGAAGTCTTCGACATGATCGCCATGCTGGGCAACAACCTATGCAGGCGCTTCCCCGATCGGTCCAAATTGAGGGGGTCCGCGTGTTTCGCTGGCCCCGAATGGCATCAAAACCTCATGTCAGCCGCTCGCGTGGTTATGAGCTGGCCCGACGGCGCCGGCGACCTCGTGAAGCTCCTGAAGGATGCAGCCGGCACGCGCAGCGGGTACTACGGTCGCTATAAAGAGCTCGGGCCCTTGGCCGACTTCGGTGACAGTTACGGCGCGCTCCCCAAAGTCAAAGCCGCGATTGTCCGTGCTTCGTCATCCATGCAGAATCGACAAGGAGGCCCTCAGGAAGGGTCCGTTCGAGGTGATTTAATTTACCGCTGGAACGCTCGGTCATGATTGGCATATTTTCAAACCATAGGAGTTTGAGAATATAGCTTTTCGCTAAGCTTTACTTATCAAATCGCAGAAATATCAAACCAACTGCCACCCCCTTTGCCAAGCCCAGCCGATTGAAGACGTGTACCAAAATCCGCCCTGGAGCGAATTTTCGTGCACGTTTTCCAGCGGCAGCTACTGAAGCGTCCCACAGCCAATGCGACAAACCATCTCCACCTGTGGACCAGCCGGGAGAGGTCTGCTTCGTCCTCGGTCGGTGCTCGATCAGGTCGATGCACGACCACGAGATCAAGCTTAGTGAGGAGCGGCAATTCAGATGGCCCACCAGGCCGCCCGCACGGAGTTGAAGCGTGTCGCCCATTGCACGCGGTCGTGGCCGCCGAGCTTGCGAGGCACCAGGGCACGCTGCCGCTCGATCAGGCGCTCATTGAGGTCATGGCGAACGCGCGGCACATCGGGCGCGTGCAGATCGTGAGCGGACTCGTTCCCGGCCGACTCGCTCTGGCGCTGCGCCGCGTCGTGCTTTCATCTTGTTCCATAAGCTCGCATAAGACGGTCTTTAACCGTCAGCGCGATCGCTGCCGGCGCCTCGTCGGGAATGGCAAAGCATGAACTCACGTTGATTTCGCAGAGGACGTAGGTGTCGCGGCCAGACTTGTCGCGCGGGCCATAGAGGAAATCCGCGTCCCAGATGACCGGGAGCGAGGGTCCATCGATGCCGAGCGTTTCCAGCATTTGTGGTGTCCATTCGTCTTCCATCAATCGTCGCAACGCCTCGAACGACGGGGCGTCGGGCCCGTGCATGATCCGTGGCCCGGGCTGCGCCTCAGGCGAGTCGGGCCCCTCCGGCGGCGGCGGTATCAAGGCCTTGATCAATTGATGCCCAAACCCGGCCACTTTAGAGCCGCTCATATAACAGCGGATCATCCCTTCCGGCAGGCGCGGCTGGAACGGTTGATCGATGATGCAGCCTCCCCACCCGAAATACGGCTCGCAGCGAACGATGAAGGCCTCCAGCGGCATGTCCTCGGGCAGGCTGCCGCGCTGCGCATGCAGCACCCGCACTGCGGAGTCGGTATCTGGCAGGGACTCGACCTTCCAAACGCCTTGGCCTGCATTGCCCCGGTTTTGTTTGAGCACACGTGGACCGTTAGCCCGCAGGCGCGACGAGAATTCAGCGCGGAAAGCAGCCGCGCTGTCGTATCGATGCGTGTCCGCGCCCCAGCCCAAATGGCGTGTTCGGTAAAGCACCTCCTTGACCCCCATCTTCAGGATGACATCGGGATGTGCGCTCACCCAGGGGCCCCTCGCCGCAACCTCGCGCAGCAACTCATCGAGCGCCGCGCGCGTCTTCCCTTCATGAATGGGATTGACCCAGACAAGGACACCATCGACCGTAAGCAATTGGTCGCGAACCGCATCAGCGAAGATTTCGTCGTAGATGACAGGATGCGCCTCGATCCCAACTGAGGCGAGGGCCTCGAAGACGCGGACAAAGCGGCTGTTCTTTGGGGTCGCGTCTCGACGTGCGGCAGCATCTCCGCGCGAGAGGATGGCGACAGTGTGATGTTGAGAGGCGTTTCGTTCGGTGTCCATGCGCAAGCCCCACGACGGATCGCGTGTTGCGCAGAGCTTGGACCGAAAAGTCTGACGGGGAGTCTGCCTTTCCCCACCGAGAAGCCTACGCGACTTTAGACACTCGTTGCAAGTTGTCGATTGCCGCCTTGTAGGGATTGGGGTCTTGCGATGATCCCCTCCGGTCCTGATCGTCCTGATCGGATTTTGGCTCTTGTCGCGGGCTTTTCGTCCTCACCACCATCACGGTCGCCCGGCACCGCTTCTTGCGATCGCAACTGGCCTTATTCCTTGTCCCCTCACGACCTTCATCATGACCTACGCCTTGGCGCATGGTACAATTCAGTGGTGCTTGCTGCTGTCGACTCTCTTTGCTGCCGGCATGACCTTCACGGTCGCGCTCTTCCCGCTGACGGCGGTGTTCGCGCGAACATGGCTTCTGCCGCTTATTTTGCGCACTGAGATGATCCGCAACCGTCTGGCCGTGGGACTGGTAACCTTTGCAGCCATTACGGTTATCGGGCTCGGAGGGTGGCCGCTGATGATGGGAGTGAATGGATAAGCCAGCATGGAGCGCATGATACGGTGGATGTCACCGAACGGAGCGATCACGCTTGGCATGGAGGAAGCCGGCGCGGGAGCCCCGGTTGTACTTTTGCCTGCACTGAGTTCGATCTCGACGCGCGAAGAAATGCGTTCGCTCCTTGACCGGCTATCATCGCAATTTTGCGTTGCGGCGGTCGACTGGCCCGGCTTTGGCAATCAGGCGCGACCGCGCGTCGACTGGTCGCCGGCGACTCTCTCGGCATTCCTCAACTGGTTCCTGAGCCAAGGCGTTTCCCAGCCACCTGCGGTGATTGCGGCCGGACATGCCGCGGCCTACGCCCTTTATCAGGCAGTCCACCAGCCGGGCACGATCGACCGTCTGGTCTTGATCGCACCGACCTGGCGAGGGCCATTGCCGACCATGATGGGCGGTCCGCGGCCGTGGTTCGCCCGGGTGCGGACGGCGGTCGATGTCCCCGGGATTGGTCCATTGCTTTACCGGCTCAATGTCAGCCGATTTGTGGTGTCGAAGATGGCGCGCGAACATGTCTACACCGATCCAAAATGGCTGACGCATGAGCGGCTCGCGGCAAAGCTGGCTATCACCCGCGCTTCGGGCGCGCGGCACGGATCGGTCCGTTTTGTCACCGGGGCGCTCGATCGGGTCGACAGCCGTGAGGCATTCCTGGATCTTGTCCGGCGCGCCAACGTGCCAATGCTCGCCATAATTGGTGACCAGACGCCGCCCAAGTCGCGCACCGAGATGGAGCAACTTGCAGGTCTGCCCAATGTGAACATCAAGCACCTGCCAACGGGGAAGCTTGCTATCCACGAGGAGTTTCCTGACGCGGTCGCGGATACGATCCTACCGTTCCTTCTCGACACGCCACGAGCGTAGGTCGCGCGTGAAAGCGACAGCCGGCAGACTTCCGGAGGAAGGACCGCCCTTGGGAAAACTGCATCCCGCACTGGCGCCTAACGGAAATATTTCCATTGCGGCCGCCCTGGCTCGCTGCGCAAGCCCGACAGTAGGTGTAACTTCATCTCGCCGTCGCGTCTGGGCAGGTCAAGACGGGAGCCGCGATATGAGAAACATCATGGCGGTTATAACGCTATTTGTGCTGGCCATCACTTCGTCAGCATCGGCGCTTAGCGCAATCGGCGGTCGGAACGACTGGTCATTGCTTTCGGCCGATAGGCTGCAGCAACTTCCTCCGCAAGTCAGCTCGGTCATCCGTGCGGGGCAGAGAGCTTGTGGTGAGGACGAGCCACGCGTTCGGACAGGATTTCTACGGTATCTCAAGGGGCGGAATGGAGAGGAGTTCATTTCGCTCCACTTCGACCAATTTCATTGTGCGCGGTCGGCGGCTCTCTGCAATTCGGCGGGCTGCATGCATCGTGTCTTCGTGTCCAACCAATGGCAACGGGCCCGGGAAGTCTGGCGCGGCCAGGTACATGATATCGATTTGGACGACGTGGCTGGGCGAGCGAGTGTCACCATCCATTGCGGAGATACTTGCAGCTCCAGACTTCATTGGAATGGAACCGCCTTTTCGCATCAGTGATGCAACTGCGGGACGCGTTCTGGAAGCCGCGTAAGTAATACGATCGAGAGGCTTCTGAATCAGCGACTTTCCGGCGGCGAGTAACGCGATAGTGCGCTTCTCGCAGAGAATCACAAATCGGTGCACACGAGTCCTCCGCCCTTCTTCGACCGCGTTCGCTGAATTACTTCATGGAGCGTCGGGGTCCGCAGACCCCCGGCATCCCAAGACGGCCCGCCGTCCAAGTTCTGCTCATTCGCTCGATGTCATGGCTGGACGTCGGGGCTGAGGGCTTGGACCGAGCTATGTGCCTTTTTTCTACCAATCCTAGCGCTGGTTTTGGTTGGCGCCGTCAAGGAGCGCCCGACCGCACAGGCGATGTCGCGCGGACTGAGGCGGCACAATGAACCTGGTGTCGTTCGCATTACGACGGCCGATCTCGCTTCTGGTGATGGTTATAGCCGTCGCATGGGTGGGCTTTCTGGCGCTCGATCGCATGCCGCGCGACATCTTCCCGGATCTCGGGGTGCCCGTTCTGTACGTCGCCCAACCCTACGGGGGCATGGACCCGGCCCAGATGGAAGGATTCATCGTCAACTATTATGAGTACCACTTCCTCTACATTACCGGCATCGAACATGTCGAAAGCAAATCGATCCAGGGCGTAGGGCTGATCAAGCTTCAATTCCATCCTGGGACCGACATGGCGCAAGCTACGGCGGAGACGGTCGCCTACGTCGATCGCGCTCGCGCGTTCATGCCTGCGGGCACTGTGCCGCCATTCGTGATGCGGTTCGACAGTGGCAGCGTTCCGGTCGGCGATCTCGTCTTCACCAGCGAGACGAAAACCGTCGCCGAACTACAGGACGCGGCGCTCTTCAAGGTACGCCCATTGTTTGCGACCTTGCCAGGCGTTTCGGCACCGCCGCCGTTCGGATCGAGCCAGCGGACCATCCTGGTTCATTTGGATCCCGACAAGCTGCGATCCTATAACATGTCGCCGGACGAGGTGGTGCAGGCATTGGCCGCCGGCAACACGATCAGTCCATCTGGCAATGTCCGCATCGGCGATCTCATGCCGATGGTGCCCCTCAACTCTGTTGTCGGAGATTTCAAGGGGCTGAGTAACATTCCCATCCGCTCGCACGGAACACAGACCGTGTTCATACGTGATGTCGGAACGGTCGAAGACGGTGCCGACATTCAGACCGGCTACGCACTCGTCAATGGGCGCCGCACCGTCTATATCCCTGTCACCAAACGAGCAGACGCTTCGACCCTCGCGGTCGTCCAGGCCGTCAAAGCCAACTTGCCACGATTCCAATCCGTACTGCCAAGCGACGTTCAGGTAAGTTACCAGTTCGATCAATCCCCATACGTGACTCGCGCGATCCAGGGCCTGTTCGTTGAAGGAGCGCTCGGTGCGGTCCTAACGGGTCTCATGGTGCTGCTTTTCCTTCGGGACTGGCGCAGTTCGCTCGTTGTCGTCCTGAATATTCCGCTGGCGATCCTGGCGTCGGTAATCGCGCTTTGGGTATCGCGTCAGACGATCAACATCATGACGCTGGGTGGGTTGGCATTGGCTGTCGGCATCCTGGTCGACGATGCGACCGTCACCATCGAGAACATTCACACGCGTCTCGGTGATGGCCATAGCCTCGCCCGCGCCGCAAGCTTGGCCACGGCCGAAACCACGCTGCCCCGCTTCGTGGCCATGCTCTGCATTCTGGCGGTGTTCATTCCAGCCTTCTTCATGACCGGCGCAGCGCACAATCTTTTTGTGCCGCTCGCCTTGGCGGTGGGCTTCGCGATGGTGGGGTCGTATCTGCTTTCGAGCACGTTTGTGCCGGTGCTGTCGGTCTGGATGCTGCGCAATCCGGACACGCAACACAAATCACAAGAGAGCGTTTTTGATCGATTCCGCGCCAGATACGATCGGCTTACGCGCACGATCATGAAGCACCGACGCATTACCGTGCTTTCTTACCTGGTTGCGACCGGTGCCATCATTCTCGTGGGCGGCAGCTCGCTCGGCACAGAGATATTTCCGACCGTGGATACCGGCCAGATGCAATTGCATCTTAGGGCTCCGGCGGGAACTCGGATCGAGCGTACCGAGCAGATTGCGCTGCGAACACTCGATATCATCAAGCGCGAGGTGGGGCCTGACAATGTGGACATTAGTCTTGGCTTTGTCGGAACGCAGCCGCCCAACTACCCGATCAATACCGTCTATCTCTGGAGTTCCGGGTCCGAAGAAGCTGTGCTGCAGGTGCAACTAAAGCGTGGCGCCGGAATCCGCATCGAGGATTTGAAGGAGCGGCTGCGCAAGAAGTTGCCGCAGGAACTCGCTGGTGTACGCTTCTCGTTCGAGCCAAGCGACATCGTCAGCCGGGTGATGAGCTTCGGCGCGCCAACGCCGATCGAAGTCGCTGTGAGCGGGCCGAGCTTCGCCAACAGCCGCCAATATGCCGATAAGCTGCGAGCGAGGCTGGGACAGGTGCCGACGCTGCGAGATCTGGAATTCGAGCAGGAACTTGATTATCCGACGGTTGCGGTCGCCGTCGACCGCGAGCGAGCGGGCGTTCTGGGAGTAACGACGGACGACGTGGCGAAATCGATCGTCGCGGGTACCTCATCCAGTCGCTACACCTCGGCCAATTATTGGGCCGATCCAAAGAGCGGTATTGGATATCAGGTGCAAGTCGAGATCCCCGAGCGCCGGATGAATTCGCTGGAAGAGGTGAAGAACCTGCCAATCGCTCGCCGGTCGGGCCAACAGATCGACCTTCGCAATCTTGCTCACGTTACGGATAGCACAGCGCTCGGCGAATATGACCGCTACAACATGCAACGGATGCTGACGCTTAGCGCGAACATCTATGGTGAGGATCTAGGACGTGTAGCAAGCCATGTGCAGCAGGCGATCAGCGATGTAGGAAAGCCGCCAAATGGGGTGAGTGTGACGTTGCGCGGGGCGATCCAGCCGATGGCGGAGATGTTCGGCGGCCTCCGTCTGGGACTTTTGACAGCGGTGGGCGTCATCCTTCTGGTGCTGGCCGCCAACTTCCAGTCGTTCCGGCTTTCCCTGGCAGTGGGATTGACGATTCCCGGCGTAGTGGCGGGAGTTGTAGTCATGCTTTGGTTGACCCAGACCACGCTCAACATTCAATCGTTCATGGGCACGATCATGGCGATCGGTGTCGCCGTGGCAAACGCCATCCTGCTTGTAACCTTCGCAGAGCGCAGCCGCGCTGAAGGCCGCGAGCCGTGGGAGGCAGCCATCGAAGGCGCACGAAGCCGCCTGCGTCCGATCTTGATGACGAGTTTCGCGATGCTGGCGGGAATGTTGCCGATGGCACTCGGACTAGGCGAAACCGGAGAGCAAAGCGCACCCCTTGGGCGGGCGGTGATCGGCGGTCTGCTCGGCGCAACCTGCGTTACCCTCATCATATTGCCCGCGATCATAGCCATACTCCAGTCGCGACATACGCCGATTTCCGCGTCGCTGGATCCCGACGGCCCGCATTGCCGCTATTTCGAGCGGGAACCGCGGCTCGGGCCAGTGCGGTATCCTGGCGATCAAGCAGCAGAATCCCGCGATCTGGCGGCGGAATAAGCGAATGGCCAGAGTGGATGCTAAAGGTAGCGTACTATGAATTTCACGAGCCGAACCGTCATCAAGGTATTGTTAATCGGCGTCGCTGCAGGAAGCGTCGCTGTTGAGCGGCAACACCTGGCGGCATCGCCATCACCGGTGAAGCAAACGAAGGTCGACAACCTTCCGCCGGTCGAGGTTGTGCGGCCACGCCGAGTCACGGTGGCCCAACGTCTTCAAACCAATGCGACCCTCGAAGCTTTTGAGGAAGCGGATCTCTTCGCCAAAGTCTCGGGATACCTGTCGGAGGTTCGGGTCGATATCGGCGATCATGTGAAGGCGGGTCAAGTGCTCGCAGTTATCGACGTTCCGGAAATGAAGCAGGAGCTTGCCGAAGCCAAGGCCGAGCTGGAAGCCAAACGAAGTGCGCTGGAGAGCGCGCGCCGTCAGCTAGATCACAACAAGGCAGAGCTGGCGCTTCAGGACGCCCTGGCGAAGGACCGGGAGGAGCTGGGTCAGGGACGGAACTTCATCAGCGACCGGACACTCGATCAGGTGCACGCCAATGCTGCCATCGCCAAGGCGGACCTCGGCGTTGCGGAGGCGAACAGCGATCTCGCGGCCCACCAGGTCGACGTCGCCGCCGCCACCGTGGAGAGGATCAAGACGCTGCTTGCCTATACGCAGGTCGTGGCGCCTTTCGATGGCGTGGTGGCGCGGCGCCAGGTGAACCGGGGCGATCTGGTCCAGGCCGCCGCGGCAACGCGGACTACGCCGTCCGCAGGATCACTTTTCACACTGCAGCGGATCGACACGATCAGGGTGTTTTGCGACGTTCCGGAGAACGACGTGTCTCACCTTCACGTCGGCGATCCGGCGGTTGTAAAGCCCTCTGGTTTCGACGGTAAGCCATTCATCGGCAAGGTAACCCGCTTCTCGCTGCGCCTCGATCCCGAAACCCGCGACATGCGGACCGAGATCGACCTGCCCAATCCCGACGAACGGCTTTATCCGGGCACGTATGCGGAGGTCTCACTGGAAATGAACCGACGGCCCGATGCGCTTACCGTACCCACCGCTGCCGTAGGTTCGGATGATGGCGGCAACTTCGTCTACGCCATCGCTACCGATCGGGTCACGCGCCTCGCCGTCAGGACTGGTCTCATCGACAACGGTCGCATTGAGATTACGGCGGGCCTGTCGGAGGAGACACCGGTCTTGGCGACCACCAAGGGCATTCCGCCGCTTGGAACGGTGGTTCGGTCGGCGATGGTTCGCGAGAACACCTAACATCGACGCGGATGGCCTGGGGCGTCGGGTCAGTAGTTTTGTCGAACCAATGCGCCATCCCCGTACTCGCGCCTTCGCTTCATTACTTGGCGCAAGTTCTCTCAGCTGCCAAAGCTGTTTGCGCTTCCGCCTGTGTCGGATGAGCCGTACCGATAACCTTCATTTCACCAGGGGCGGGCTGGGCAGTGACAACTTTACATTTCATCGTCGCGGGATCTTGAGCTACGTAGAACGCGGAAGTGCCTGATGGGGGCGCTTGTCCGGTGGTTTTATCCTGCTGCGCAAATGAAGGTGCCCCAAATGCGAGAATGGCGACCGTCGCAAAAAGAATCTTCGTCATAGTATCTACCTCCTAGCATTGGACAGCGAGCAAATAGAGGCAGCCGACAAAGGTTCCAGCGGAGGGATATAATTTCTACTGGAATCCCCGCAGGGTCGCTTCGTGTTTACCCGCAGCGTGATCGATCACTTCGACGGTGTTGTGCGCGATATGCGCGATGAAGACGCGCCGGGTCTTGGGGTCGAATGCGGTGTGCAGACGCATCCTTGCCTCGCCGCGGTTTCCGACAAGTTTGGATTTGCAGGGTCAGTATCTCGGTCGGTGCGAATTCGCCCACTCGCGGGCATGGGGAATCGGTTCGCGCGGCGGCTGGATCGCGCGAAGCTTTCGCGTCGCCGGCAGGTTTTCCATGCGCTCGCGCCATCGGCAAAAAGCCGGATAGTTCGGGTGCATCGCCTTGCCTTCGTCCGTTAGGCTGAAGGCGAATGTGCTCGGAAGCAGGAAGAAGTCCGCGATCGTGATTTCCGTGCCGAGCAGGTAGTCTTGGCCGTGTTCCAATTCATGCTCCACCATGCCAAGCGCAAGCTCGACCTTGGGTATCGCGTGTGCCACGACCTTTTCGTCGGATGCGATGCCGAGTTCCGGAAAGACCAGCCGTTCGTGGGTCACGTGATAGATCATGTAGGGGTAGTAGTAGGAGTTGACCGCACTGATCCACTGGTTCATGCGCGCCCGGAGGCGGACGTCGCGCGGCGTCAGCTTTGGCCCTCCGAAGGCTTCGTCGACATAGGAGGCAATCGCGCTGGTCTCGTAGACCGTGAAGTCGCCGTGCCGAAGAATCGGGACCCGGTTGAACGGGTGCAGCGCCAAATGCTCACGCTTGCCCATCACCGGTTCAAGGTCATGAAAGCCATACGCTACGTCCTTGTGCGTCAGAATCAACCGCACGATGTTGACGTAGGTGCTTCGCGGGAAGCCATAGACGATTGGCTCTGCCATCTGTTCCTCCTCTATCTTGTTGGTAACGGGCGCTTGTTATCGCCAGAATGGCTTAGCGGCCTCGTCCAGCGCCTCTTCGCGCGTGAGGCCGATGTCGGCGAGCAGATGCTTGTCGTCGGCCAGATCGCGGAGTGCCTGACGCAGCCTGCGCCGCGCGGACCAAGCCCGAAGCCCGCGTCCCGGAGCGCCGAGCCTTTGCACCGAATTTTCCTGATGAAGTTGTGGGAGCAGACTGGCCGGCCGGATCAGCCGAAGCGGCGAGGCGTTACGGGCAACGGTTGACATCGACAAGCTCCAAATCTCATGAAATGCTGCGTTGGAGCTTTCCCATAAGGTCAGCGGGCCGTGATCGGCAAAGCATCGTTTCTCTGGCCGGCCCTAGTTTTTCTCATGAAGTCTTTGTGCGATGCGTCCACGCTTGCCGCCCCTGAATGCGCTGAAGGCTTTCGAAGCCGCGGCGCGGCATGAAAGCTTTACCCGCGCAGCCGAGGAGCTTTGCGTCACGCAGGGCGCCGTGAGCCATCAGGTCAAGGCGCTGGAGGCTGAGCTTGCGATCAAGCTGTTCAATCGCGAGCGCCAGCGCCTGATCATCACCGAGGCGGGCAAGAACTATCTCACCATCGTACGCGATGCGCTGGACCGTATTGCGGTTGGCACCGAGCGGCTTCTGCAAAGGCAAAACGCCGGCGTCCTCACCGTCAGCACCTCGCCAGACTTTGCCGCCAAGTGGCTGGTTCACCGGCTCGGCCATTTCGCCGAAGCTCACCCCGGGATCGACCTTCGCGTTTCCGCAACGCTTCATCACGTCGACTTCGCGCGAGAGGAAGTCGACCTTGCGGTGCGCCATGGCGAGGGCAATTGGCCCGGGCTAGATACGACCAAGCTGAGCGGCGAGCAGCTCTTTGCCGTTTGCAGTCCGAAGCTTCTCTCGGGTCGGCGACGGCTCAGCAAGCCAGCCGACATCCTCAAATATCCACTGATCCATATGGATACCCGGGCAGATTGGTCCAGGTGGCTGCAGGCGGCGGGCGTCAACGACACGAATATCATCCACGGCCCGGTGCTCAATCGGGCAAGCATGGTAATCGACGCGGCGATCAACGGCCAGGGTATCGCACTTGCAAGGACGACATTGGCGGCGTGGGACCTGATCAACGGGCGGCTGGTGCGGCCGTTTCCGGAGGCGTTGCGACTATCGAAGACCTATTGGATCATTTGTCCGAAGGCGACGGCAGCCCAGCCGAAGATCGTCACGTTCCGCGACTGGCTTTTGGCAGAGGCTTCCAGGGATCTGCGGCAGCTCAAGAAGCTGGGCTGGTCCTTGAACCCGCTCAAGGAGAGCGGGGACTGATCCGTCCTCACGCAGACGATTGAAGATCAAGCAACGGTCAGTAATCCTTCCTGATCGCCGTTGCGAATAGGAAAGGCGGCGTAAAACCGTCGCTCGTTGCGGCCGTTCGATTCCTGCACTAGTTTACTGATCGGGGACGTCGCAGCCTCCCCGTAAAATGGTGGCCCCATGCAAGCGCTGCTCGCTTTACTATGGAGCGAGCGCATGGACGGGTCCACTTTTGAACTGCCGCTATTTCTGCTTGCGACCTTTGCGGGTGCATTTGTTGCTGGGCTATCGGGCTTTGCCTTTGGACTTGTGGCGGCTTCGCTATGGCTTTACATCCTCGCGCCGCTGCAGAGCGCGACATTGATCGTCGGCTTCGGTCTTCTGGTGCAAGGCTACTCAGTCTGGAGACTGCGCCGCGCGCTCGATGGGGGCAAATTGCTGCCGTTCATCGTCGGCGCCGCTCTCGGGGTTCCGACGGGCGTGTCTCTCTTGACCCGGTCAGATCCTCGAACCGTCCGCATCGCGGTTGGTGCGTTCCTCGCTGTGTACAGTCTCTACGGACTTCTCCGACCCGGCCTAAAGCCGATCTCCACCGGAGCGAGCGCGATCGATACTGCGGTTGGCTTCCTCAACGGCGTGCTTGGAAGCCTGACCGGCTTAGCAGGCATACTGGTGACGATCTGGTGCGGCCTGCGCGGCTGGTCCAAGGACCTTCAACGCACAATATTCCAGCCCGTTGCCGTTACGACCTTCCTCATGTCAGCGCTCTGGCTTGGAGGAAAGGGAACGGTGACCAGCGAGACCGTTAAACTCTTCGTGATGGGTTTGCCGTGCTTGCTACTCGGAACATTATCTGACAGCCGATTGACAGCAGCGACGGCCATCGGTTTATTCGATCTATGGGGGTGTGCGATCCCCCCACGAGGCGACATGCCCAAGAATCGCGTCCGAACTTCACCAAGGACGCCGCATGTCTGCCATCAACTTCTCATCTCGGATTCGACTTTTCGCCCGCGATCCCGATTCTCGCGCAAACTCGGCACGCATCTGGATAGGGCGCCTCCTCGGCACCAGCGGTGTCGCGCTCCGGGCTCTCGCGATCTCAGCCGCGATACTTGCTCCGGCGCATGTCGCGTCGCGCCCTCTTGATGTACCGACGACTACCTCGGTTCGTGACGCGATCCAGCCGGTCCTCACCACTCAGATCGACGATCTTGCCCCCGCGCTGGCGACGCGGGCAAGGCCGCAAGAGACGTTGCGAGGAGTCGTCGCGGAGGTAGACCAACGCCACGACCGGATCACCGTGCGCCTGAGCCCGCGTGCGACTGCGGACCTCAAGGTACAGGACGGTCTGCTCTTCGATTCTGTTCGTTATGGCGACCAGGTCGAACTCACTGTCGAGACCATCAATGGAGAGAGGACCATTGTTGAGCTTACGAAGGAATAAATCGTGGTGTGTGTTTGCGAACACGCTTTGCCATACGCTTCGCAGGTCCGCTTCCGGCAGAATGGTCAACCAGCGGAGGATCGCGACCGTGCGAGATGCTGTTGGCGGACGAGGGAGCGGCGTGTGTTTCGGCTTCGAACGTTGGCCCCTC
>NZ_PSRR01000159.1 GCF_004296405.1 Bradyrhizobium sp. Leo170
GGAGCGGCCGCTGTTCTCGCGCGAGACGCCCGAGCCGTCCGCTTCCATCGTGGTGCGGGTGCGCGGCACCCTCGAACCGCAGCAGATCCGCGCCATCCGCCACGTGGTCGCCTCCGCCGTCAACGGGCTGAAGCCGCAGCGGGTCTCGATCGTCGACGAGGCCGGCCAATTGCTCGCCGACGGCGCCACCAGCGATGCCGACAACGCCGTCGGCGACGAGCGCCGCGCCGCCTTCGAGAAGCGGATGCGCAAGCAGGTCGAGGACATCGTGTCCTCCGTGGTCGGCCAGGGCCGCGCCCGCGTCCAGCTCTCCGCCGATTTCGACTACAACAAGATCACCCAGACCTCCGACAAGTTCGACCCCGAAGGGCGCGTGCTGCGCTCGAGCCAGACCCGGGAGGAATCCAGCCTCTCCGCCGACAATAGCGGCCAGGTCACGGTCAACAACGAGCTGCCCGGCAACCAGAACCAGGACAATGCCGCGCGCGCCCGCGACCAGAGCAAGAAGAGCGAGGAGACCAACAATTACGAGATCTCCCGCACCACCAAGACCGAGGTGACCGAAGCCGGCCGCGTCAACCGCATCTCGGTCGCCGTCCTCGTCGACGGCAGCTACGCCAAGAACGAAAAGGGCGAGATGGTCTACCAGGACCGTCCCAAGGAGCAGCTCGACCGCATCGCCGCCCTGGTGCGCTCGGCGATCGGTTTCGACCAGAAGCGCGGCGATCAGGTCGAGGTCGTCAACCTGCGCTTTGCCGAGGGCCCCTCGGTCGCCCCGCTCAACGAGCCCACCGGCCTCCTCGGCATGCTGCAGTTCACCAAGGACGACGTGATGTATGTGATCGAGCTCGGCGTGATGATGCTGCTTGGCCTGGTCGTGCTGTTCATGGTGATCCGCCCGCTCGTGAAGCGCATCCTGGCCAACGAGGTCGTACCCGGCCGCGCCGAGGCCTCGGTGCCCGCGCTGGCCGACGCCAGCGCGCAGGCCGGCAGCGAAGGCGGACAGGGTCAGGCGCTCCTGACCGGCGGCGGCGCCGCGCACATGATCGACGTCGCCCAGATCCAGGGCCAGGTCCATGCCCAGGCCGTGAACCGCGTGGGCGAACTGGCCGAACGCAATCCGAACGAAACCGTCTCCATTGTTCGCCAATGGCTGACCGAGCCTGCGGAGACCTGAGATGGCCAGCGTCCCGCAAACCGCGAACGCCAACGACATCACAAGCGTCATATCGACGCTGTCGAGCCGTCAGGGCGACCGCCCGAAGAGCAAGCCGATCTCCGGCCCGAAGCGCGCGGCGATCCTGATGCTGGCGCTCGGCGAAAAATACGGCGGCAAGGTGTGGTCGTTGCTCGATGACGACGAGGTACGCGAACTGTCGATGGCGATGTCGACGCTGGGCACTGTGGAGGCCGACGTGGTCGAGGACCTCTTGCTCGAATTCGTCTCGCGGATGTCGGCCTCGGGCGCACTGATGGGCAATTTCGACGCTACCGAGCGGCTCTTACAGCAATATCTGCCGGCCGACCGCGTCTCCGGCATCATGGACGAGATCCGCGGGCCCGCGGGCCGCAACATGTGGGAGAAGCTCTCCAACGTCCAGGAAGAGGTGCTCGCCAATTACCTCAAGAATGAATATCCGCAGACCATCGCCGTGGTGCTGTCGAAGCTGAAGTCCGAGCACGCCGCGCGCGTGCTGGCGATCCTGCCCGAGGACATCGCGCTCGATGTCGTCGGCCGCATGCTGCGGATGGAGGCGGTGCAGAAGGAAGTGATCGAGCGCGTCGAGCAGACGCTGCGCACCGAGTTCATGTCGAATCTGTCACAGACCCGCCGCCGCGACGCCCATGAGGTGATGGCCGAGATCTTCAACAATTTCGACCGCCAGACCGAAACGCGCTTCATCACCTCGCTGGAAGAGGAAAACCGCGAATCCGCCGAACGCATCAAGGCGCTGATGTTTACCTTCGACGACCTGGTCAAGCTCGATTCCGGCTCGGCCCAGACGTTGATGCGCCATGTCGACAAGGAGAAGCTCGGCATCGCGCTGAAGAGCGCCAATGAGGAGGTCCGCAACTTCTTCCTGGGCAACATGTCCTCGCGCGCCGGCAAGATGCTGATGGATGACATGGCGGCGATGGGACCGGTGCGCCTGCGCGACGTCGACGAGGCGCAGGCGCTGCTCGTCAATCTCGCCAAGGATCTCGCCGCCAAGGGCGAGATCATGCTGACCAAGAATCGTGCCGACGACGAACTGGTGTACTGATGGCCGCGCCCGCAAAATTCCTGTTCGATACCGACTTCTCGGCGCCCGCCAAGTCGCGTGAGCGTGCCGCAACCGCCGCCGAGATCGCCCAGAAGGTCGCGGAAGCCGAGGCGCGCGCCTATCGCAACGGCTACGATGCCGCCCAGCGCGAGGCGAAGGTGGAGAACGACCGCCGCGCCGCGCTCGCGCTGGAGGAGATCGGGCTTGCGATCAAGAACATCGCGTCACGCTTTTCCGGCATCGAAGCGCGGATGGAGACCGAAGCAGTCGACGTCGCGGTCTCGGTCGCGCGCAAATTGTGCGCCGAAATGATCGCGCGCGAACCGCTTGGCGAGATCACGGCGCTGGTCTCCGACTGCTTCTCGCATCTGGTCTCGACCCCTCACATCGTCGTCCGCATCAATGATGCGCTCTACGAGGGCGCGCGCGAAAAGATCGAGCGGCTGGCCACACAGAGCGGATTTCAGGGCCGCCTCGTGATCCTGGCCGAGCCGACAATCGCGACCGGCGACTGCAGGATCGAATGGGCCGACGGCGGCATCGTGCTGGAACGCGCGACGATCGAAGCCAAGATCAACGAACTTGTCGGACGCTACATGGCGTCCCGTGACCAACGGCCATGAGGATTGAGCCAAAGGATCGACGATGAGTGACACCGACACACATGTCCCGCTCCCCGACCTCAACTCGGCGGACGCGCCAAGGGACGACGATGTGGGCTATAACGAGGACGAACACGCTTCGCGCATCGCCTCCGACCTGGAAGCCGTCTTCGACGTGCCGGTGCAGGTCTCGGCCGTGCTCGGCCGCTCCAAGATGGATGTCGGCCAGCTCCTGAAGCTCGGCCCTGGCACCGTGCTCGAACTCGACCGCCGGGTCGGCGAAGCCATCGACATCTATGTCAACAACCGCCTGGTGGCGCGCGGCGAAGTGGTACTAGTCGAAGACAAGCTCGGCGTGACCATGACCGAAATCATCAAGGCAGAGCGTAGCTAACTTCCTAACGGATGCGCGCGACGGACGCGCGGGAGACAGGAGACACTCATGCGGCTTCTCATCGTCGGCACCCTGAGGGGGCAGCTCACGACCGCCACCAAGATCGCGATGGACAACGGTGCCTCCGTGACGCACGCGGAAGGCAACGAGCAGGCGATGGCGGTGTTGCGCAGCGGCAAGGGCGCCGACCTGCTGCTGGTCGATGTCGCCCTCGACATCCGCGACCTTGTGATGCGATTGGAAGCCGAGCACATCCACGTGCCGATCGTCGCCTGCGGCATCTCCAACGATGCCCGCGCCGCGGTGGCGGCGATCCGCGCCGGCGCCAAGGAATACATCCCGCTGCCGCCCGAGCCGGAGCTGATCGCCGCCGTGCTCGCCGCGGTCGCAAATGACTCCCGCGATCTCGTCTATCGCGACGAAGCCATGGGCCGGGTGATCAAGCTGGCGCAGCAGATCGCGGGCTCGCACGCCTCCGTGATGATAACCGGCGAGTCCGGCACCGGCAAGGAAGTGCTGGCGCGCTACGTCCATTCCCGCTCGACACGCGCCAAGCGTCCCTTCATCTCGATCAATTGCGCCGCGATCCCCGAGCATCTCCTGGAATCCGAATTATTCGGCCACGAGAAGGGCGCGTTCACCGGCGCAATCGCCCGTCGTATCGGCAAGTTCGAGGAAGCGACCGGCGGCACGCTGTTGCTCGATGAAATCTCGGAAATGGACGTGCGGCTGCAATCGAAATTGCTGCGCGCGATCCAGGAGCGCGTGATCGACCGCGTCGGCGGTACCAAGCCGGTGCCGGTCGACATCCGTATCATCGCGACCTCGAACCGCAATCTCGCGGACGCGGTGCGCGCCGGCACCTTCCGCGAGGACCTCTTGTTCCGCCTCAATGTCGTCAACCTGAAGATCCCGCCGCTGCGCGACCGGCCGGCGACATCCTCGAGCTGGCGCAGCATTTCGCGAAGAAATACGCCGAGGCCAACGGCGTGCCGGCGCGGCCGCTGTCGGCCGAGGCACGGTGGGTGCTGACCACGAACCGCTGGCCGGGCAATGTCCGCGAGCTCGAAAACACCATCCACCGTTCCGTGCTGATGGCGCAGGGCGACGAGATCGGCCCCGAGGCCATCGTGACCCCGGACGGCGACCGCCTCGACCTCGCCCGGACCGCGCCGGCGGTCGCTCACGCCACCCTCGCCGCCGAGCAGGTGACGCGCGCGCTGGTCGGCCGCACCGTTGCCGACGTCGAGCGCGACCTGATCCTGGAGACGCTGAAGCACTGCCTCGGCAACCGCACCCATGCCGCCAACATCCTCGGCATTTCGATCCGCACGCTGCGCAACAAGCTCAACGAATATGCCGATGGCGGCTTGCCGATCCCGCCGGCTGGATCTGGCACCCCCGACTACCAGCGATTGGCGACGACGGGGTAGTCGTCATCACCGTCATTGCGAGCGAAGCGAAGCAATCCATCGTGCCACACGCGGAGCCATGGATTGCTTCGCTGCGCTCGCAATGACGCCTGGAGCTACGAATAACTCGGCGCGTCGGGTTTTCGGAAAATGTGAATGGGGTCGCCGGGCGTAAAGTCACGCCCGGTGAAGGCGACATAGGCATAGAGCGCGAGATAGGCGATCGCGAGCGCACCGATGCCGTAGAAGACCCAGGTTGCAAGACGTTTCATCAAGCCCATGACGCGCTTCGTTCCTTCCGGCAATAGATAAAGACCGATGCCTTCTATTGCGCGAGGAGACAAAACGCCACGGCTGGCGTCATCGTTCCCAGAACAAGTAGCCCGGGTGAAGCGCAAGAGCAACCCGGGACCGCCCCTGACCGCCGACGCGGAGTCCCGGGTTGCGCGTTCCGCTCCACCCGGGCTACGAGCTGATGTCAGCGCAGATGCACGCCGCGCGTGGGCACGCTGACATCGGCCAGCTTGGCCGCATCCTCATCTTGATCGACGGCGACATAGCGGCCCTGCCAATAGGCGAGCGCCGCGGTGCGCGAGGAGACCTGCACATCGAGCACGCGCCCGATGACGATCGCATGCGAATGACGCTCCAGGATGTCTTCGACCTCGCAATCGATCGCCGCCAGCGCGCCGACCAGAAGCGGCACGCCGGAGGCGCGCGTCGTCCATTGGGCGCCGGCAAAGCGCTCGGCGCCTTTCAGCCCGCCTTTACCGGTGAAGCGCTCGGCGATCTCGACCTGGTCCGAGCTCAGGATGTTCACGCCGAAAACGCCGTGGCGCTTGACCAGCGGCCAGGACGAGGCGGCGCGATTGAGGCTCACGATCAGCGAGGCCGGCTCGACCGACAACGAGGAGACGGAAGTCACCGTCATCCCGGAGATGTCCTTGCCGCGCCCCGCCGTGATGACGCTGACCCCGCCGGTCAGATGGCGCATGGCGCCGCGAAACTCGTCGGAGGTGACCACGGGATCGATCGCGATGTCGCGGACGGCGGGGTTCATGCGGGCCTCACAGATCATCGGAACTGTCTTCGGTGCCTTCCAGCAGATTCTTCAGGATCGCGCCCTCGAGTGCCGCGAGTTCGGCCGAGCCGCGCTCGCGCGGGCGCGCGATGTCGACATTGAAATCGTGCGCGATGCGGCCGTTTTCAATGACCAGCACCCGGTCGGCCAGCGCCACCGCTTCCGAGACGTCATGCGTCACCAGGATCGCGGTGAAGCCCTGATCGCGCCAGACCTGCTCGAGCAGCCGCTGCATCGAGATCCGCGTCAGCGCGTCGAGCGCGCCGAGCGGCTCGTCGAACGCGAGCACCCGGGGCTGGCTGACCAGCGCGCGGGCCAGCGCGACGCGCTGTTTCTGGCCGCCCGAGAGCACCGAAGGCCATTGCCCGCGCTTGTCGCCGAGACCGACCTCGACCAGCGCCTTCTCGGCGCGCGCCTGCGCATCCGCGGACGACCGCTCGCGACCGAGGCCGACTTCGACGTTCGACAGCACACGCGCCCAGGGCAGGAGCCGCGGCTCCTGGAACATCACGCGGATATCCTCGGCGCGCGCCTGCTCGCCGAAACTGATGCTGCCGGCAGTCGGCTTCTCCAGCCCCGCGATCAGCCGCAACAATGTGCTCTTGCCGCAGCCGCTGCGGCCGACGATCGCGACGGACTGGCCGGCAGGAATGTGCAGGTCGATTCCGCGCAGCACCTCATTGTCGCCGAACGATTTGCGCAAGCCGCGGATGGTCAGTGACAGCCCGCGCGACGGCACGTCGGGAGCACGGCGAAATTGGCGCGCCTCCTCGACAAAATCCTCGCGCGCGACGGCCTCAGCACCGAGCGGGCGAAAACGAAGGACTTCCTGCATATTTTGTTCTCCATAGCGTTTTCGAGCGAAGTGGATACCGGTTCGCGTGAAGAAAACGCGTCAAAGTAAAGGGCTCAATGTTTCTGGAAGGCCGGGTGCCAGGACAACGTCAGCCGCTCCAGCGCGCGCGAAGCGCTGTCGGCGAGCTTGCCAAGCAGGGCGTAGATCAGGATCGAAAGCACGACGACATCGATCAGCATGAATTCGCGCGCCTGCATCGCCATGTAGCCGAGGCCCGAGGACGCCGCGATGGTCTCGGCCACGATCAAGGTCAGCCACATGATGCCGAGCGCAAAGCGCAGGCCCACGAAGATCGATGGCAGCGCGCCCGGGAAGATCACGCGGCGGAACAATTCACCGTCAGTCATGCCATAGATGCGGCCCATCTCGATCAGTTGCGGATCCACGGTGCGGATGCCGTGCAGCGTGTTGAGATAGATCGGGAAGAATACGCCGAGCGCCACCAGGAACAGTTTTGCGGACTCGTCGATCCCGAACCACAGGATGACCAGCGGGATCAGCGCCAAGTGCGGGATATTGCGCACCATCTGCAGCGTGGTGTCGGTCAGTTTCGCCGAGAGTTGCGACAGGCCGTTGGCGAGGCCGAAAGCAAAGCCGATGCCGCCGCCGATCAGAAAGCCGATGCTGGCGCGCCAGAAGCTGACCCAGATGTTGCGGATCAACTCGCCTGACAACAAGAGCTTCCATCCAGCCAGCGCGACATCGGTCGGCGCCGGCAGCACGCGCGCGGGCACAAAACCGGTAACGCAGGCGAGCTGCCAGATCAGGATGATGGCCAGCGGCACGATCCAGGGGATCAGGCCGTCGGCGCGCGGCAATTTGGGCGCGCGGACGCGCGTGAGGCTATCGATGAGGCTCATGATTCCGATACCTGCTTTTGCGGCCGATAGTCGTTGCCGATGGTCTCGCCGAACGGCCCGGTGTTGACGCGGATCGGCGTCACATTGTCTGGCCGCTTGAGCGAGAGCAGCGGGAACACCAGTTCGGCGAAGCGATAGGCTTCTTCGAGATGCGGGTAGCCCGACATGATGAAGGTATCGATGCCGAGATCCTGATACTCCTTGATCCGCGCCGCCACCGTCTGGGCATCGCCGACCAGTGCGGTGCCTGCGCCACCGCGCACGAGGCCAACGCCCGCCCACAGGTTAGGGCTGATCTCGAGCTTGTCGCGGCGGCCGCCATGCAGCTCTGCCATGCGCTGCTGACCGACCGAGTCCATGCGCGAGAAAATCTTCTGCGCCGCCGCCACCGTGTCGTCGGTGACGTACTGGATCAACTCGTCCGCGGCCTTCCAGGCTTCCGCATTGGTCTCGCGCACGATCACGTGCAGGCGGATGCCGAAGGAGATCTTCCGGCCGCGCTTGTCGGCAACCGCCTTCACGCGCGCGATCTTCTCCGCAACCTGCTCCGGCGGCTCGCCCCAGGTGAGATATTTGTCGACAGTATCCACCGCGACATCAATGCCGGCGTCCGAGGAGCCACCGAAATAGAGCGGCGGCCGCGGCGACTGGACCGGCTGGAACAGCAGCCGCCCGTCCTCGATGCGGATGTGCTTGCCCTCGACATTGACCGTCTTGCCGGCAAGCAGGTCGTTATAGACGTTGAGGAACTCGCGCGTCACCTCGTAGCGCTCGTCGTGCGCCAGGAAGATACCATCACCCTTGTTCTCGACGGGATCGCCGCCGGTGACGACGTTGATCAAGAGCCGTCCGTTCGAGAGCCGGTCCAGCGTCGCGGTCATGCGGGCGGCGACGGCAGGCGACTGCAGGCCGGGCCGCACTGCCACCAGATAGCGCAGCCGCTCGGTCTGCGGCGCGACCGCGGAAGCGACCACCCAGGAGTCCTCGCAGCTTCGCCCGGTCGGCAACAGCACGCCGTAATAGCCGAGCTGATCGGCGGCCTGCGCGATCTGGCGCAGATAGCTGAAGTTCACCTCGCGTCCGCCGATGGAGGTGCCGAGATAACGGCCGTCGCCATGGGTCGGCAGGAACCAGAGGATGTTGGCGTTGGGTTGTTTAGTCACGATCCGGACCTCCGCGCGACGTCTGAAATCTTGATGGCTTTCGGCAACAGGCCGAGGGCAAAGAACGTGTCCGCCACCTGCTGCTGGTCGGCGATCACGGAATCGGTGAGCGGCTTGATGCCGTAGGACTGGCGCTTCAACGCAACCTCGACCACCGGCACCGAAAGGCCGATCGACGGCGCGAGCTGCTCGGCAACCGCATGGATGTCGCCCTTGGCCCAGTCATCGACCTCGCTCAGTTGCGCGAGCACGAGATCGACGATCTTCGCATCGCTCTCCAGGAACTTCTTCGAGGAAAAGTAGAATTGGTAGTTCGAGACGATGCCGGTGCCGTCGGCGAGCGTGCGCGCGCCGGTCGCAGCTTCCGCCGCGGCCTGGAACGGATCCCAGATCACCCAGGCATCGACCGCGCCGCGCTCGAAGGCCGCGCGCGCATCGGCGGGCGCGAGAAACACCGGCTCGATCTCGGAATATTTGACGCCGGCTTTCTCCAGGGCCTTCACCAGGAGATAGTGGACGTTCGAGCCCTTGTTCAGCGCGACCTTCTTGCCCTTGAGGTCGGCGACCGACTTCAGCAGGCTGTCCTTCGGCACCAGGATCGCCTCGCCTTTCGGCGCCGGCGGCTCATAGGCGACATATTGGATGGGCGCACCGGCCGCCTGCGCGAAGATCGGCGGTGCTTCGCCGGTGTTGCCGAAATCGATCGCGCCGACATTGAGCGCTTCGAGCAGCGGCGGGCCGGACGGGAATTCGGTCCACACCACCTTGTAGCCGATCGCTTTTAATTTCTCCTCGAGCGTGCCCTTGCTCTTGAGCAGGACCAGCTTGCCGTATTTCTGGAAGCCGATGCGGACGGTCTTCTCCTGTCCGTACGACGCACTGACGGCGGCGGCGACGATGCTGACTGATAGCACCGCGCTGGTGATCCAGCGTTGAATGATACGTCGCATAATGACCTCTGCGTGGAAATGAACTCAGCTCTGGGGATTGCGCCAGACGATGTCGCGGATCGCGATCTCTTTCGGGATCAGCCCGAGCTTGAAGAAGCGGTCGGCCACGCCCTGCTGGGTCGCAACGATATCGTCGGTGACGGGTCCGATCCTGAACGCGGCCCGATTGGCGGCGATGGTCTGGATATCCAGCGGGATTCCGGTGACGGTGCTCAGCGATTTCGCGACCTCGTCGCGGTGCGCCTCGGCCCAATTCGCCGTTGACGCGAGGACGTCGATAATCTGTTGCAGCACAGGTCCGTGATTCCTCGCGAAGTCACGGTTGGCGATGAAGAACGAGTTGGTCTTGGTGATCTCATGGGCGTTGACCAGGATGCGGCCGTTCTGCTTGGTCTCGCCGATCGCGAAATAAGGATCCCAGATCGCCCAGGCGTCGATGCTGCCATTGGCGAACGCCGGTCCCGCGTCGGGCGGCGTCAGATAGACCGGGGTGATGTCGCTATAAATGAGACCGGCCTTTTCCAGCGTCTGCACCACGATGTTGTGGGCGCTGGAACCCTTGGTGAAGCCGAGGCGCTTGCCCTTGAGATCGGCGATCGTGCGGATGGCCGAATTCTGCGGCACCAGGATGCCCTGGCCGTTCGTAATGGGCTGGCCGGCGGCATAAACGATCGCCGCACCGGCAGCTTGCGCAAACACCGGCGGCGAGTCGCCGACCGCACCGAAATCGACGCTGCCGACGTTCATGGCTTCCATCATCGGCGGACCCGACGAGAACTCGACCCATTTCACCTCGATGCCGGCCGACTTGAAATGATCTTCCAAAGTCGCGCGCTGCCGCGCGATAACCAACACGCCGTTCTTCTGATAGCCGATACGAATTTCCTTCACCGCCGCTTCGGCCCGCGCGCGCAACGGCAGCGCAGCGACGGCTGCAGAGCCGAGCGACAACTTGAGGAACTCGCGGCGCTTCATCACAAAATTCTCCTGACGATCGAGCGCGTTATCGGCGCGCTATCATGCGACGTGAGGGAATGATGGGGGGCGCGAATGAGGCTGTCGAGGACCCCGAAAAAATAGCGATGCCCGCACTGCCATGCGGGCACCGGACGCGCGGTTTCTTTTAAGGCGCAGACTGTGCGTAGCGAAATATTTTCTTCACGAAATCATGATGCGAGCAGCAGCTCTCCGCTGTCATCGTCCGCGAAGGCGGACGATCCAGTAACCACCAGCGCCGGAGCATTGGCCGAGATGCCGCGGAGTACTGGATGCCCGCCGGAGCCTGTCATCGGGCGGCGCTTCGCGCCGACCCGTTGGCGGGCATGACGGGGGAGCTGCCTAGAATCTCGTCAGCCGCTCGCTGCTGCTTTCTCCGCCTGCGAACCAGGGTTGATCGATAGTTTGCCGTAACGATCCCTGAACGCTTCGGTGTCGATTTCCTCGAGCTTGATCTCGCCGCTCATCACGCCTTGCTTCCACGCATCGTGTTCGGGATCGTGCTGGAACTCCGGCATCACTTCCCTGGCGAACAATTCGAGCGAATCGCAGATGTGTTCATGCGTGTTCTTGCCGGCTTGATTGAGCAGGATCACCTGGTCGATGTGCGAGGTGCGGAAGCGGCGCAGCTTCTTGCGGATGGTTTCAGGCGATCCGATCAGACCGCCGCGCAATGCAGCTTCCTGCGCTTCCGGATTGTCGCGCTTCCACCTGTTGTATTCGTCCCACATGTTGACGGTGCCGGGTGCCGGCCGCTGCCGATTCTGCGACGCGCCATAGTAGCGCAGTGCGAACTGGAAGAAGGTGGCGCCGTCGGCACGGGCGCGCGCTTCCTCGTCCGTCTTGGCGCACATGAAGAACGACACCAGCGCCATGTTCGGATTGATCCGGTAGTCGGCAAGCTTCTTCAGCCGCTTGGTGATCGCATTGTAATATGCGTGCACCCAGGCATGCGCCGCGTCCGCGCTGACGAACTGAAAGCCGAGCGCGCCGAATCCATGCTGACCGGCGCGCTCGATGGTCGGCAATTGCGAGCACGCCATCCAGAGCGGCGGATGCGGCTTCTGCACCGGCTTCGGCACCACGTTGCGCAGGGGGATGTCGAAATATTTGCCGTGATGCTCGGTGCCGACCTTGGTGAACATCGGGAAGATCGCCGCGACCGCCTCTTCGAACACCTCCCGCTTGGTCTCCATGTCGCGGCCGAACGGCGTCAGTTCGGTGATCGAAGCGCTCTCGCCCATGCCGAACTCGCAACGGCCGTTACTGAGGAGATCGAGGACCGCCACCCGCTCTGCGACACGCGCGGGATGGTTGGTCGTGAGCTGCAGGATGCCGTGCCCGAGCCGGATGCTCCGGGTGCGCTGGCTTGCCGCAGCCAGGAACGATTCCGGCGCCGGCGAGTGCGAATACTCCTCGAGAAAATGATGTTCCACGACCCAGGCATAGTCGTAGCCGAGCCGGTCGGCGGTCTCGAGCTGCGCCAATGCGTCCTGGTAAAGCTTGAGTTCGTCGCCCTCGTTCCACGGACGCGGCAGTTGCAACTCGTAGAAGATGCCGAATTTCATGGCGTCGCTCCCGTACTTCTTGTTTGTTTGCCGCAGTGTATTGCCGGGGGACGCGAAGTCCAGCCTTTGCCAATTCCGGATGGCGGAACACGCGCACTGCAACCAAACAGTAACCCTGCCCGTAGCGGCGCCGCCGAATCCGCTTCGCGCGCATACAATGTTGGCGCGCATTGATTTAGATCAGTGCTAAAATGTCCCGGCGGTATTACCGCTTTTAGGAAGGCAACGAGGCCTTCCCCCACACAATCAGAATTGAAGCGAGACGACTTATGTCGGCAACCAGCGACGATACGCGCGCGAGGCCGCGCCGTAGGCGCATGGAGATCTTCGCGTTTCTTTTTCTCACGGCAGTTGTGATGCCCGCTTTGGCCGTGGCCACGGTGGGCAGCTACGGCCTTGCCGTGTGGATCTATCAGATGATCGCGGGCCCGCCGGGCCCTCCCCCGCCACATTGATCAGCCGACCACTCAAGGAACAGCCGCCATGATCAGAGCTCAGACCACCATCGATCGCCGAGCGCTCATCACGGGCCGCGTCCTGCAAACCGACCCTGTCGTGCCGCCGCCCGGCGGCGAGATCGCCAGCATCCTCGTGCAGACCCGGCCTGACCGGCTCGATGCCACCGAAGCTGCGATCACGGCGCTGCGCGGCTGCGAGATTTACGGTCGCGATGAGAAGGGAAAGCTCGTGGTCGTCGTGGATGCGCCCGACGCGGGCTCGCTCGGCGCGACGCTCAACACGATTTCCGCACTGCCCAACGTCTATTCCGCCTCGCTCGTGTTCCACGCCGTCGATCCGGGTGCTGCCTGATGTTGCGCGATCGAAGGCCCCTCAACCAAAGGGAAGGAAACACCATGACCGCCTCCAAGCTGGATCGCCGTCAGGTCCTGAAACTGGAAGCCGCCGCGATGGCGGCGCTCGCCGGAGGCATGCCGGTTGCGGCAGGTGCCGCCAACCTCGTCACCGAGCGCGCCGACAGCGAACTGAAGTGGGACAAGGCGCCGTGCCGCTTCTGCGGCACCGGCTGCAGCGTGATGGTCGCGACCAAGGACAACCGGGTCGTCGCCACCCATGGCGACATCAAGTCGGAGGTCAACCGCGGCCTGAACTGCGTGAAGGGCTATTTCCTCTCCAAGATCATGTACGGCCATGATCGCCTGACCAAGCCGATGCTGCGCAAGAAGGGCGGCAAGTACGACAAGAACGGCGATTTCACCGAAGTGTCATGGGACGAGGCCTTCGATGTGATGTCGGAGAAGTTCAAGGCCGCGCTGAAGAAGCGCGGGCCTGATGGCATCGGCATGTTCGGCTCCGGCCAGTGGACGATCTTCGAAGGCTATGCGGCATCAAAGCTGTTCAAGGCCGGCTTCCGTTCCAACAACATCGATCCCAATGCGCGGCATTGCATGGCCTCCGCCGCCGTCGGTTTCATGCGCACTTTCGGCATCGACGAGCCGATGGGCTGCTATGACGACATCGAGGCCGCCGACGCCTTCGTGCTGTGGGGCTCGAACATGGCCGAGATGCACCCGATCCTGTGGACCCGGGTTGCCGACCGCCGCCTCTCCGCACCGCATGTGCGCGTCGCCGTGCTTTCCACCTTCGAGCACCGCTCGTTCGATCTAGCCGACATCGGACTGGTGTTCAAGCCGCAGACCGACCTCTATCTGCTCAACGCGATCGCCAACCACATCGTCAAGACCGGGCGGGTGAACAAGGATTTCGTCAACAAGCACACGCTGTTCAAGCGCGGCCAGACCGATATCGGCTACGGCCTGCGGCCCGACCACCCGCTGGAGAAGAAGGCGACCGGCCGCGCCAAGGCCAACGATGCCCAGGACATGAGCTATGACGAATACGTCAAGTTCCTCTCCGACTACACGCTGGAGAAGGCGGCCGACATGGCTGGCGTCCCGCTCAACCGGCTGGAAGCACTCGCCGAGCTCTATGCCGATCCGAAGGTCAAGGTCACAAGCTTCTGGACCATGGGCTTCAACCAGCACACCCGCGGTGTCTGGTGCAACAACCTCGTCTACAACATCCACCTCCTGACCGGAAAAATCTCCGAACCCGGCAACAGCCCGTTCTCGCTGACCGGGCAGCCATCGGCCTGCGGCACCGCGCGCGAGGTCGGCACCTTCTCGCACCGCTTGCCGGCCGACATGGTCGTGACCAACAAGGAACATCGCGCGAAGGCCGAGCATATCTGGAAGCTTCCGGAAGGCACCATTCCCGACAAGCCCGGCTATCACGCCGTGCTGCAGAACCGGATGCTGAAGGACGGGCTGCTCAACGCCTACTGGATCCAGGTCAACAACAACCTGCAGGCCGCCGCCAACGGCAACGAGGAGACCTATCCCGGCTATCGCAACCCGGAGAATTTCATCGTGGTGTCGGACGCCTATCCGACCGTGACAGCGCTGGCAGCCGATCTCATCCTGCCGGCGGCGATGTGGGTGGAGAAGGAAGGCGCCTATGGCAATGCCGAACGCCGCACCCATACCTGGCACCAACTGGTCTCGGCGCCGGGCGAGGCGCGCTCGGACCTCTGGCAGCTCATGGAGTTCTCCAAGCGCTTCAAGGTCGAGGAAGTCTGGCCGGAAGACTTGATCGCGAAGATGCCGGAGTATCGCGGCAAGACGCTGTTCGACATCCTCTACCGCAACGGCCAGGTCGACAAATTCCCAGTCACAGACATCGAGGCCGGCTACGTCAATGACGAGGCGAAGGCCTTCGGCTTCTATGTCCAGAAGGGCCTGTTCGAGGAATATGCCTCGTTCGGCCGCGGCCACGGCCACGACCTCGCGCCGTACGACACCTATCATCAGGTCCGCGGATTGCGCTGGCCGGTGGTCAACGGCCAGGAGACCCGCTGGCGTTTTCGCGAGGGGCTCGACCCTTATGTCCAGCAGGGCACCGGCGTTCAGTTCTACGGCTTCCCCGACGGCAAGGCGCGGATTTTCGCGCTGCCCTACGAGCCGCCGGCGGAATCGCCCGACAAGGACTTTCCGTTCTGGCTCTCGACCGGCCGCGTGCTGGAGCATTGGCACTCCGGCACCATGACCCGCCGCGTTCCCGAGCTCTACCGGGCATTCCCTGAAGCCGTCTGCTTCATGCATCCCGACGATGCCGCCGAGCTGAAGCTGCGCCGCGGCGATGAGGTCAAGGTGGAATCCCGCCGCGGTTTCATCCGCGTCCGGCTGGAGACCCGCGGCCGTGACAAGCCACCGCGCGGCCTGGTGTTCGTGCCCTGGTTCGATGAATCCAAGCTCATCAACAAGGTGACGCTGGACGCGACCGATCCGATTTCGCTGCAGACCGACTACAAGAAATGCGCCGTGCGCATCGAGAAGGTGACGACGACATGATTGGAAAGTCCGCTATCGTCGTTCTCGCCATCGCGCTCATCGCCGCTTCGAGCTCGCTGCTCGCGCAAGGCGTCACGTCCGGCCTGCGCGGTCCTACTCCGCTCAACGAGGAGGGACCGGCGCCGCCGATGACGCCGATGCGCAACACCGCGGAACGGGAAATCCGCAACTATCCGGAACAGCCGCCGGTGATCCCCCACTCGATCGACGGCTACCAGGTCGACATGAACGGCAACAAATGCCTGTCGTGCCATGCCCGCGCCCGCACCGGCGAATCGCAGGCGCCGATGGTGAGCATCACACACTTCATGGACCGCGACGGCCAGTTCCTGGCCTCGGTATCGCCGCGCCGCTATTTCTGCACGGAGTGTCATGTCCCGCAGAACGTCACGACGCCGCCAGTGACCAATGATTTCGTCGACATCGACAGCATCCTGAACCCCCCAGCGCCGGGTGGCCGCCGATGAGTGACGTCGACAAGGCGCCCCGCCAAGGCTGGTTTGCGCGGGCGTGGAATTTTGTCCTCGAACTATGGAACGTACTGATCCGGCCGAGCTCCGTGTTCGGGCTCGGGGTGCTGGTGCTTGCCGGCTTCGTCGCCGGCGTGATCTTCTGGGGCGGCTTCAACACCGCGCTGGAACTGACCAACACAGAAAAATTCTGCACCGGCTGTCACGAGATGCGTGACAACGTCTTTGCCGAATTGAAGTCCACCATCCACTTCACCAACCGCTCCGGCGTGCGCGCGACCTGCCCGGACTGCCATGTCCCGCACAACTGGACCGACAAGATCGCCCGCAAGATGCAGGCCTCCAAGGAAGTCTGGGGCCATCTCTTCGGCAGCATCGACACCCGCGACAAGTTCGTCGACAACCGGCTCGAGCTCGCGCTGCATGAATGGGCGCGGTTCAAGGCCAATGATTCGCTCGAATGCCGCAACTGCCACAGCGCGCAATCGATGGACATCACGAAGCAGTCGCCGCGGGCGAGCGTGGCGCATCAGCGTTTCCTGTTCACGGGCGAGAAGACCTGCATCGATTGCCACAAGGGCATCGCCCACCATCTGCCGGACATGCGCGGCGTTCCCGGCTGGCAATAGGTTTGGGTGTCCTGGGCGGCTAGCCGGCACCTTGCGCCGGCAGCGTGAATGGCTAGGTTGAGAGACCGAGTCGGCGGGCGTCGCCCGCTTGTCCTCTCCTCCGCCGAGACCCATGACCACCTTTACGCCGCATCAGGATTCCGCGCTGCAAGCCGTCGCCGACTGGCTCAAGGCAAAACCCGGCCGGAACGGCACGCCGCCGATCTTCCGCCTGTTCGGCTATGCCGGTACCGGCAAGACCACGCTGGCCCGCCACATCGCTGAAGGCGTCGACGGCGAGGTGAAATTCGCGGCGTTCACCGGCAAGGCCGCGCTGGTGATGCGCAACAAGGGTTGCGAGAGCGCCTCCACGATTCATTCGCTGATCTACCGCGCCCGCGAATCCGGCGTCGAGCAGCCGACGTTCGAATTGTGGGACGACGCGCCGGCATCGAAAGCCAAGCTGATCGTGATCGACGAGTGCTCGATGGTGGACGCCGAGCTCGGCCGCGACCTGATGTCGTTCGACTGTCCGCTGCTCGTGCTCGGCGATCCCGCGCAGCTTCCGCCAATCCAGGGCGCCGGCTTCTTCACCAATGCCGAGCCCGACGCGATGCTGACCGAGGTGCACCGCCAGGCGCAGGACGATCCGATCGTGCGGATGTCGATGGACATCCGCGAGGGCCGCGAGCTCGAGATCGGCCGTCACGGCGAGAGCGAGGTGGTGGCGCGCAACGAGCTCGATCCGGCGCGCGTCATGAACGCCGACCAGGTGCTGGTCGGCCGCAACAACACCCGCCGCGCCTACAACATGCGGATGCGGCAGCGGCAGAACATCGAGGATCCCTTGCCGGTCGCCGGCGACAAGCTGGTCTGCCTGCGCAACAACCGCAAGAAGGGCCTGTTCAATGGCGGCCTGTGGCGCGTGAAGGCGCGCGCGCAATCGAAATCCAAGATCATCACCATGCGCGTGATGCCGGACGAGGATTTCGGCCACAAGGTCACCAAGGTCTCCGTGCGCGGCGAATGCTTCGGCGGCGCGATCGAGACCATCCCCTGGGAACAGCGCAAGCCCTACGACGAGTTCGACTACGGCTATGTGCTCACCGTGCACAAGTCGCAGGGCTCACAATGGGACGACGTAGTGCTGTTCGACGAAAGCTTCGCGTTCCAGGACAGCCGCGCAAGGTGGCTGTACACCGGCATCACGCGGGCAGCGAAGCGGCTGAGCGTGGTGGTGTGAACTTTCTCCCTCGTCATTGCGAGCGAAGCGAAGCAATCCATGTCTCCGCTTGCGGAGGCATGGATTGCTTCGTCGCTCCGCTCCTCGCAATGACGGGGCTGGTTCACGGACTCGTGTCCACCCGGCCGTAACACCCCCGTCCCTGCCCCGTATCTTCGGCATCCAGGGGAAGACCGCCCGATTTCCGAAACCCTGCTTCCGTTCTAGACTGGCCCTGCCCTCCCATCCAAAGAGGAAACCATGTCCACTCGCCCGTTCCGCCGCCTGTCGCTCGGCGCTGCCGCG
>NZ_PSRR01000160.1 GCF_004296405.1 Bradyrhizobium sp. Leo170
CCAAGCCGGTGGCGATGCCGGGGCCGAAGATACCGAGGCCGAGCATGGCGAGGGCCGCGAGCACCACCGACAGGGCCTGCTCGACGGTCGGCTGGCCGCCGGCATAGGTCTGGGTGAATTGGGAGAAGAGCCCGGTGCCGATGCCGACGATGACGGCCAGCACCATGACCTTCACGCCCGACGCCACGATGTTGCCCAGCACCTTCTCGGCGAGGAACGCGGTCTTGTTGAAGAGCGCGAAGGGAATGAGGATGAAGCCGGCGAGCGTCGTCAGCTTGAACTCGATCAGGGTGACGAAGAGCTGCACCGCCAGGATGAAGAAGGCGATCAACACCAGGACCCATGAGACCATCAGCACCGCGATCTGTACGAAGTTCGCGAAGAAACTGGTGAAGCCCATCATCTGGTTTGCGGCGTCGAGCAGCGGTTGACCGGCATCGAGCCCGACCTGGGCGAGCTTGCCCGGCCGCAGGAAGTCGGCGGTCGAGATCGAGGAGCCACCCGCCTTCAGGCCGAGGCCGGCGAAGCTGTTGAAGACTACGCCTGAGAGATTGTTGAAGTTGTTGATGATGAAGGCGAAGAAGCCGATGTAGAGGGTCTTCTTCACCAGCCGCTGCAGGATGTCCTCGTCGGCGCCCCACGCCCAGAATAGGCCGGCGAGCGTGATGTCGATCACGATCAGCGTGGACGACAGATAGCCAACCTCGCCCTTGATCAGGCCGAAACCGGAATCGATGTAGGTGGTGAAGGTGTTGAGGAAAGTGTCGATGACGCCGACGTTGTTCATCGCGCGTCTCCGGTAGAAGGGGTGGCCGGCGCGGCGGCGCCTGGGGGCGTTTGTGGCGACAGCGACCGCGCCGGCCTGCCGAAGAAGCGCTGGCGGTTCTCCTCCCAGACCGCGATGCAATGCGGGTCTTCGGCATCCTGAGGACCGAGCGCACTGCAACGGCGCAGCTCGGCCGAGAGATCATCGGATGCTGGATTGTTGGTCGGAGACGTCTCGACGACGGGCGCCGATGGACGCCGATTGACCGCGACGAGGGTCGCGATGAACACCGCGACCAGGGCGACGATCGCGGCCGCGCGGAAGATGTCCGACCGTCCCAGCATCGCGGCGCCTCAGTTGCCGCTGAACATGGTGACGTTGCCTGGCTGGTAGCCGGTACGCGTCGAGAAGGTCTTATAGTTCTGCTGGCCCTGCGCTTCGGCGGCGGCGCTGCGCGCTTGCTCGAGCGCATCGGCCCGCCCCTTGGCGGACAGCACCGCCACCAGGTCGGAGAGCTGCTGGGACTGCAGCGCCAGAAGCTGGTTGCCGGCCTGGGCCGCCTGCAAGGCGCCCGTGGCGTTCTGGCTCGCGGAGACCAGTGAGGTCATGGCGCTGGAGTTGGTCGGGATGTTGCCAACAACGCCCGCCTGAACCTTCAGGCTGTCCTCGAAGGCCCCCACCGAGTTCTGCCAGCGCGTCTGCGCATTGGCGACCATGGCAGTGGTCGAACCCGTGCCCGCGGCCGAACCGTAGCTCGTCGAATAGGCCTGCTCGATGCGCTGGACATTGAAGGCGATGTCCTGCGCCTGGCCGAGCAGCGACTGGGTCTGGGCGATCGACGACTGAAGCTGCGTCAGCGTCGACATCGGCAGGTTGGCGAGATTGCGCGCCTGGTTGACCAGACTCGTCGCCTGGTTGGTCAACATCTGAATCTGATTGTTGATCTGCTGCAGCTCGCGCGCGGCGGTCAGCACGTTCTGGCTGAAGTTGGTCGGGTCGTAGACGATCCACTGCGCCGACGCGGGCGGTGCGGCGACGGCCAGGGTGAGCACGACGGCGCTTGCCGCCGCCAGATGGCGCAGCTTGATCATGATGACGTCTCCAGGTTGGTCAGGTCAAGGATGAGATCGGCGGCCCACAAGAGCTCGTGGTCCGCAAGCCAAGCGGGCGTGAAGGCATCGCGGCCGTACTCCGCGATGACACGTTCGATCGCCGCGTGGTCGGCCTTGGAGGATGCAGCACAGAAGGCGAGCGCGACCGGGCCGAGGCCCAGCTCGAAGAGGCGATTGCCGCGTCGCGATTGGCAGTAGTAGTCGCGCTTCGGCGTGGCGCGCGCGAGAATCTCGATCTGGCGATCGTTCAAGCCGAAGCGGCGGTAGATCGCCGTGATCTGCGGCTCGATCGCGCGCTCGTTCGGCAGGAAGATGCGCGTCGGGCAGCTCTCGACGATGGCGGGCGCGATGTTGCTGCCGTCGATGTCGGACAGCGACTGCGTGGCGAAGACCACCGAGGCGTTTTTCTTGCGCAGTGTCTTCAGCCATTCGCGGAGCTGCTGTGCGAAGGCCGGATCGTCGAGCACCAGCCAGCCCTCGTCGATGATGAGGAGCGTTGGCCGGCCATCGAGGTGGCCCTCGATGCGATGGAACAGGTAGGTCAGCACGGCAGGCGCAGCGCCGGCGCCGATCAGCCCCTCGGTCTCGAACGCCTGCACCGGAGCCGAGCCAAGCTGTTCGGTCTCGGCGTCGAGCAGCCGGCCGGAAGCGCCGCCGACGCAGTAGGGTTGGAGCGCTTGCTTGAGCGCCGTCGATTGCAGCAGGACCGCTAGGCCGGTGATGGTGCGCTCCTGCACCGGCGACGATGCCAGCGAGGTCAGCGCCGACCAGACGTGCTCCTTGGCGGTCGGGTCGATGGTGACGCCTTCTTTAGCGAGGATGGCCGTCACCCACTCCGCCGCCCAGGCGCGTTCGGCCTGATCGTCGATGCGCGCCAGCGGCTGCAGCGACACCGAATGCTCCGAGCCGGCGGAGAGCGAGCCGCCGAGATCGTGCCAGTCGCCGCCCATGGCGATCGCCGCGGTGCGGATCGAGCCGCCGAAGTCGAAGGCGAAAATCTGGTTGTTCCGGTAGCCTTCGCCCTCTTCGTCGTCGAAGAGGTTGGCGAAGATCGGGGCGGTGAAGCTCGGATCGTCGAGCTTGAGGCCCAGATAGTCGCGGCCCTCGTTGGAGCGCTTGGCCCAGGCGGCGCCGATCTCGACTCGGCCGACATAGACGCGGTGGCTGGGGCTGTTGTCGCCGGAACGGGTGGTTTCGGGGACGATCCGGACGTTCTTGGCCTGGACCGAGAGGGTGACGATTTCGCCGGTGAAATCGTTCGAGCCGGTCTTCTTGAAGGTGCCGATAGTCGCCATCGTAGTTCTCCTTGATCTCTGTTTCCGAGCCCGCACCATTGCGGCCCCGATGGTGATCGAAGGGCCGGAGGCGATCGACGGCGCACCCCGAAGGGGCTCGACAGCAAAGGAGGGGCTTTCTTGTCTCGCGAGGAATGACGGCGCAGCCGGCAGGGGAAGAAAGTTTTGACGCCGCTGTTGCGCCATAGGCGGTCGAGGCTTCAGCCGGCCTTCGGCTAGATCAGTCCATCGAAGAGGCCGTTCGGTGCGCTCGGCCGGACGGAGCTGACATCAAGGCGAACGTGGCGACTTTCGAGTCGCTTTAGAAGCCGGCCAGTAAATTGAACGGCGATGCGGAACCTGTCCTGGCCACCAACGGAACTTCTGCTTTCGAGACCATGCTCCGGCTGCACGCCCCCTTCACACGCTTTGTTGGCCGTATCGGTGAAACCTCGCCATCTCGGCCATGTGCCTCAACGAACCGCAACGACGCCCGGGGCTCTGCGATGATCGGGTGAGCATCGACGCGAGATCGCCCTCACGCCGTGTTCGACGACGAGGACGGCGGGCATACGGAATGCCTGATCCGGCGCCGCCCCGTCGACCTGACGGTGTCAGCCCCGCGCCAAGCCCTGTCCGGCTGGTCCGGGCTCGGCCATTCCGGTGAAGCGGACGAACGCCGTGACGCTGACGGCGATCGCGCCGATCACGGCGAAGATGGTCTGCCAGGTTGGTGAAGGCATCGCCATCTGCGCAATTCCCTGCGTGGCGCTGTAACCAGCCACGGTGGCGGGCGCGACATAGAGGAGGATGATCAGGAGGCGAAGCCACGCCCATGGCACGAAGGCAAGCGCGAGTTGGCCAAGGCCGAAGGTTACGCCGCCCGCCATGACGCCCACGGCGATTCCACCGAGTACGCCGGCTCCCGTGTGGAAGGCCCAGACGCCGATCGTCAGACCAGCGAAAAAGGGTAGTGCGAAGACAGCAAGGGTGAACAGCAGCCAGCAGAAGAAGCCGATACCGACGATGACGAGCAGTGGTCCGAAGATGATCATGGCGGTGAACTCCGTGAGATAAAGGTCTGACGGTCGCGCCTTCCACCACCACCACGGCGCAGGCATGAGTATACCCGCAAACAGTCGCCAGCGGGAGGGCAAATCCCGCTGGCCGTCCGCCGTCCAGCTCGCGTTGCGGTTCGCCTCTTCATGGTTGGAAGGGGTCGAATTCGTGGACCACAGCGCCGGGATCGCAGTCATATTCGGCGGCCAGCATGACGCCGTAGTTGCCAGTGTCAGCATGAAAGACGACGACGCAGACCATTAGGGTGGTGGCGAGGTTCCAGCCGTTAGCGAGTGCGAGGGCTTGAGACATTGATCCGACTCCTGTGCTGAGGCGGGGACCATCCCCGCGCGACAGGCGCCCGATGTGTTCGGCCAAGGGCCGCAATCACCGCGAAGGCGAAGACCCAGCGGCGGCACGCTTTGCGTAAGCCGACCCTTTACGGGTTGATGGCGTCAGGCCCTCGGCCGGACCAAGGATCAGCGCTGATAGACGCGAGGTGGTGCCCGCCGGCAGGAGCCCGGCTGTCAGGGCCGCGTAGCTTTCGGCTGGAACATCGTTGCCGTCACAATGGGACGGCTGATCGGCTAGGATGGATTGTGAGTCGAGGCGCGGTAGAGGTCCCACAATTATTCGAGCCGCGACAGGAAAAATTTGATGAAGCAAGGTATGGGAGAGATCAACATCCCCCGCGATCAACAGAATGCCCTTCAGGCGATCGATACCAACGAGCTGGACAGGCTTGTTGACCTGGCGATCCGGGAAGAACGATCGGGCGATCTGCATCGTCTCCCTCTCACAAGCTGCGGTCCCTACATCTCGACAAAACTCCATTACTTCGAACAGGCGCTGGCGAAACACCAATTGGCTAAGGCACCCCGAAAGCGCGCAGAGACTGAGAGCACTCTTCGACGCGCGGGTAGTGATTTGTCCTTCGCCGTGGGAGCCATGAAGCGCCGGATGGAAACCGAACAGGAGGAAGCGCAGCTCTTCATCGTCGATGACCAGATCATGCCGCCTCATCGCTTCAGCAAACATCTTAGTGTGAGGGTGAGCTATCGATGGCGCCGGACTGTCGATGACGAGTGGACGTTCGCCAGCGTAACGTTCGTTCATGATGTCGATCTTCGCCCCGACTATATGACACCAGCCCCCAAGCGAAAGCCGAGCGCCGCCAAGCAAGAGCTGGATCTACAGAACAGGCTGTATCAAACTTGGGAGCACCTGATGAGAGGCGCGCTCTATTCGGTCAGGGACTATTTCAGGGATGGGGGTGATGGAGACAAGATTCCGGACACCTTCCAAGCGACAGTCGATTCTCACAGCCGCGGGCTGAACAATTACAGCACGCAGTTCTGGCGCCAGCAGCCTTGAACTCTTTGGCCTATCCGGAAGAGTTAGGGTGGAAGATGGCGGCGCTCACGGGCCGCCGAACTTCCAGACCGGAATGCCGAGCTTCTTCGCCTTGTCGGCGAGGTTGCCCTGGATGCCGGTGCCCGGGAAGTGTAGGACGCCGATCGGCAGGGTCTCCAGCAGCGCGTCGTTGCGCCTGAACGGCGCGCCTTGGTGTGTTTCGTCCAGTCGGGCTTGAAGGCGATCTGCGGGACCTTGCGGTTGTCGGCCCATTTGGCGGCGATCAGCTCCGCGCCCTTCGGCGATCCGCCGTGCAGCAGCACCATGTCGGGGTGCTTGGTGTGAACCTGGTCGAGCTTGGCCCAGATCAGCCGGTGATCGTTGAAATCGAGCCCGCCGGTGAGCGCCACCTTCGGCCCCGCTGGCAGGAGCACTTGGTTGTCGGCGCGCTTCTTCGCCGCCAGGAAGTCGCGGCTGTCGATCATCGCCGAGGTGAGGTTGCGATGGTTGACCTTCGACCCGTTGCGCGGCCGCCAGGCTGAATGGGTGTGGTGCTCGAACTGGTCGGCGGCCTGGTCGCGCATCAGCTCGAAGGCATTGCGGCGTTCGATCAGCGTCTGGCCTTCCGCCGTCAGTCGTTCCAGCTCGACGGATTTGACCTCGCTGCCGTCCTGTTCCCGTTGCGAGCGCTGCTGGGCCAGCTCGTTGTCGTCGAGTTCGCGTTCGATCCGTTCGATAGCGCGGTGGAAGATGTTCACCGTCGACCAGAGCAGGTCCTCGAGGTCGGGTTCCAGGCGCGTGTCTGAAAGCGCCACCACGAGGGCGTCGAAGATGTCAGAGATGCTGCTGGCGAGGATGTTCGCTTCGGGAAGCGGCCTTGGATCGGGCTCGTCGTTGAAGGGACGGTATCCGTAGAGCTGGAGTTCGTGGAGGACCTGGTCGGTCGGGGATGAGCTGTGGTGCGGTTCGAATTCTTCGTCGTGGTCGGTGGTCATCGCGGCTTTCCTTCGTCGGATCGACCGCGCCCATCGCGGCCTTCATGGCGACGAAGGCGGCGGGCGGAACGGACCTGCACCCGCAGCGCGAGTTGCGGGCCGGAGCCTCGGCGGAGGACCGAAGGGGGCCGACTATTTTGTTTCGCGATGTAAAGGCGGCTCAGCCGCCGACGGAAAATAGTCGGCCCACAAGGTTGCCGGTCCGGGCCGCTTGCTGCCCGATCGCCCTCTCAGAAGGCCGTGGGTGCGGTCCCCTCCGGCGCTGGGGAACGCATGATCGCCGGCCCAACGGTGACGGCGCTGCCGATCCGCGCCTCATCCCGGTTCCGACTATGCCGCCAGCTCCATGAAGCGAGCGACGTCCTGCGCCGCGATCTGCACCCGGCTCGCCGCCCGAAGCGCGTCGATCCCAAGCAGGCGGAGATCCTCGTTGAAGTCGCCGAGCCGTGGCGAGATCACGATCGTCTCGATCCCGGCCTCCTGCGCCCGGTCGATCAATGTCGCCATTGCGCCGTCGCCGGCCGGATCATCGTCGCGAGCAATGTAGAATCGCCGCAGCGTGTCCGGGAACAGGATGGCGGAGAGATGCGCCGCCGAGAGGGCTGCGACCATCGGCATGGTCGGCAAGACGCATCGGAGCGACAGCATCGTCTCGATGCCCTCGCCGGCCGCCATCACTTCACCCGCCACGCCAAATCGAACCGCATGACTGAGAAGGTCGCCCATCGCCCGTCTCGGCGTGTCGATTGGCGCCTTGCCGAGCGTCGCCTCGGTGAAGCCGCCGGGATCGAGCCAGGTGCGATGCGCGCCGGTCAGATTGCCGACGAGATCGGTGACGGCTGCGATCATCGCTGGCCAGGTCTCGGTCGGGCTGTGCTCGTCCGGCCGATAGTAACAGCGCGGGTGGAAACGCAGGCTTCCGGTTCCGTGCAAAAACGTAATGCCGCGATTGCGGAGATACGCTTCTACGGGAGTGCGTTCGATCGGCTGCGACATGGTGAACAGTCGCCGTGCCGCCTCTGGCGATCCGGTTGGAGCGCTGGGCGTTCGCGATCGGGGACGATCCGGCTCAGGCTCCGGGTGCGGCAGGCTGAGGAACGAACGTGCCTCATCGGCGACGTCCTTGAAGTCGATCAGGCCACAGCTTTCGCGGATCCACGCCGACGAACTGCGTCCGCTTGTCGGAAGCGCGGACGGCGCCCTCGGTCAGCATCCGGCGGATGACATAGGGCTGCTTGTCGTAGGAGGCCTTCAGGCGCTCGAACACCTGCTCCTGGCGCTCATGGTCGCCGGAAACGGTGAAGGCCATGAGTTGGTCGAGCGTCATGCCGTCCTCGGCATAGACGTCGAGCAGTGCCGGCGAGACCGAGGCCAGCTTCAGGCGCTGCTTCACCACGTTGACCGAGACGAAGAAGGCCGCAGCGATCTCCTCCTCGGACTGGCCCTTCTCGCGCAGCGCGAGGAAGGCGCGGAACTGGTCGAGCGGATGCAGCGGCGCGCGCTGGACGTTCTCGGCGAGCGAGTCCTCCTCGGCGATGCCGCTGTCGCGGACGATGCACGGCACCGGCGCGGACTTGGCGAGGCGCTTCTGCTTCACGAGCAGCTCCAGCGCCCGGTAGCGTCGGCCACCGGCCGGGATCTCGAACATGCCGGTCTCGACGCCGTCCTGATCGACGACCGCCCGCACACTCAGGCCCTGCAGGAGGCCGCGACGGGCGATGTCGTCGGCCAGCTCCTCGACCGAGACGCCGGCCTTCACGCGCCGGACGTTCGACTGGGAGAGCAGGAGCTTGTTGAAGGGGATGTCGCGCGAGGGCGAGAGAGTGATCTTCTGAACAGTGGTAGCCATCGGGATGTACTCCGCGACGAGCGCCGAAAGCCTCTCTCTCGGCATCAACTCGTCACGAAGCGCAGCGCCGCCCTCTTCCTCTGAGGGCAGCGCCGCGAAACCGACGATCAGGAAGGACGGAAAACGCGCCAGTCGTGTTCGATAGTGCGCCTCATCCCGATCGTCTCCGGTAACGACGCTCAAGATCGCCCCCAGGTGGCCGGGGCCAAGCCGCCAAAGATGCAGGTCCGCGACCTCGTCGCCGGAGGCCTCAACGGTCTGGCGGATCTGATCGGTCAGGTTCCGGTCGGGGTTCATGTCCAGCAGGATCGCGCCGGTGTCGCGGATCAGTCCGTAGGACCAACTGGCGATCACGCAGGCCCCAACGATGCCAGCGAGCGGGTCCATCCAAAGCCAGCCGAACAGGCGCGCCAGTACGAGGCCGATGATCACTAAAACCGAGACCGCCGCGTCAGCAACCACGTGGATCACGGCGGCACGCATGTTGTTGTCGCGATCGTGGGCGCCGTGTTCGTGCTCGGTGAAGACGACCGTGTGGCTCGCCCCGGAAAGCGCCAGCTGCGCTGTGAACGCGTGGGGCTCCGGAATTTCCTCGAACGACTCCAGGAACTCTCCCCGATCCGCAAAAGCGAAAGTCTGCCGCGTACCGTCTGGCCGCACGGTCTCCAGCGACACGCTCGCGGAGGGCGATGCTAGGCTTTCGCCGCGCAACCGAAACCGGGGCGGCACGCCGTCTTCGAAGACGCTGAGCACAAGGTCGCCCCCATCTGTTGCGATCACGTGCTCTTCCTCGCCATGACTGTGCCCATTAGGGCCGTGACCATGACCATGACCATGACCGTGGCTGTGACCGTGACCGTGATGGTGCCCGCCCGCACCAAGCAGCCAGACGCTCGCTAGGTTTACACAGAGGCCCAGCACGGCGATCGGAATGGCCTGGCCAAAGTGGATCGTCACCGGGTGCAGGAATCGGGTGACGGCTTCATAGCCGATGAGCAGGGAGATCATCGCGAGCACGATGGCGCTGGTGAAGCCGGCGAGGTCGCCCAGCTTCCCAGTGCCGAAGCTGAACCGGGGATCGTCCGCGTGCTTGCGCGAATAGGTGTAGGCCAGCGCCGCCAGCAGTAGGGCGCCTGCGTGGGTGGACATGTGGAGACCATCCGCCACCAGCGCGATGGAGCCGAACAGCAGCCCTCCGATGATCTCGCCCACCATCATCGCGCCACACAGCCAGATCACCGCCCAGGTCCGGCGTTCGCTGCCCTCATGGCCTTCGCCAAGGAATACGTGATGGTGCGAGACGGCGTCGCGGGTCGGCTTGGACATGGGAACAGACTTCATTTCAAATAGGTGCGGATGACCGCCATCAGGGCGGCCGCGGCTTCTGGATCGAGCGCCCCGGGGTGTTTCTCCGCATCCACCAGGTGGGTTTGGATGTGGTCCTCGACGACCTCGGCGGTGAGGCCGGCCAGCGCGCCGCGGACGCCGGCGATCTGATGCATGATCGCCTCGCAACCTGCCTCGGCTTCCAAAGCGCGTTCTATCCCTTCCACCTGGCCACGGATGCGCCGGACGCGGGCCAGCAACTGGGCCTTCTCTCGAACCGTATGCATGACGTCAGTTAGGATAGGGGGCTACCCTATGTCAATGCCTAGAACGCGACCGGTGGCCTGTCGCCATGGCGCGAACACCCTTTGGGACGGAGATGCTCATTCAAGCAAGCTGATCGTCATGGCGCGGCTTCGGTGCCGAGGGCCAACGTACTCTGAGGTCGATCGCGAAGTTTTGGCACGGCCTGGGGGATCTCCCCGCAGAAGGGGGTGAGTCGGCGACCGCGGCGCCGACCAGGGGGAAGGCTTTCCCTCCAGGCCTTCCAGATCGCGGCCGGAACACTTCCAATTAGCGGGACATTGACTCCCAATCAGCCGGACCCGATAGTTCCAATCTTCCGGATTCGGAGATGGCATGTTCGAGCGGTTTGTGGAGCGGCGGGCGGAGGAAGCCCTTTCTGATACGCCAGTGGTCCTGATCGTAGGCCCGCGCCGTGCCGGCAAGACCACGCTCGTCCGAAAAATGGGAGAAGCGGGGCGCACCTATATCACGCTCGACGATCAAACGGTCCTCGAGGCGGCCCAGTCTGATCCCGCCGGCTTCATTCGCGGCCTCGACCGGGCCATCATCGACGAAATCCAGCGTGCGCCTGACCTGCTGCTGGCCATCAAGAAGACGGTCGACGAGGACTATCGGCCAGGTCGCTTCCTGCTCACTGGCTCAGCGAATGTCCTGACTTTGCCGCGGGTCGCCGACAGCCTGGCCGGTCGGATGGAGACCATCCAGATGCTGCCGCTGGCCAGGGCCGAGGTCGAAGGCCGCACGCCGACTTTCCTGGAGCATCTCTTCGCAGGACAGCTCCGGAGCCAACGGGAGGCAATCCTTGGCGACGACCTCGCCCAGCTTGTCCTGCTCGGCGGTTTCCCCGAGGCGATCAGTCGCGACAGCGAGCGCCGACGGCAGGACTGGTCGAGATCCTATCTCACGTCGGTCCTCACGCGCGATCTGCGGGATATCGCCGACGTCGAGAAGCTGACCGAGCTTCCGAAATTCGTGCGACTGCTGGCCGAGCACTCCGGCCAGTTGGTCAACTACTCGCAGTTCGGCGCCGGCATCAATGTCAGCCACAAGACGGGGCAGCGTTATGTCGGGCTGCTGGAGCAGGTGTTCCTGATCGCGACGGTGCAACCATGGTTCACCAATGCCCTGAAGCGCATCGTCAAGACGCCGAAGCTGCACTTCCTCGATTCCGGCCTGCTTGCGACTGTGCGCGGTCTTTCCTTCGACAGGGTCAAGGCTGATCGCGGCACGTTCGGCGCGCTGCTCGAAAGTTTCGTGTTCGCAGAGGTTCTGAAGCTGATGACGGCCTCGGACCTGCGGCTGACGCCCCACCATTTTCGGGATCGGGACGGGCGCGAGGTGGACATCGTGCTGGAACGCGATGACGGGATGATCGCAGGCATCGAGGTCAAGGCGAGCGCGACGGTCAAAGCCAGTGATTTCGGGGGCCTGCGGGCCTTGGCCGAGGCGTGTGGAGACCGTTTCGCCTTCGGTGTCGTCCTTTACGACAGCGCGGACGTCGTGCCGTTCGGCGACAGGCTGGCGGCAGCGCCATTGTCGAGTCTTTGGAATGGAGCGCCGCGGACGAACAAGGCGGACAAATCAAGATAGCCGCCGGGAAAGGGGAAACTATGCTCAGCAGAGGGTCAGAATGGCGGAGGTGGGAACCGCATATCCACGCGCCAGGCACGGTCATGAACAATCAGTTCAGCGGCCCGAACGCTTGGGGCGATTACCTGACCGCGCTTGAGCAAGCGACGCCGGTCATTGAGGCGATCGCGGTCACGGACTACTACGTGACCGATACCTACGAGGAGGTGCTGCGGCACAAGGCGGCCGGGCGTTTGCCTAGCGCCAAGCTGGTCTTCCCCAACGTGGAACTCCGGCTCGACGTAGCGACGGCGAAAGGGGGCTTCGTCAACCTCCACCTGTTCGTCAGCCCGGAGGATCCGCAGCATCTCGACGAACTGCGGCGTTTGCTGTCGCGCTTGCAGTTCAATGTCATGCAGGATCGTTTCGATTGCACGCGGGCCGATCTCATTCGGCTCGGCAAGAAAGCCGATTCCAACATTACGGACGAGCGGGCCGCGCTGGCCTATGGCGCTAACCAGTTCAAGGTCAATTTCCAGAAACTCCGCGAGGTTTTCTCCGAAAGCGGATGGGCGAAGACGAACATCCTGATCGCGGTGGCTGGCGGTGCGACGGACGGCACGTCGGGCGTGCGGGAAGCTGCGGATCAGACAATCCGGCGTGAGATTGAGGGCTTTGCCCATGTGATCTTCGCGGGCAGCCCGGCACAGCGTGAGTTCTGGTTGGGCCAGAGAGATCTCGGCCCCGACGAAATCCGCACCCGCTACGGCGGCCTGAAGCCCTGTTTGCACGGGAGCGATGCGCACAAGCTCGACAACGTGGCGTCGCCATTCGGAAATCGCTTCTCGTGGATCAAGGGCGGGCTCGAATTCGACGCGCTCCGCCAGGCGTGCATCGATCCCGAGGGGCGCGCCTATGTCGGCGAGCAGCCGCCGGGCTCGGCGATGCCGTCGCAGGTCATCTCGCGCGTCCAGATCGGCGAAGCAGATTGGGCCACCACGCCCGACATTCCCCTCAATCATGGCCTCGTCGCCATCATCGGCGCGCGCGGATCGGGGAAGACAGCCCTGGCCGACGTGATCGCGGCCGGCTGCGACGCGATTTCGCCATCCGGCTGGAACGCCGATGAGAACATCAGCCCATCGTTCCTGGCTCGGGCGCGCAAGTTGATTGGTGACGCATCGACGACGCTGACCTGGGGAGGGGGCGCGACGGTCACGCGCGCCCTGGATGGCAGCGACGCCAATGGCCACATGACCTTTCCGCGCGCCCGGTATCTCTCCCAGCAGTTCGTCGAAGAGCTCTGCTCGGCGAAGGGCGTCGCCGATGGTCTCGTCGACGAGATTGAGCGCGTGATTTTCGAGTCGCATTCGCAGGACGATCGCGAATGGGCGCTCGATTTCGCCGAGCTGCGCGACCAGCAGACCGCACGATTCCAGCAGGCGCGCGAGCGCGAAGCCGAGGCGATCGCCGACATCTCGGACCGCATCGCGACTGAGTTTGAGAAAGAAAGCCTTGTCGCCACGCTGACCAACCAGATCGGGCAGAAGAAAAAGCTGATCGCAGATTACACAGCCGATCGCGCCAAGCTTGTCGTCAAGGGCACCGAGGCGCAGGTGGCCCGGCACACCCAGCTCAGCGAGGCGGCCCAGAAGCTTCGCAACTCGATCCAGGCCTTCGGCAATCAGCGCCGCACCTTTGTCGCCCTGCAAGACGAGGTTCGCAGCATGCGCGCGACGGGGGCGCCGGAGTTGTTGCGCCAAGCTCAGGCGCGACACACCAATAGCGGGCTTGACGCCAAGCAGTGGGACGATTTCCTGCTGATCTACAAGGGTGACGTAGACAAGAGCCTGACAGCCTACATGGCGTGGGCCGACGGCGAGGTCCGCAAGCTCAACGGGGTTCCGCCGCCGCCCGGCGACCTGAATGTGGCGCTGGTCGCCGACACCGCCGATCTCTCGACGCTTCCGCTCGCCCCAATCGCGGCCGAAATGACACGCCTCGAGACGCTGTTCAGCGCCGACAAGCTGGTTCGCGATCAGTACACGGCGCTGACCGGCCGCATCGCACAGGAGAATTCCGCGCTTCAGACCCTCGAAACCCGGCTCACCGACGCGCAAAGCGCGGCAGCGCGCCGGAAAGACCTTCAGACCGAGCGCGACGACACCTACGGCCGGGTCTTCGAGGCGATCATCAACGAACAGAACGCCTTGGCCGGCCTCTATGCCCCGCTGATGGCGCGGCTTGCGGCGTCATCAGGAACGCTCAAGAAGCTGAGTTTCTCGGTTCGCCGGATCGCCGACGTCGCCGAATGGGGCTCGTTCGCGGAGGAAAAACTCATCGATAGACGCGACTCCGGCCCCTTTCACGGCCGGGGCTCGCTGATCGCGGTCGCGTCGCAGGCGTTCAAGCTGGCCTGGGAGACGGGATCGGCGGCCGATGTCCAAGCGGCCATGACGGCCTTCATGGCAAGATACCTGAGAGACCTCCTGTCGCACGCACCCTTTGCGCCGACGCAGCAGGCCGAATTCCGGGCCTGGTCGAAACGGTTCGCGCTTTGGCTTTTCGGCACCGATCACATCACGGTCCGGTACGAGATTTCCTACGATGGTGTCGACATCCGCAAGCTGTCACCCGGCACGCGTGGGATCGTGTTGCTACTCCTCTACCTCGCTCTCGACGATTCAGACGATCGACCATTGATCATCGACCAGCCTGAGGAAAACCTCGATCCGAAGTCTGTCTTCGACGAGTTGGTGGCACTCTTCGTTGCGGCCACCCTCGAGCTTCCGCGTCGAGTGGGTCGAGCATCGCTACCAGGACGGCGCGCTTGCCGACAACACCCGTTGGACCGCGATCCTCACCATCGCCATCCAGACGCCAACCTCCGCCGACGTGCTCCGCAAGAACCCGCTCGGCATCTACGTCACCGCCATCAACTGGTCGAAGGAGCTAGGACAATGACCTCGCCGATTTCTAAGGAAGCCGGCGGTCCGGCTTCGCGTATCTCCGTCATTCAGCAAAACCGGAAGGGAGCAAATGCAGCTTTCCCTAAAGCCGGCCTCGCGTCTTTGCTGATGTCTTTCACCGCGCTTGGCGGCTGTGCCCACAATTTCATTCCGCCTGACATAAATTACGACAGCGCTGTGCCGGCGAAGCTTGCTTCCGATCCGCCTGCGCCCATCAAGATCGTAGAGCTGCCGAAGCCTCTGCCGCTGCCCGGACAATTGAAGCCGATCGACGGTGGAAAGCCCATACCCGAAGCCGCTGACCCGACCGTGCGCGTCAACCAGGCCAATGCCGCCGCCCGTATCCAGCCGGTGCGCAACGGCTTCATCAACGCGGTCCAGGTCTATCCGTTCTCTGGCGGGGCGCTTTACCAAGTCTATACGGCGCCCGGCGAAATCACCGATATCGCGCTGCAGGACGGCGAGCAGCTCGTCGGCTCCGGCCCCGTGGCGGCCGGCGACACCGTGCGCTGGATCATCGGCGACACCGAGAGCGGCGCGGGCGCGACCAAAAAGGTCCACATCCTGGTCAAGCCGACGAGACCGGAGTTGCTCACCAATCTGGTGATCAATACGGATCGGCGGACCTACCTCCTCGAGCTGCGCTCGACGGAGAAGACCTACATGGCCTCGGTCTCCTGGCAGTATCCTGAGGACCAGCTCATCGCGCTTCGGCGGCAGAATCAGGAGGCCGACGCCGCGGCGCCGATCGCCAGCGGGGTCGATCTTGCCTCGATCAACTTCCGTTACGCGATCCAGGGCGACAACCCGGCCTGGCGACCGCTGCGCGCCTTCGACGACGGGAAGAAGGTCTATATCGAATTCCCGAGCGGCATCGCCCAGGGCGAAATGCCGCCGCTCTTCGTCATCGGTCCGGCCGGCGGTTCCGAGCTGGTGAACTACCGGGTGAACCGCAACTACTACATCGTCGACCGCCTGTTCGCCGCCGCCGAATTGCGCCTCGGCGACAAGGATAGCGAGCGGCGCGTCCGTATCGTCCGCACCGACGGAAGGCCGCGGTCATGACAGACGCTCCGAACGAGGAAAGGAGCGCAGCGCCCGAACCGTCCGTGGCGCCAGACCTGCGGCTTCGGGGCGAGCGGCCGCGCGTCACGCGCTTGTCGCGCAGAGTGCTGATTGGGCTCGGCGCCGTGTCGGCGCTCGCCGTCGCGGGCGCGCTCGGCTATGCGCTCCAGACTCGCAACGCGGCGCAGAGCGGCCAGGAGTTGCTCTCGACGCAGAACCGTCCCTCTGCTGAAGGCCTGGCAGGACTCCCAAGAGACTATACCGGCCTGCCGCGCCAAGCGCCGCCGCTTGGGCCGCCGCTGCCCGGCGATCTCGGCAAGCCGATCCTCAACGCAGGGGCAGCGCCGAACGCCGTGGCTCCCGCGACAACGCCAGATCCGGAGGCGCAGCGCCGCGCCCAGGAGATCGAGGCGGCGCGGCTCAGCCGTCTCTTCGCCCAGACCAACCAGCAGCCCCAGCCGGTAGGACTCGTCGCGCCGGCTGCGGCGGGGACCACGGCGGGCCCGACGCCCACACCGCCGGTCGACGCCGGCGCCGCGCAGAACATGCAAGACCGCAAGACAGCCTTCCTCAATGCCGCGACTGACAAGCGAACGGTCAGCCCAGATCGTCTCGAACCCAGGGCTTCGCCCTACGTCGTGCAGGCCGGCACCGTCATACCCGCGGCCCTCATCACCGGCATCCGCTCGGACCTCCCTGGCCAGATCACCGCCCAGGTGACTGAAGCCGTCTACGACAGCCCGACCGGCCAGTATCTCCTGATCCCCCAGGGTGCGAAGCTGATCGGCCAATACGACAGCTCGGTGGCCTTCGGCCAAAGCCGCATTCTCCTCGTCTGGACGCGCATCATCATGCCGGACGGCATGTCGATCGTGCTGGAACGGCAACCGGGCGCCGATACGCAAGGCTATGCCGGGCTCGAAGACGAGGTCGACAATCATTGGGGCAAGCTGTTTCAGGCAGCCGTGCTCTCGACGCTGCTCAGCGTTGGCGCCGAAGCCGGCACGAGCCAGAACGAGAACAATCTCGTACAGGCGATCCGCAGCGGCGCGTCCAACAGCATTAGCCAGACCGGCCAGCAGATCGTTCAGCGCCAGCTCAACATCCAGCCGACGCTCACCATCCGCCCCGGCTTCCCGGTTCGTGTCATCGTCACGCGCGACCTCGTGCTGACGCCCTATGGGAAGGGAGGGACGCCATGACCAAACTGAAACTCGGGGCTCTCGCGGATGACAAGCCGGTCAAGCTCACCGTCGAGTTGCCGGCTGCGGTGCATCGCGATCTCATCGTCTATGCCGAAGTGCACGCCCGCGAAACCGGACAGCCTGTGGGCGACCCGGTGAAGCTGATTTCGCCGATGATTGAGCGATTCATGGCGACCGACCGAGGATTTGCGAAAGCACGACGCGGACGCCCGTCCACTAGCTCGGGCTCGACGTCACAGAACTAGCGATAAGTCCCGGTATTGTGGCGGCCTTCGATCTCCGCGACATGGTTCTGGCGAGGCTTAGCAAACGCCGGAGAGCTGGGTTGTCGTTCTGCGGCGACCAGATCGCGCAGAACGGCAGAATCTCATTGTTGAGCGGGCGGTAGACGACGCCGGGAAAGCGCGCGGTGATCGTCGCTTCGCTGGTTAGAGGCCTAGCGATGCGTTGGAGGGGCGCCGACGTTGCCATAGCGTTCGCCGGCGACCGCACGCGGAGTGAAGACGGCCTCGACGCGTGCCAGATCACCTTCGCTCAGCCTGACGGACAAGGCGCCGAGATTTTCCTCTAGTCGCGCCACTTTTTTGGTCCCTGGAATCGGCACCATTTCGTCACCCTGCGCGAGTAGCCAGGCGAGCGCGACTTGAGCTGGCGTCGCATCGTGTTCACCAGCAATGGCCTCAATCTCGGCGACGAGCTCCAAGTTCTTCCGGACATTTTCTTCCTGAAAGCGAGGACTGTTATGCCGCCAGTCCGTCGAAACGAGATCGGATTGGGAGCGAATTTGCCCCGCAAGAAAACCTTTGCCGAGTGGGCTATAAGGAACAAAGCCGACGCCGAGTTCACGCAATGCCGGCAGAATTTCGCTCTCTGGCGCGCGATACCATAGCGAATATTCCGACTGCACTGCTGCGATCGGATGCACGTTGTGTGCGCGGGCCAAGGTTTCACCACCGATTTCACAGAGGCCAAGGAAACCAACCTTGCCTGCCTGAACAAGGTCCGCCATCGCTCCCACCGTCTCCTCAATCGGGACGTTCGGATCGAGGCGATGCTGGTAGTAGAGATCGATCCGCTCGACCCCGAGCCGCTTCAGCGAGGCGTCGCAGGAGACCCGGACCGTTTCAGGGCGGCTGTCTAGGTGACGTGCATTGGGATCGCGCGCATCACGCTCGACACCAAATTTGGTCGCGAGAATGATCTCATCGCGGCGACCTTTGATCGCTCGGG
>NZ_PSRR01000161.1 GCF_004296405.1 Bradyrhizobium sp. Leo170
GAGCGCGTTAGGTGACGCGGTTATGTTGGGCTGCCGCGCGGCAGGAGAAAGCTCTGCAGTCGTTACCGAGCCCGACAGAATTCCGATTTCACCCTTCCCCGTGCCGGTACCAGTCTCTCCGCCGCCCGGCAGCATGCCCCAACTTCTGATCGCCCCTCCGCCTGGTAGTGCATTCCAATTTGCGAGCGGCGCAACGTTCTCCAAGGACATGGAGACACTGGTAGAGGCACCCATGACCCCGGCGCGGCCGGTCAATACGAAATCTGCTCCGCCAGACACGCGGCTGCCATGCAACTGCGCCGACGCCGCATTGGCTGCTCTCTGATCGAGCAATTGTGTTGGGGCAATGAAGTAGCCGCAGCCACAAACCTGCGCGACTGCTGGAGGTGTCGAAGATCCGAAAATGTTCGGGGTCGCTGTCGAAGGCACGTGACCAAGGATGACCACAGGATTTGTCGGCGCTGGTTCTGCCGCCGCGGAGGTTGGCGTCCGGACTTCGGTCGTCAACGCTGCAAATCCGGCGTCCGAAGTTGCAGTGGATGCCGACGCCGCGGCACCTGAGGCACTCAGGCCCAGACCTTCCTGCAAATTCCGCGCGGCGAGCAGCGACAGCGACTCGTCTTCGTCTGAAGCTGACACTCGGACATTTCTTCGCAGAAGCGTGCGTGGCCACGTCTGCACTCCGAGAGCCATGCGGCCCAAACCGGACTCTTCGTATAACTGCCTCATGCTATGACACCGTCCGAAAATGTTTAATTTTCGCGAATTAAATATTAGTCGTGATTTAATTCAATTTGCTGTTGTGTCGCACCCCAGCCCTTTGCTGAACAACCAGATGTCGATCTTCGTCAAACCAAACGTGGATAGTCGTGATTTTCTAATGAGTTGAATCCGGCCGAACGTCTCTTCGCGGCATAAATAAATTTCAAATCGGGGGATATTCAATTTGCGCTTGAATGGAGCAGGCAAGGCGCCCGCATGCGAATTGCATAGCGCCGCCTGCCTGGCGGCATGCGCTGCATGGTCGCGCAACTCATCGCTGCGCGAACCAGTGCGTCTTTTGGACTAGAGCATTTTCGGTTCTGATTGAATCAGAACAGAAGCTCTAGATTCTTGTTTTGACGCGTTTTCTTCACGCGAACCGGTACCCACTTCGCTCGAAAACACTCTAATCAGTTCGATGCCGGCCGATCCGCTCGACGCGCGAGACAACGCCGTCACGCGTGAGGGGTCTCGCATGCCGAATTCAGATCGAGCTGGTCGCTATCGAAGCGACATGTGCATTGCGGAGGCAAGGCGGATGCGCGCTGACGCGAACGCCTTGCATCGACGCGATGAAGCTATCTATCTAAGATACGGGCCGAGCCGCGCGGAGACGGAATCGGCCTACGCATTCCCATCGCGAGCCTCGCAAGCAGGGGTGTCAAGCTACTTGGTGCTCAGTGAAATGCCGAGGGCCGATGCTTTCACGGTCACCGCTGCGGGCGACCTCTTGAGAGACTTTGCGATTTTGTCTCGACCACGCTTCTCTTTCGCCATGGTCTTGAGCGTCTTCAGGTCGTCCTTCGACCACAACACCCGCGTGGCTTTCTTTTTCTTCGCCATTACAACTCCTCTTCAAGAGCCCATGTTTTACGAACCCAGGCTAGTCCGGTCAAGGAACATTGACTGCAGGCATTGGAGCAGTTGGATACGGTCGATAGGCACCGTGGTGCGTTGCAGCCACGATTACGAAAAGGATAGCAAATACGATGATGGCGCGCATGGTCAGGCTCCGCATGAAACCTATCTAACACTCAATGATCTCGGGCATTGTGAACTAGCTCACCAGTTCCAGTGGATCGCAACGTTCATGACGCCTATGCTGCACATGTGCTGGAGGACAGTCGATTAGCGCAACCTAGCTGATGGCTGGAGTGCGGTTGCCGGACTCGTCATCGGTGGTATGCCCCTCGCCTTCGCCGGCAGCATGCTGAGCGTGAAGCCGCTGCCCTACTTCAAGCAAATAAGCCGGACGTCGGGCCCTCCACTCGGCTCCCCCTCCACTCTTGAGCCAAAAGCGATATTCACGAGCATGATCTTTTTCGGAAAACCGGTCTCCACTTTTCCGGAACATGCTCTAACGCATGAAGCACGGGCGACTTGAAAGCAACCGGTTAGATGGAAAACTTCGTATCAATTTCAGGCTGCTCCGGCGGTGGCAAATCGACCCTGCTGGCAGAGCTTCGACAACGTGGTTTCGCTACGGTCGACGAGCCGGGCCGGCGGGTGGTGGCCGAGGAACTCAATTGCGGTGGGAGAGCGCTGCCGTGGGTGGATGCGGTTGCCTTTGCCCGGCGCGCGATAGAGGTGTCACTCGCCGATCGGGCCAAGGCTGAAGTCACGGCTGAAGCCGGCGCCCGCTGGATTTTTTTTGATCGAGGCTTGATCGATGCTTGCGCTGCGCTCCAGCACCTGACGGGGGAGCCGGTCCTTCAGAGTCTCGGTCTGGTTCATCGTTACAACAAACGCGTGTTCATCACGCCGCCCTGGCCCGAGATCTACGCGACAGACCGGGCACGACGGCACAGTCTCGCTGAGGCCGTTGCGGAATACGAACGATTGATCAGCGTCTATCCGTCCCTGGGCTACGACATCCGCGTGCTGCCGAAACTGAACGTCGCCGAGCGAGCCGACTGGATTCTAACCTCACTCGAGTGCTGACGCTCCTGTTGAGCCATACGCATCGAGTCCGCCCACCGACACGTGTCCTCTTCCTCGGCCAGCGGGAGCATGCGGCGATGTTCACGATGGCAGCGTGGCCCCGGCTCCGAGCCACTGTTTGACCAGCATGGCCAACGTGCCGTCGGCTGCAAGCGCGGCCTGCGCACCGCTAATTGCATCGCGCAGCGCGATGTCTCCTTTGCGGACACAGATGCCAAGGCGCTCCACAGTGATGCCGGTCTCGACGACCCCAAGCCTCGGCCGGCCGCGCACGAGCCAAGCCGTGACAGGTGCGAGTTTCATGAAGGCGTCACAGCCTCCGCTTGTCAGATCGTCGAGCGCTTTCTCGATCTCGTGATAAGCATAGACGCGCACCCGCGCAGCACGTTTCTCCGCAACCAGTTTTTCAGCAACTGGCTGGCTGGTGTTGCCCTGCTGCACCCCGACGACCAGACCTTTGAGATCGGCGATGCCATGTACGTTCGGATTGCGGATGACATCGACGACAAGTGATTGGCCTGAGATCGCATAGGGCCTGCAGAAATCGGCCTTTGCCTCCCGGCCCGGCGTGATGGTGGTGCCAGAGGCGACGCAGTCGTAACTGCCGGCATCCAGACCGGCGAAGATGCCGTTGAAATCGGAGCCCGTGTACGGGACCAGCCGCCATTGGCGGCCGAGCATCCCGGCGATGCGTTGCACCAGCGCGATGTCAAATCCCGCCGGGCCATCGCTCGTCAAGAACTCGAATGGCGGATCGGGAAGCGCTGCCCCCACTTCTCAAGGTTGGCACGGCTATGACCTTTGATACGCCAAACTGAGATGCTGCAGCCGCCCTACCGAGGACGTTGAAATCCTGCGGCGTCTCAGAGGATTTTCCCGGGGCTTATTGCTTTGAACCCTTGAGGCTATCACAGCCGACTGAACGTTAACAAGGCAGCGCTAATCTGGCAAACTTCGCGACGCAGGCGGAGCGGCTCGCACCCGGCGATAGCTCCGCATTCAGCCATGATAGGCAAACAGCTCGATTAGCTCGCTGAAGCCTCGCACCGGATATTCGCCGACGCGTTCGAGATCGAAATCGCTTTTGACGAAGTCGGCGAACGCGCGGGACAGCAGCACCTTTCTACCCAATTGTTTGGTCAGGGTTTCGAGACGCGAAGCCATGTTAACCGCGGGACCGATAACGGTGAAGTCGAGGCGTGTGCGCGACCCGATATTGCCGTACATGACGTCGCCGACATGGACGCCGATACCGTAATTCAGCGGCTCACGACCGGTTTCGCCATTCTTTTCGTTCAGGGCAATCACGGCCTGACGGGCTTCGGCCACGGCGCGCAACAGATTTGCGCAGGCCGACGGCTGGCTGAGCGGAAAGATGGCGAGCAGACCGTCGCCGATGAATTTCAGTATTTCCCCGCCATGTCGCGCGATCGGCTCCGACATCGCGTCAAAATAGCCGTTCAGGAGATCGATGACGTCATCGCGCGGCCAGTTATCGGAGATCCTGGTGAAATCACGCAGATCGCAGATCATGATGGCGGCGCGTACCGTCGTCCCGCTGCCGCGCCTGGTGGCGCCGGCCAGAATCAATTCGCCGGCATGCGACCCGACATAGGTTTCGAGCAGCGTTCGCGCCAGCCGGTTCTTGATACGGATTTCGCTGACCAGCGCCAGGATCGGCAACAGTTTTAGCACGCTGGCGATATGCGCGTCGTCGAAACCTCCCACCCGGTCGGTTGCGAAGGTCACGATGTGCCGTTTGCCGAGCGTATGATACAGCGGCCAGGCCACATAGTCGGTCAAGCCTTTGGCCCGCATCTCGTCATAGATGGCATGCTTACGGCCCAGCGAGGCATCGCGTGCGAGGTTTTCGCGCACCTCGGTGGCACCATCGCGAATTTCGTTTGCTGGACTGCCGATGTATTCGGATCGCCCCACGACATCGTAGTCGACTCTCTGAATCTCGGCCTCGCGCATTCCATCGACCCACATCATCCGGGCGCCGAGCCATTGAGGATGGTGGATCAGGATGTGAAGCGACGCCCGCTTGACAGGAATGCCCGCTCGCTGAAGGCGAATACACATCTCGGCGAAAATATTGTCGATGAAGCGCTCATCGCGCGTGTCGTTGGTCAGCCAGTGCACAACGTCGTTGTCGGAATACACGGTGCCGGGATCGATGTTTGGCGGCGGGTTCATAGCTTATTCCTCGGTGGTGACCTGGATCGACGGTACAGGATATGTCGTATCCCCGCCCGACGGCGTCAACGAAGCCCGCCGCAATTTGCTTGCGCGCGTCGGGTTGTCGGGGGGTTGCCGCCTGCCCGGCGCGGGAGGCCGCAGGGGTAGCGCCCACCGCCGGTTCTGCCCCCCGTAGCGGACCGCTGCCGATCCGGAAGCAACGGCGCGAAAGCCGCTCAAGCTTCGTGCAGGATTGACCGCAAGCGCGCCGCCAATTCTGACATGCGGAACGGTTTGTCGATAATCGGAAATTCGCCTACCGCCTGATGTCGGTCCAGCGCGTCGCCCGCATAGCCCGAGGCAAGCAGGATCTTGATGCCTTTGTTCAGTTTCCTCGCTTCGCGGGCAACCTCAATGCCGTTGATCCCGTTTGGCATCACGATGTCGCTCAGCAGGAGGTCAAATTCCTCGCTCCGGAGCAGCCGAAGCGCTTCCGTGCCATTGCGAGCGCAACGAACCTGATAGCCCGACCTGGTCAGCATCGCCGACGTGAGGTCCAGAAGATCGTCGTTGTCCTCGACAACCAGGACTCGCTCCGAACCGGCCGGAAACGCTTGGGATCGGACGTCGTCCAGTTCGACGGAAGGCGTTTGCGTGGCTCTCGGCAAGTAGAGAGAAACAGTGGTCCCCTTTCCCAATGCGCTTTCGACGGCAATGTGCCCCCCGGACTGACGGACAAAGCCGTAGACCATGCTAAGGCCGAGCCCGCTACCCTTGCCGACCTCCTTCGTTGTGAAGAATGGCTCAAACACTCGGTTCCGCACCTCGGGAGGCATTCCAGAACCAGTGTCCCTAACAGACAGCCTGACATACGATCCGGGCAAGCACCCCGCCACGGCTCCTTCGCCCACGACGACGTTCTTCATCTCGATGTCGAGCACGCCGCCATTGGGCATGGCGTCGCGCGCGTTCAGCGCCAGGTTGAGGAGAGCGGTCTCCAGCCGCGCCGGGTCGACATGGCACAGCCACAACCCTTCACTGGTCCACACCTTGACCCGGCATGCCTCCCCAACCGCCTTGCGAATGATTCCCTGGAACTCGGAAACAAGCTGGTTTGTGTTGACCGGCCTTGGATTCAATATCTGCCGTCGCGAGAAGGCGAGAAGCTGCGCCGTCAGCTTTGCCCCCCGATCGACAGCACGCCGTGCAGCCGCGGCGAAGTGCCGGATCTTGCCGATATCATCGCCCGCCTCGATGAGTTCGAGGTTCGCGGAGACCACCGTGAGCAGATTGTTGAAGTCGTGCGCGACGCCGCCGGTGAGCTGACCGACGCTCTCCATCTTCTGGCTCTGATGGAACTGCTCCCTCGCTTCGGACAATTCGTGCTCACGGTGCTTCAGCGCATCGGCCATGGCGTTGAATGCCCTGGCGACCCGTGCGATTTCCGAATTGCCCGGGATGTCCAGACGCCGGCCGAATTCGCCGAGCCGCCATCGGTTCGCAGCGTCAACCAATTGTGCAAACGGGCGCTGGATGAACCGTTGGGCGCCCCACGCCGTCAGGATCAAAACGACCAGGGCGCCCATGAAGATGAACAACACGTCGCGCTGCGTGCGATGTTCGATCTTGGTGAAAGTCTGCGCCTTGCCAAGGCCGTAGCTGACAAGAAGATCTTCCCCCACAGCGGCGAATCCGACAATTCTTCGCACGCCGTCAATGTTGACCATATCCTCTACAGTCCCGTTGGAGAGCGTCGGATCCTTCCCGGCGGGCAGCTTCTTGCCGACGAACAGGGCATTGTCAGGATAGCGAGCGAGACAGATGCCGTTGCGGTCCGTGATGGCAAGCGCGGCTCCCGTGGGAACGCCCTTTTTCGCGATGTAGTCAGCAAGCCAATCGAGGCTGAGAGCCGCTACGACGATGCCGCCCATGCGGTCCTGATCGTCGTAGAATGGCAGCGCAAACTGGAGGACGTTGCGACCGGTGGTTCGGCCGACTGCGAACTCTCCGACCGTGAATTGTCCGGTTTTTACGACGCTGGCGAAGTAGGCACGTCCAGCGGCGGTAGATGGCTTATGCTCTCTGGTTGAGTCGCAGAAGGAGTTGCCATTGATGTCGACCACGATAAAGACGATGAACTCCGGGTATCGTTGCTTGATCCTGGAAAGGTAAGCGTTGCATCCCTGGACGTCCTTCTCCTTTATCGCCGGAAGCTCCGAAAGCGCGGTCATAGCCTGACGAACTCCCAGGACGATCTGCTGCTGCTCAGCGGCGGCGAGCTTGGCGAGCCCCAATACCTCGTCCTGTACTTCAACTTGGCGCGTACGACGCAGGTCGATTTCATTGTACGCCTGTATCGCGATTGCCGGCAGTATTGCGACTGCCACCAGCGCGAATAAGCGTGATAACAGGCTGCTCATTTCGACCTTTTCCTACGCATGATCGGTGGCATCAGACCGACCGTGCCCAGTCCACCGACAAGCGCCATTGCATGAAGAGTTCTCCGAACTGCAATCGGAAATAACGCCATCAAGCGGTGGCGCTATTCCGAGCCTTCATTGACCAGTTCGTCGCGGAGAAGTGGCACCCACGGCCGTGAAAACAGGTTGGCCCATGTCGATGCCAGGGATGGCAGAGCGACGAGAAGACTGGCGGCGGGTGAGCCTATGGCGGCACGGGTAACATTCAACAGCCTCACGAACCATTGAACCCTACGGCCCAATGCAGCGTCCTCAGACTGGGCGCTCGACATCGCTGGAGTTGGCCCCGCAGGTCCACGGCTCCGCGCGGACGAGGAAGGCCGATCTATCGGTCGGGTTGGCCCTTGGCACGTCAGGGCGATAGAGTGATTCTCATTGAACTGCTGTCCCGCTACCAATCTTCTGCCGTAAAAACTGAACCGGCCGCATTACAGAGCTGTTTCAGTCGGCCGGGAAACGATTGCGATTGTAGGCGAGCGGCCAAAAAATTGGCGAAGAGAAGCCAGGACGTGCAGCAACGAGGAACCCGCTTCCACGCGTATGGAGCAGGGCCTCAGAGAAACGGCTGAGCTGCACAACGAGGCCAGTTCCGATGGGCGCTGGTCGGCGCCCATCGGACGAGTTTGAGGATCGCGCGCCGGTTTTCAGCGCAGGATCTCGCGCAGCACCTCGCCGTCGACGCGGCGGGGCGTGACACCCAGGATCTGCATGACGGTCGGCGCCACGTCGGTGTTGCGCATGCGGCGGATCGTGGCGTCCTTGCGGATCTGCGGGCCGGCGGCGATGAAGGTCGCGCTCATCACCGGCAGCTCGGGATCGTGGCCATGGGCGCCGTAGAAGTTCGGCATCGACAGCATGGTCGTTGCCGCATTGAACGGCGCATCGCCGAGGCGGGCGACGCCGGGGTTCTGGATGCCGTCGAAGTTGTAGCCCGGGGCCATCAGCGCGAACACATCGCCGAAATCCTGGCCGATGGTCTTGCTGGTGCACTCCCCGGTCCCTTCCTCGCACTGCAGCGGCCGGGTCTCGACCACGGTGAAGATCCGCCCGTCCTTGAGCGAAAAGTTGAACTTCGGGTTGGGATCGGCCGCGTTCTTCACCGCGTCGGTGATCTGCGTTACCAGCGCCTTGTAGGCCGCCAGATCGACGGTGCCGCCCAACTCGCGGTTCTGCAGGTTGACGTAGATGTTGGCCGCCGGACCTGAGGTGCGGATCGCGATCTTGGTGGTGTCGATGCCGGCATTGCGCAGGATGTTGGTCAGGCTGACCGAGGTGTGGAACGGCGCGAAGCCGTGGTCCGACACCACGATGACATTGCTGTCACGGCCCGCCGCATCGGCGATCTGCTTCACCGCCTTGTCGGCCGTCTGATAGGCGAAGCGGATATACGAAGCGTACCGCGCGACCTTGGCCGGATCCTGGTTGGCGCCGATCGAGTTCGGGTCGGTCGGGTTGGTGCCCTGGCGGCGGTCGGTGAGCAGGAACTGATGCTCGGAGCCGTCGGGCTGCTCGATATAGATCATCACCAGGTCGGCGTCGGGATGGTTCCGGATCGCGCGCTCGCCAATGTTCGCCTGGTAGCGCACGAAGGTCTTCACCATGTCCTCGAACATCGTCTCGATCTCGAGGTCGGGGAAGTTGGTGAAGCCCGGGCTCAGCCGCTCCGGAATGCGGAAGTCAGCCTGCGGACGCCAGAACCCGACATTGTTGTTGATGTCGTCGACATCGGCCAGCACCGCCACGTTGCGCGGGATGAAGTTGGCACCGTAGCGGGCGAAACGCACGACCGAAAGATCGGGCGCCAGCGCCGAGACGAAGTACGCGGCGCCGACCTTGGCCCCGCTGCCTTCGAAGAAGAACGGCGCATTCTCGCCGCCGAGCTTGACGTAGGCCGGTCCGGTCGACGGGGCGTGGAACGGTCCTGCCGTGATGCCGCGGGCCGTGTCGAAGAACACCAGGGTGTCGTAGTTCACCTTGCGGTCATTGGTGGTGTCGAGCGCCGCCACGCGGATCGCATACTTGACGTCGAGCGTCGCCGCATTGGTGCAGGTCGCAGTCGACGCCGAGGAGCACGAGAATGTCTCGACCGGCGCCGACGTCACCAGCACCGGGCTGAACGAGAAGTGGCCGGCCGCCTGGAGCGCCGTGACAACAGCCGGATCGGACGTGAAGTCCCCCCGGGACAGCGAGAAGCCCTGGGCTCCGATGCCGCCGAACGCCCCGAACGGCACGGTGAAGTCGGTGACGCGGATCGGCTGGGCCGGCTGCACCACCGTGTTGTTGATGGAGATGTCGGCGCCGTCGCCGCCCGGCCACGTCGCGGTGACCACCTTCTTGCCCTGTTGGCGCAACTGCACCCACAGCGGCAACGCTGTCGGGCGCGGCGAAGGCCCGAGCGGGCTCTCGCGATAGCCGCCGATCGGTGCCGCAAATCCGCTGATGCTCGATGAGATCGGCCCGACGATCGCCTGGAAGGTGTTCGACGGGATGTCGTTGTGGACCGCCGTCGAGCCGGTGGCGATTTCGATGTGCGACACCGCGGTGAGCGACGGCGACGCCGTCACGTTCTGCTCCGCCACCGCGCCGCGGCGGCTCAGCCGCGCCAGGCCGCCGTCACGCGGCAGCACGCCCTCGTCGATGAACTGCCGGATGAAATCGGGCTTGGCGCCGTCGAGCGAGATCACCACCACTCGCGGCGACTTAGGGCCATGATGGTTCCCGTCATGATCATGGTCGCGGTTGTCGCCGTGGTCGCGGTTGCCGCCGTCGTTATCGGCGTGCGCCGGCGCGGCAACGCCGGTCAGCGATGCAGCGAGCGACATTGCCAATATCAAGGAGAGAAAACTCTTCAAGTTCATATGGACGCCCCATTTTCGCTGCGCAATCAGCGCGAGTTTTGGTCGGAAACGACGCAGCGATTATCGGGCTTGGCTGACGACGCGCATGTGACGCTTCGGCGACACGTGTAACGTTGCGGCGACAACGCCACCATGATGCTAGCACGAGCGACTCGAGGGCGACCTTCCCGTGATTGACCGCGCGAAATCCTCAGGCGCGCGAACGAAGAGTTCAGGACCCCGATCATGCCGGCCTCGTGGAAGGGCAGTTCCATCTGCATTCATGCCCCTGCTGCTTCGCTGGCGCGCGATGATATCGGTGCGACAAAGCGCGCAATCGACGTCGCCGGAGGGGATGGACGCATGGCGGCTGATGGGAAACAAGCAGGAGTTGCGCGCAGCGACCCGGTTGCCCGCCTCAGCACCTCGCGCAGCCACTGCTGCGGCGCATCGTTCGTATTGCGTTCATGCCAGAGAACGCCAACGTCCGCCAAGTTCGTCTTGTAGGGCAGCTCGTACGTCGATAAGGGATGGATGCGGGCCAATGACCTCGCGAGTGGCCGCGGTACGATCGCGGCGAGCTCGGTATCCTCGAGCAGAGCGGGCAGCGCGAGAAAGTGCGACAGCGAAATCGCGATACGCGGACCTCGCTGCGATCCGGCGAAGGCCTGTTCGAGCGCCGCTCGATCGTACATTTCCGATCGGCGAGCCAATCCACGTTCGGATACGAAGCCGTTCACGAGCCCTTCGTGCTCGCCGTGCAGCGACACCGCGGCGATGGATAGGCCGGACAACGCTTCGAGCGACAGCCTGCCAAGCTTCCGCGAAGAATGGGCGATGAGAACATCGTCATACGCGAACAGAGAGCTCGACCGGAAGCGTGCAGGAACGTCCGGGAAAGTTCCGATTGCGGCGTCGATCAGTCCGAGATCGATCTGCTCGGTCAGGTCGATCCGACAGTCCGGACGGATCACGAGGTCGACAAACGGCGCCTCTTGCGTCAACAAGCGGAGGAGATCAGGCACCATAACCATGGTCACAAAATCGCTCACCGCGATCGTGAACCGCCTGGCCGATCTGCCGGGCTCGAATCTCGGCAGGCCGATCGCCGTTTCCAGTGATTTCCATGCTTCCCGGATCAATGGCGCCATGGCAAGCGCACGCGCAGTCGGCTGCATTCCAGCGGCCGTGCGGACAAACAATTCGTCGCCCAGCATTTCCCGCAACCGAGCGAGAGCGTGACTGACGGCCGACTGACTAAGGCAAATCCTTTGACCCGCGCGTAACACGCTTCGTTCCTCCATGACAGCGTCGAAGACGCGCAAGAGGTTCAGATCAAGCCGGTTGAACTGTGTCGTCATCGCTGGACCACTCAGATGATTGCTTCGGCTTTAGCTCGGCGGATCCAATCTCAGGCGGGGAGGAGAACGAGCAGGATCCGCCTGTTGTCAGAAAGCTGCGCTCCAAGCGTCTCAAAAGTCGAAATCGCTGAGCTCAGGGTGGTCATTGGGCCTGCGTCCCAACTGCCACAGGAACATCCGGTCGGCCTCAGCGATCGGCTGCTCGCTGATACTGGCGAGACGACGTCGTATCAGCCCATCCGGATCGAGCTCCCAGTTCTCGTTTCCATAGGCCCTGAACCAGTTTCCTTCGCTGTCGCAGTATTCATAGGCAGACCGCGCCGCGATCCGATTGTCGGCAAAGGCCCACACTTCATTGATCAGCCGGTACTCCAACTGCTTTGCCCACTTGCGCGCCAAAAACGCCTCGATGGCGGCGCGTCCGGAGAAAAATTCGAGGTGATCTCGCCAGAAGCTGTCGACCGTGTAGTCCAGTGCCACCCGAACGGGCTCGCGGCCATTCCAGCAGTCCTCGATAGCTCGGACCTTCGCTATCGCGGTGTCCCAAGTGAAGGGTGGCAAGGGGAAGCGTGGTGACATGGCCGTTGCTCCGCGGACGACAGGAACGCAGAGTGGAGCAGCACCGGACTGGCTACGAGTTTATTGGTGTAAGAAACTGTAAAACTCACGTTTGGCGATGATGCTGCGCTGCAACATCGGACGTGGCCGGCCTCGCGAGAACGAAGTACGTCAAGGATATGACATCCGGGCTCCGACAACGCGAAGCTGACGTTCTGCCTCTTTCAGGTCAGCGGTTTCGAATCCTTCCGTAAATTGTCCGTACACATCGCCCAGCAGCGATCGTGCTTCGTCCACGCGCCCATGCTCCATCCACAGGCGCGCCAATGCCATCGCGGAACGCAGCTCCCATCCAAGAGCGTGCTGTTGCCTGGCGCAGTCGAGCGAGTCCTTGAGCGATGCCTCCGCCGCCGGCCAGTTCGCTGGTGACGCCGCGAGCAGCACCGTCGCGCGAGCCCGCAGCAAATCGGGCAGTTCGAAGGTTCCGGAGCCGCGCAATGCGTTGGCTACGGCCGCATCGATGATGCTGGCGGCTTCTGCCGAGTTGCCGGTGCTGGCGAGACCTTCGGCCAAGGCGCGCGAATTGGATGGCAAGAGGATGTTTCGCTGCTCGGTTCGCAAGGTGGACAGAGCTTCACGCAGGGTCTTGATGCCAGGCTCTGTATCCCCTCTCTCCAGCATAAGCGCTCCTCGCAAGCCCAGGCCGCCGGCCCTGTACATGGCGAGCGAGTACCTGCCAGCGTAGGTAATGAGTCGTTCTACGAGCTCTTCCGCGATCTGCCGATCTCCCCGCCACAGAAACACCGGCGCGACAAAGACTAGGCAGATGCAAAGCGAGACAGGATGCTCTTTCCTTTCGGCGACCTCGATAGCTCTATATGCAAATTGAGCCGCCTGATCCGCAAGGCCGCAGTCCCACAATGTCCGCGCGTAACCGACAAACGCTCGCACCTGATGATCGTATCCGAAGGAATGCAGCTCGCTCACGCCGGCAGCCGCTGCGTGCTCGAAGCCTCTTTTATAGCTCTGCTGGGCAGCCGCTTGCTCTCCCACCAGATGATAACTCGCGCCAAGCATCCACTCGGCCATCACGACTTCCCGCGGCCGGCCCAATTCCCTGGCTATGGCAGCGTAACGTTGCGCTACCGCCAACGAGCCGCCAGAATCCGCGAGCCGAGCGCGATAAAGATTGAGACCGGCCAGAAATTCCAACTGGTAGTCGGCATCGCCCATGGAATCGGCAAGGCTCAGTCCCCGCTCCAGTGCCGTTCCCACCTCCACGCTGTCACTATGAGCGTGGATCGATGATGTCGCCAATGGCAGTTGGAGCCTCAGTTCGAGCTTTGTTCCGCGATCCTCCTCTGACAGTGCATCTATCGTTTGCAGGCACCACCAGCGACATTCGCTCAGCATCGACATTCCAAGGAACAGGGGCACCGCGCCGGCGCCCAACGCCACACCAACCGACCTGTCGCCTGACGGCGAAAAACTCCACTCGAGTGCGGCTCTGATGTCACCTATCTGTCGCGAGTAAGGCGTTAGATCGCGATCCCGCAGCGTGCTGCCCCGGAGTCCCGCGAGGCGTTCGGCGTAGTAGAGTGCATGTCGTCTTGCAGTTGCGTTCGCTGCCCCCAGCTCCTTCAACCTGACCGCGGCATATGCCCGCGTCGTATCAAGCAGCCGATACCAGCCTGCGCCTCCCGTCAGCGAGACCGAGATCAACGACTTGTCGACCAGGCTTGCGATGGTTGCAAACTGCAGCTCATCGCGGTCCGCTTCTGCCACGATGGCTTGCGCCATTTCCATCGTAAAAGCACCGACAAAGACGGATAGCGCGCACAATATCGCTTTCTCGCGATCCGACAGGAGATCGTAGCTCCAGTCGAGCATGGCCTGCAGCGTCTGGTGCCGTGGCACACTGCGCCGCCCCTGCCAAAGCAGCATCAAGCGGTCGCCGATCAGCTCTGCCAGTCCGCCGATGCCGTAAGTGCTCGCCCTGCTGGCCGTCAGCTCGATCGCCAGCGGCATCCCGTCAAGCTGGCGACAAATATCGGCGACGATGGGCGCGTCCTCGTCGGTGAGCTCGTCCCGATATCCGCCGGCGGCGGCCCGGTCCATGAAGAGCCGAACAGCAGGAGAGGCCAGTGCCTTGGCCGCTGTCAGCGCCGTCCCGCTCGTTGGACTGTCGAGAGAGCGAAGCGGATGGACGTTCTCGCCTTCAACGCGGAGGGATTCGCGGCTGGTCGCGATGATGTGGATGAGCGGCGCTTGGCGGAACACGCCCTCCGCCAGGATGGCGACAGCCTCAATCACATGCTCGCAGCTATCGAGAACCAATAGAAGGCGCTTGTCGGCAAGAAATGCGATTAGCCGCGATAGCGAGTCCTGCGTATGCGCGAGGCATCCAACCGCTGAAGCGACGGCCGGAACAACGAGCGCGCGCTCCTGCAGCGCGCTGAGGTCCACGAAGCAGACCGCGTCGCGGAACTCGTCCGCCAGCCCATGCGCGACGGCGACAGCCACCGTGGTTTTTCCGACCCCGCCGGGCCCGACAATGCTGACGAACCGCCGGGACATTAGTTCCAAGCGCAAAGCTTCGACAGTCTCGTCGCGACCAACCATCCGCTGCAAACGCGCAGGCAGGGTCTGGATCCTGCCACGCCCGACAGGCGTAGCCGTGGACTGGCCGCCCTGCACCAAGCGCTGGACCGGTGCAACAAAGCAATATCCGCGTCCGGGAACGTTGGTGATGTAGCGTGCACCGTCGCGACCATCCCCGAGCGCTCTGCGGATCCCTGCAACGGAAACCCGAAGGCTGGCCTCTTCGACGATGACATCCGGCCAGACCCGCTTGATCAATTCCCGGTGGCTCACGACCTCCCCTGCCCGTTCCACCAAGGCAATCAGGACATCGAGCGCGCGGCTGCCCAGCGACACCTGCACGTCACCGTTCATGAGCAGCCTTTCGGACACGGCCAGACGAAACGGCCCGAACTGGAACGCCTCACCTTCGTTGGCGCGTTGCTGCAAGGTAGCGACCTCGACCTTCACCCCCACCGCTCGATCTGCTCCGTTGTCCGCTCGCGGATCTACGGCGCTCCGTCCGGTGGAGCAGTTGCTCACGCACACCTGGCGGCACGCCCTCTGCCGATGGAACTAGCCGCCTATTAACACGCCCTAACCGCACGCGAGGACAAGTATACGATGGTGTCAATCAAGGCACGCGACAGCCGTCGCCGCTCGCCTCGATCCGCCGGGCTGGGGAACCCGCGTGAAGCTCGGAAACAGATTCGCAGATTCGAATTCGTCAAGTCCAAGGCGCGCTAGCGCGCCCGCGTCAACGCGAGCCAGATGCCGCCGCCGATCATGAAGCCGCCCGAGACGCGCGAGACCAGGCGCGTCCGCTGCTTGGAAAAGAATTTTCGCGCGCGGCCGGCGAGCAATGCGTAGATCATGTCGCTCATCGCCGCCGTCACCATAAAGGTCACGCCGAGCAGCGCCACTTGCGGGAGGTGATCCTTGTTCAGGTCCACGAACTGCGGAATGAAGGCGCCGAAGAACACCAGCACTTTCGGGTTCGACAGCAGCACCAGAAATCCTTGCAGGAAGAATCCGCCGCGCGGCGGCGGTGGCGGCTCATCCGCGCTCAGGTCCTCGACCGGGGAGCGGATCAGCTTGATGCCGAGCCAGACCAGGTAAGCCGCGCCGGCAAAGCGCACCCAGTCGAACCAGTAGCCCATGGTCGCCATCAGCGAGGTGAGACCGACGGCGACGACGCCGATCACGATCGCCAGTCCCGCCTGCGCGCCCAGCACATTGGTCAGCGCCGCGCGGGTGCCGTGGCGCAGGCCGTTGGCGATCACCAGCGTGACGATCGGGCCGGGCAGCAAAGCGAGCGCAATGCAGGCGGCGACGTAGGCGAGATAGGCTTGCAGGGACATGGCGGAACTGCTCGGAGCGGGAACTCGGGTGTCCCCGTTCTAGCGCAAGCCACACCCGATAAGAAGAGCGAAGCGCTGCGCCATCCGACTCCTCGATGACGTCGCGCTTGACATGCAACCATTTGGTTGCCTATTGTGGCGCACATGGACGAAGTCTTCAAAGCGCTGGCGGACGCATCGCGGCGGTCGCTCCTGGACAGGCTTCACGCCAGAAACGGACAGACGCTGAACGAACTGTGCGAAGGCCTCGCCATGACGCGGCAGGCGGTCACCAAGCACCTTGCGATTCTCGAACAGGCCAATCTCGTCACCACGTTCAAGCATGGCCGCGAGAAACTGCACTACCTCAACCCGGTTCCGATCCATCAGATCGGCGAGCGGTGGATCAGGAAATTCGAGCGCGCCAAGCTGGTCGCGCTCGGCGAATTGAAACGGCAACTGGAGGAGCGCGATGAGTAAGCCGGAATTCGTCTATGTGATCTATATCGAAGCTTCCTGCGAAAAGGTCTGGGATGCGCTGATCGATCCGGAGATGACCAAGGATTATTGGGGCAGGCATCGCAACAGCTCCGATTGGAGCAAGGGCGCGAAGTGGCAGCATGAGGATTACGACGATCCCTCCAAGGTCGCGATCGCCGGCACCGTCATCGAGAGCGAGCGTCCGCACCGGCTCGTGCTGAGCTGGGCGCGGCCGGAGAATCTCGGCGATCCCGACAAGGTCTCCCGCGTCACCTTCACGATCGAGGAACAGTTCGGCTCGACCAGGCTGACGGTTGTGCATAGCGAACTCGACGACGAGATGCTGCGCGGCGTCAGCGCCGGCTGGCCCCCGATCCTGTCGAGCATGAAAACGCTGCTGGAGACCGGCGCGTCAATGCCGATGACGCGCCGACGTTGGAAGAGCGGCGAGTAGCTTCGCGGGAGGGTTCAAGATGTCCAAACCGGAATTCATATACGTCACCTATATCGAGACCACGCCCGAGAAAGTGTGGGAGGCGCTGACCAATAGCGAGTTCACCAGGCGTTACTGGTTCAACACGGAAGTGAAATCCGACTGGAAGGTGGGCTCCCCGTTCGCGCTGGTCACGAACGGCACCACGACGGATGTGGGCGAAATCCTCGAGGCAGACCGGCCGCGGCGCCTCGCTTACACCTTCAAGCATCAGCTCGATGAGGAGATGCGCAAGGAGCCGCCGACCAAGGTCACCTTCACCATCGAGCCCCACCGCGACCTCGTGAAGCTGACCGTGACGCATGAAGACTTCGCCAAAGGCAGCAAGCTCTTCGATGGCATTTCCAAGGGATGGCCGGCGATCCTCTCGGGACTCAAGACCCTGCTCGAGACCGGGAAAGTGTTGGCGATCCCGCCTCGTGCGCTTGAGATCGAAGGGTTCGAATAGAAATGAAGATCTATCGGAGGGTTCGAGAGGACATGAATATCGAGAAATTCAAGCCGGCGATCGTCTACACGATCTACATCGCGTCCACACCGGAGAAGGTCTGGGAGGCGCTGACCAGTGCCGAGTTCAGCCGGAAGTATTTTTCCGGCAACGCGGTCGAGGTCGATCTCCGCGTGGGCGGCGCATTCATGGTGCGTACGCCCGATGGCGCGCCGCACATCACCGGCGAGGCGATCGCATGCGAGCCGGCGCGGAAGCTGACCGTGACCTTCAACGTCAACTGGCCGGCGCTGGTGGAAAAGCTGGGGCCGACGCTCGTGACCTATGAGATCGAGCAGGCCGGCGACGCGGTCAAGCTGACGCTCCTGCAATCGCACGACCGGCCGCTCAGCGACGATATCCTCTCCGGCGGCCGCGCCGGCTGGCCCGCGATCCTCTCCAGCCTCAAGAGCTTGCTGGAAACCGGCAATGCCCTCGTCATCCAGATGCAGCCGCCGGCACGGATGCTGGCGGCGCTGAAGGAATTGGGAATCGCGACGCCGTAAGTCGCGACGGTCCCGTAGCCCGGGTGGAGCGCCGGCGTAACCCGGGGCCGCTCGCAAAGCCGAGACAGGCG